>JAPKMS010000040.1 GCA_026645775.1 Anaerolineae bacterium
CTCACGATTATAACCGATCCGCACAAGTTTCTCGTGCGAACGAATCCCGCCGCGCGGGATCGCAGGTCTCAGGATGACAAACTCCAATCCAATGAAGCATTCAGAATGTCAGCGCCCGGCCCCTAACCCATATTCGAAGGCGTTGGCCATGAGCCGTGGGCTCACCGTTGGCGGCTGAAAAACGTGCCGCACCGCAGAGGCACAGAGGCCGCGGAGGCCGAGACCGGGAATGCCTCTGCGCGCTCTGCGTCTCTGTGGTGAATCCCGGTGGCGCGCATATTCGAAGGAAATACCATGACAGAAGAAGCACAATGGGAGTACCGCGTCCAGACTGTCGGCGGCACGTTCAGCACCAAAGATGAAGTGGTCGAGGCTGCGTTGAACGAGCTGGGCGAGGAGGGCTGGGAGCTGGTGAGCGCCTTCTCGCCGGAAAACAGCGCAAAGGTGACGTTGATCGCCAAGCGACCACTGTCGCGCTCGGCGCGGCGCCAGCGAACCCTGCCGACGGCGTGAGGCGCCCCATCTTTCCCTTTGTCGTGGCGACTTCAGTCGCTTGGTCAGGCGCCGAACGTCTAAGAGAGGCTGTCCTGATAACCGCAAGATGCGCCTGGTCATAGCAACAGGCGCGCCCGGGTGATAGGATGTGACGGCGTGTGTGCCGCCCTGCCGTGACAATGCCCGGCAACGGGACTTTTGATTCTTGGAGATGAGCTTTGACGCTACCCCGCCCCCTGATCCTGCTGACCAATGACGATGGCATCCGTTCCCCCGGCCTGCTGGCCGCCGCCGAGGCGCTCTGCGACCTGGGCGAGCTGCTCATCGTGGCGCCGGCGACCCAGCAAACCGGCATGGGCCGCGGCAGCCCGCCGGTGGCCGATGGCGTCGTGACCGTGGAGCATTTGCAGATCGGCTGCATGGACGTGACGATCTATGCCCTGACCGGCTCACCTTCGCAGGCTGTGACTTACGCGGTGCTGGCGCTGGCGGATCGGCGCCCCGACCTGGTGGTGTCGGGCATTAACTACGGCGAGAACCTGGGCACGACGGTCACGGTTTCCGGCACGGTGGGCGCAGCACTGCAGGCGGCCGAGATGGGCATCCCCGGCCTGGCGGTTTCGCTGGAGACCGCCCGGGCCTACCACTACAACCACGGCGACGGCGTCGATTGGCGCACGGCCGCGCACTTTACGCGGCGTTTCGCCCGGGCGATGTTGGCGACACAACTCCCATTCGATGCCGACGTATTGAAGATCGATGTGCCGGCCAACGCCACGTCCGAGACGCCGTGGCGTCTGACGCGGCAGTCGCGCCAGTCGTTTTATCGCATGCTGCCGCCGGCAAACCGGCCCGGCCCCGGCCCGCTGATCCCGCTGGATTATGAAATCCACGTCGACTGGGCCACCCTGGAGCCCGATTCGGACATCTGGGCATTCGCGCGCGACCGCGTCGTCTCGGTGACGCCGCTGAGCCAGGATCTGACCGCGCGGGTGAGCTTTGGCGCCTTGGATGGCATGTTGCGCGAGGCGCAGACGTGAGCTCAGGGCTTCAGAGGAATCGCTCGTGCGGTGACCGTACTTTACAACGAAGGCGAGTTTCGGACATGAAGCGTTGGATTTGGCCGGCCTTATTGGCCGGTGTCTTGATGGTTCTCCTGGCCGCTTGCGGCGGGCCGGCAGCGCAGCCGTTGGCGTTCAACCCGGCGCCGTGGACGGCCGGCGAGGTGAGCGAATACGTTCTGCTCGACAGCAGCGGCGCACAAATCGGCACAGCCACTTGGAAGTGGAGCCGTTCGTCGGCTGACTGGCTGCAGGAATATACGACGACGGTGAACGGGCGGGAGGATCGCGGCAGCGTCGCCCTGGATGCCGATCTGCGGCCCGTGCGCGCGACGCGCGAGGTCGGCGGTGTGCGTTACGAGGCCAGCTACCTGGCGGATGAAATCCGGATCACCACCGTTGCGGCCGATGGCACGGCCACCACCAAGTCGCTCAAACCGGTCGCGGATGGCATCGACAACGATGCGTCGCTGCAAGTTCAGCGCGCGCTGCCCCTGGCTGCCGGGTACGTGACGCGCTACACCGACGTGATCCCGACGACCGGCCAGACCGCGGCCATCCAGCTCAGCGTGACCGGCGCGGAGACCGTCACGGTGCCGGCCGGCGCCTACGCCACCTGGCGGGTCGAGATGAGCTTCGGCAGCGGCAAACACGATGCGTGGTATGCCCAGGCTGCGCCGTATCCGCTCGTAAAGTACGTTAACCGGTCGTCGGGCGCCGCGTTCGAGCTGAGCTCGCTCGGCGGCGGCACGGCCGCGCCGGCGCCGGCCCTCACCCCAACCCCGGCCGCCGCAACAGCCGCAACAACGGAGGCTTCGAGCGCGGCCGTGCCCATCAACATCCCCCTGCTCCTGACCACCTTCCTGGTGCAGATGCCGCTGATGATCCTCTTCCCGATCCTGTTGGGCGCGTGGATCAGGCGCAAGTACGGCATCGGCTGGGGCGTCTTCGGGATCGGTGCGGCCACGTTTGTCGCGTCGCAAGTGGTGCACATCCCGCTGAATTACGCGCGGGGGCTGCTGACCGGCGGCCGCGGGGTGGCGACCTGGCCGCTGATCCCGCTGGCGCTGGCAGCCGGGTTGAGCGCGGGCGTTTGCGAGGAGGGCGCCCGGTGGATCGTGCTGCGTTTCTTCGCGCGGAAGACGCGCGGCTGGCGCGCAGGTCTGCAATTCGGCGCGGGCCACGGCGGTGCGGAGGCGATCATCCTCGGGCTGCTGGCGCTGGTCAACGTGGTTGGCCTGCTGGTGGTGCGGTCGTTGGGCGCCGCGGCATTGGGGCTGCCCGCGGAGGCTGCGAGCCAAATGCAGGCCGCGCAGGCGTCCTACTGGGGCACGAACGCCGCGCTGCCGCTGGTCGCCGGCCTGGAGCGTCTCGCTGCCATCGCGCTGCAAATCAGCATGGCCCTGCTGGTGATGCGCGCGGTGACCCGGCGCAATCCGGTCTGGCTGCTGGCGGCCATCGGGCTGCACACCGCGATCGACTTCTGGGGCGTGTGGGCCCTGCGGACTCTGGGGACGCTTTGGACGGAGGTGGGGCTGGCGCCGCTGGCTGCTTTTGCGGTGTGGCTGATCTGGCGCCTGCACGAGGCGCCCGCTGCGGCCGAGCCAGAGCCCGCGCCGGTTCCGATCCCGCTGGCAGCCCATCTGACGCCGCGTGCGCTTTTGCCGGAGGAACTGGCACGGCGGGCAGAGGCGTCGAAGTATGAATGAGGGAATGTGGAATGTGGAATGTGGAATGTGGAATGGCGTTTTACAATCGATGGCTTACGTTTCACGGCTCACGCTTCACGCATCACGTTTTTATAGATCACGTATCACGAGGTTCCTATGATTCGCACTGAAGGTCTTTGCAAATACTTTCAAAGTGACGGCCATCCGATCAAGGCTGTGGATGGGCTCGACTTGCAGGTGAAGGAGGGCGAGGTGTTTGGCTTCCTTGGCCCTAACGGCGCGGGCAAGACGACCACCGTCCGCATGCTCGCCTGCCTGATCGGCCCAACCGCGGGGCGCGCCTGGGTCAACGGCCTCGAAGTCGGCCGGGATGACCTGAAGATTCGCGGCGATGTCGGCATCCTCACCGAATCGCCCGGCCTGTACGAGCGGCTGAGCGCCCAGCGTAATCTGGCGATCTTTGCCGAGCTGTATGGCGTCAAGGATGTGCCGGGCCAGGTTGAGAAATATCTGAAGCTGCTCGATCTTTGGGACCGCCGGGATACTGAGGCCGGCACCTTTTCCAAAGGTATGAAGCAGAAGCTGGCGATCGCCCGCGCGCTGCTCCACGAGCCGCCGGTGGTGTTTATGGATGAGCCGACCGCCGCACTGGATCCCGAAGCCGCCAAAACGGTGCGCGACTTCATCGAGACGCTGCGCGGGCAGGGGCGCACGATCTTCCTCTGCACGCACAACCTGGATGAAGCCGAGCGGTTGTGCCACCGGATCGGCGTGTTCCGCCAACAACTCATCGCCGTGGACACGCCCGAGGCGCTGCGCCGCCAGCTCTTCGGCCGGCAGACGGTGGTGCATCTGGCGCAGCTCACCGACCAGATGGTTGCAAGCGTGCGTGGGCTGTCCTTCGTGCAGAACGTCGAAGCATTGCCGAACCAGGGCGCGGCCGGCGGCAAGCTGGTGATCAGCCTGAGCGATCCGGCCGCCCAGAACCCGGCCATCGTCGGCGCGCTGGTCGGCCAGGGCGCGCAGATCCAGTTCGTCAACGAGCTGAAGCACTCGCTGGAAGACGTCTACCTGAGCCTGATCGGCAATGGCCGTTAAGCTCCCTCGCCCCATCGTAATAGGGCGAGCGGCCGGGTGTTCCAGGATCACAGCCAATGCATCCAATTTCTAAACTCCCTCGCCCCATCGCAATGGGGAGAGGGTCGGGGTGAGGGGTCATATGAACCATATCCGCACAATCATCTCCAAAGAATGGGCCGACATACGGCGGAACAAGCTGGTCTTTTCCGTCGTCTGGGGCGTGCCGCTGCTGATGGCGGCTATCCCGATCGTGATGCTGATCGTCATGAGCCGCGTGCCCGTCTCGCAAAGCGATTACGCTGAGTTGGGCGGGGTGCTGAAAAACCCGCTCTTCGCCGGCATGAGCCCCACTGAGGCGATGCAGTCGGTGCTGGCCAGCAACTACCTGGTGCTGTTCCTGATGATGCCGCTGATGGTGCCGGTCACGATTGCCGCGTACAGCATCGTCGGTGAAAAGGTGACGCGCTCGTTGGAGCCGCTGCTCGCCACGCCCGTGACCACCACGGAGCTGCTGTTGGGCAAGGGCCTCGCCGCCGCGATTCCCGGCGTCGTCACAGCCTGGCTCAGCTACGGCATCTTCCTGATCTTCGCCCGGATTTTCTCGGTCAGCGATCGGGTGTTCAGCGTCTTCGTGGACCCGATGTGGCTGGTGGCCATGTTCATCCTGGCGCCGTTGCTGACGATCATGGCGGTCAACGTGGGCGTCATCGTCAGCAGCCGCACGAGCGACCCGCGCGCCGCCGAGCAGCTTGGCTCGCTGATCATCCTGCCGCTGATGGTCCTCTTCATCGGCCCGTTGGCCGGGTTCATCATGCTCAATGCCACCACGTTCTGGATCAGCGCGGCGATCGTGGCGCTGTTGGACGTGGGGTTGATGCACCTGGGTGTGAAGTTATTCCAGCGCGAGACGATCTTGACGCGTTGGAAGTAACAGACGTTTGTGAGGCAGCATGAGTCGAGGGTTTCGTCTTTATGTCTATACGGCCGCGTTGATCGCGCTGCTGCTCGTTCTGGCAGGCTCCATCCTGGCGCTGTGGCAATTCCTGGGCGGCTGGGGCGGATCGCCCGTCATCGGCCTGGGCGTGGCCGGCATGGCGTTGATCGCGTGGGGTGTGCACGTGTGGCTGGCCGCCCGCGCGGCGCGACCGCTGACGCTGGCCGCGGCCGCGGAACGGAGCGCGGCCGCGCGCAAAGCGTATCTGGCCCTGGGGCAGCTCGGCGCGCTGACCGCGCTGGTGGCACAGGCGCTCAGCGCCGCCCGGCTCGTCTTCTTGCGCCTCCTGGGCGAGCCTGAGGCAGCCATCGGCGGCCGGTTGATGGCCCTGGGCGCGGGCGCGCTCATCGCGCTGGCAGTCTGGGGCTTTGTGCGCTGGACCGCGACGCGCGACGGTGATCTCGGCCGCGAGCTGGGCCGCGCGGCCTCCTGGCGCCGCGGCTACATCTACCTGGCCGCGCTGGCCGGCGCCGGCCTGGCGAGTGTGGGGGCGGGCGAATTGTTGCGCGGGGTGCTGAGCTTCCTCAGCCGCGGGCTGCCCGCGGACACGGACTGGCGCGGCCCGCTTGCCCTCGCGTTGGCCGGGCTGACCGTGGGGCTGCCTTTGGCGATCGTGGCCTGGGCGCGCGCCGACCGCTGGGCCGCGCTGGCCCCGGCTGTCGAGCTGAACACGGCAAGCCGCGTGACCCTGCGCGCGGCCTGTATCCTGGTCGGCACGGCGCTCACAGTGCTGGGCACAGGCTATCTGCTGACGCAGGTGTTCCGCGGCGTGCTGCGGCTCCCCGTCGGATCGCATTGGCAGCTCGCGCTGGCTTATGTGCCGGTGGCTGCGGTGCTGTGGCTGACCGCGGTGCGCGGTGCGCGGCGGGATGCGCTGCTGGGCGGCGAAGGGCCGCAGGCGGCGGCGGCCCGGCGGATTGTGCGTTACGGTTTGGCTGCCGCGGCGTCGGGCGCCTTTGCGTTCGGTCTAGTGGAGTTCGCAAGGCTGATCCTGCTGGTGGCGTTAGGCGTGCAGCCTGTGGACGCGACGGCCGCGGCCGAGTGGTGGGCGCGGTTTGCGCGTGCGGCCGCGCTGGTGCTGGTGGCTGCGCCGACCTGGTGGGGGTATGGGTGGTCGCAGCAGGTGCGCGCGCGGACCATCGGGCCGGCGGGTGATGCCGAGCGGGCTGCACTGGTGCGGCGCATCTACCTGGTCGCGATCACGCTGCTCAGCGGGTGTGTGGTGCTGGCTGCGTTGGGCTTTGGCGCGTTCCTGGCGCTGAACCTGCGATCCACCGAGGCGGTTGCATTGCGTTCGGCGCTGGCGGGAGCCGGGGCCGCCGGCGCGGTGGCGCTCGTTTGGGCGCTGGTACACGGCCTGATCCTGCGTGGCGATGCCCGTTGGCCGGCTGAACTCGCGGCCGCCACCGCGGGCGAGACCGCCGAGACGTGGGCCGCGGCGGCCGAGGAAGCGCCCGCCGCGGCGGCAACGGCTGACGCACCGCCGCAAACCGCCGCGCCGCTCGCCGGCCCGCGTCAGTTTGACCGCGCCACCCTGCCTTCGCTGGCCGAGACGTTGCAGGCGCGGCCGGCGCCGGCCTTTGTCGTGATCGACGGCGCGGATGGCGCGGTCGGGGCGGGGCTGTTGGCCGCGCTGCGCAGCGCGCGGACCGACGTGGTGCTGTGGCCCATCGGCCTGAACGCGGCCGCGCATGTCGCCATGCTGGATGCCCTGGGCGGGGGGACGCCGCCCGCAGTGCCGGCCGATGCCATCACCCGCGCTGTGGCGGTGTTGGGCCCCAGCGACATGTTGGCGGCAGGCGGCATGGGCGGCGAAGTGACCGCCGAGTTGGCCGGGCTGCTGGCGGAAACACCGGCCCGCCTGTTATTGCTCCCGCCGCGGGATCCGCGGCTGCGCTGGGTCGCCGCACCCGATTGGCCGCTGGCGCGGTGGGTGGAAAACGCGGTGATCGAGGCGGCGAATGCTGTGGACGCGACAGCAGCCGGCTGAGCACAGCCCGTTATCACGTTCACCGGGGTTGCGCCCTACCCGAATCGTCGGATTTCGAGTCAGAAAGGGGATTCTATGCATCGCGCGAAGATCACTCGACGTCGTCTGCTGACTGGTCTCGGACTGGTGGGGGCTGCGACTGCGACCGGCGCCCTGGTGCGTCCGCTGGAACGTTTATCGGTCGAAGGGCTGCGCGCCGCTGAGCTCAGCCGTGACTACATGCCCCAGGTGTCGGTGCATTCCACCGTGCCGCAGCCTGATAATTTTATCGTGATCTTGTGTGACACGCTGCGCTATGATCATCTCGGCTGTCACGGCAATACCTGGATCCAGACGCCCAATATTGACGCTTTCGCGGCCCAAGCGCTGGTGTTCGATCGGGCCTACGCCGCGGGTTTTCCGACGCTGCCCAATCGCTGCGAGCTGCTGACCGGCCGTTACACCTATCCCTACCTGTCTTGGGAAGAGATCGGGCCGAGTGAAGTTGTTTTGCCGCAGATGCTGAATGCCGCGGGCTATATCACCGGCATGATTTTTGACACGCCCCACATCAAGGGTGAAGGTCGCACGTTGGAGCGGCAGTTCGCTTCATGGGAGTGGGTTCGCGGCCAGGAAGATGATCGCTACCGGGCCACGCCGCGGGCGCCGATCCTCCCGGCCGATCCGGCTAAGTTTCGGCATGGTGACACCGTGATGAAGCAATATCTGCGGAACGTCGCGGAATGGCAGGGCGAGGACGATACTTTCATCGCTCGGGATGTGCAGGCAGCGATCCAGTGGCTGCGCCGCACGGCAGGCCAGGGCCAGTTTTTTCTCTATATCGACGCCTTCGATCCCCATGAGCCGTGGAGTCCGCCGCGGACGTATGTTGATCTCTACGATCGCGGTTATACCGGCCAGGAGGTGATCTATCCCAGCTACGCGCCGCCCGCCTATCTGACCGCGGCTGAACTGCGGCATGTGCGTGCGCTTTATGCCGCTGAGGTGACACTGGTGGACCACTGGTTGGGCCATCTCTTTGCAGAGCTTGCCGCGCTAAACCTGTGGCAGAACACCGCGGTGATCCTGGTCTCGGACCATGGGTTCTTGCTGGGCGAGCACAACGCGATGGGTAAGTCGTGGGATGAACCGGGACACTACGAGTGCTGGCCCCTTTACGAGGAACTCACCCACATCCCCCTGATGATGCGTTTGCCGGGCGTGCCACCCCGGCGCACCAACGCATTGGCTCAGCCGGCCGATCTGATGCCAACCATCCTGCAACTGGCCGGCGCTGATGATCCCGGCACGATGCAGGGTGTTTCCCTGGCGCCGGTCATCGCCGACCTGGATGGCTCGGCGCAGGCGCGTGCCCACCAAGTGGTCGTTACTTCGCGTGTGCTCGCTACGGATGCTAGCGCTCGGCCGCGTGCGACCGTCACCGATGGCGCCTGGACGCTGCTGTGTGGCCCGGCCGGGGCGCCGGCGGAGCTTTATTATCTACCGACCGACCCGCAGCAGGCGCAGAACGTGCTGGCGCAGAACTGTGCCATCGCTCGCAACCTTCATGGACAGATGATCGCCTTTTGGGAGTCGATCGGTGTGGCCGAGCGGTATCTGGGCCTTTATCGAACGGCGCCCTGTTAGCATGTCTGCATTTCTCGCCACTGCGCGCGCGCGAGCCCGACGCCTCAAGTCCGAAACCTACGCGCTGTATCTGGCCTATCGCGACCCGCGCGTGCCCTGGTACGCGAAGCTCGTCGCGGCCTGCGTGGTCGGCTATGCCTTCAGTCCCATCGACTTGATCCCGGACTTCATCCCAGTGCTGGGGTATCTGGATGACCTGGTGTTGATCCCGGCCGGCATTGCGCTCGCGCTGAGGATGATCCCGCCGGAAGTGATGGCCGAGTGCCGGGAACGGGCGCGCGCCGCCGAGGGCCGGCCCGCGAACTGGGCCGCGGCGGTCGTGATCATCGCCATCTGGCTGGGGCTCGCCGCGCTGGCGGTCTTGGCGGTGACGAAAGCCTTGAAGTGAGACCCGCTTGGGATATAATGCGCTCAAATTCTGTTCAGGAGTTGCCATCCATGCGAACCCTGGTTGTGCGCCAGAATGGGCGGTTCCTGGTTGACTTTCCAGATCACGCCATCGCGACGGTGATCGGTGATCGGGGCGCCATGCTTTGGTTGGATATCGCCGACCCGACGCCTGAGGATCAGGTGCTGCTGCGCGAGCAGTTCGGCTTCCACCCGCTCGCCATCGAAGATGCCGTCCGCTCGCACGAGCGGCCGAAGGTGGACGCCTACGGCGTGCCCGAGGACGTGGATGGCGATGGCGTGCCCGATCTGCCCCAGGCCCCGGATCGCGATCTCGCGCCCGTACCGGTCGAGGCCGCACAGGCTGAGCCAGCAGCCCCCGCCGATGGCGAGATTGCACCGCCCGCCGATGCGGACCAGGGCGGGGATGAGCTCGGCGAGATGGTATTGCTCCCGCTGGATACGCTTACGCCTGCCCAGGCCGCCGCCGAGGATGATGGATGGGCGCGCGCGAGCTATTACTTCGTCGTCTTCTACACGGCTGCCCACAACCCCGAGGCCGACCATATCGCGACCCATCCGGTCAACCTGTTCATCGGCCCAAACTACCTGGTGACGGTCCACGCCGGCCAAAGCCGGCATGTGGCCGACACCCTGGCCCGGTGGCGCACCCCGCGCGGCCCGTTGGGCCATCGCATCGGCGCCCTGGTGCACACCTTGTTGGATGCAATGGTGGACGATTATTTCCCGTTGATGGATCAGGTAGCCGATCGGGTGGAGGATCTGGAAGATACCATCTTTACCCACTTCGATGAAAGCTCCATCGAGACGATGTTCCGGCTGAAGAAAGACCTGGTGGCCATGCGCCGGGTCGTCGCGCCTGAGCGAGATGTGCTGAACGTGCTCTTGCGCCGCCAGCTCCCTATCTTCTCGCCCGAAGATGTGGCCTATCTGCAGGACGTTTACGACCACATCGTGCGCGTCACCGACAACATCGACACCTATCGCGATCTGCTCTCCAGCGCGCTGGATTCCTATCTCTCGCTCCAGAGCAACAAGCTCAACCAGATCATGAAGACGTTGACGGTCGCGTCCATCATCCTGATGACTGCCGCGCTGATCACCGGTTTTTATGGGCAAAACTTCAAGTTCTTCCCGGAGCTTACATGGCCTCTGGGATCATTCTGGGCGCTGATTTTGATGGCCGCCACCACGATCGTGTTGGTGATCTACTTCCGGCGCAAGAAGTGGTTGTGAGGCGCCTTCGGCGTCTGCGTCATCTGCGTTCTATTCTTGAGCCAGTCATCCCCCCCGTCACCGCGCCGAGCAGCGCGTCGCTCACTCCCGTCGGCCGGAAGCTGAAACGAACCAGCAAAGGATCGTGATCCGAGCTGCGGCCGGTCGCTGCGCGCGTCTCCGGGAAGTCGGCGTTGATGTGCACCGGGCCGCCGGACAGGAAGTACGCATCCAGCCCCGGCGTCATCATGAGGTGGTCGATGGCCTCCGCACGGCCCTGGTAGATGTAGGTGTAGCGGTCGGCGGGGGCCAGGTGACGCTCGTACAGGTTCACCGCGGCCGGGAACTGCGCCAGCGGCTCCGAGCCGAGCACATCGTTGAAGTCACCCAGCGCGACCGCGTTGGGCCCGGTCAATAGCCCCGCGACGAAGCGCGCCTGGGCGATGCGCCGGGGCGCGTTGGCCGCCTCGTCCCCGCGCTTGGACTTCAGGTGTACGACGACCGCGCGCACCTCCAGCGCCCGGCCGCCGGCCGCATCCCGTACGGTCAGATCGGCCACGTAAGGCGGGCGGTCGAAGACCGGGTAGGTGCTCGCCGCACATGGGTTTGCGCGGGCACGCGGGCCGCGGGCGGCCGCATAGTCCACGCCGTAGTCCTCAGCAGAACACACCTGGGGCTGGTCGGCACGGTTGATGGTGACTCGATCCGCGTCGTAGAGCAGGCCCACGGTGATGTCCCGCACATCCATGCTCTCGAAATAGTCATACCGGTACCGCGGCCCGATCGCCTCCGCCAGCGCGGCCCATACGGCGTCCTTGCCTTCCACCTCCTGCACGCCGATCGCGGTGCAGCCCTGCAGGTCGTCGCGAATCACCGCGGCCCGCGCCGCGATCCACGCCCGAAACGTTGCCGCATCCCCGGCAGACCAATCCCCGATATCCCCGTCGCCATCATCCTCCGCGTCGAACAGGTTTTCCAGGTTGAAGGTACACAGCGCAAACTCGTCCGGGCCGATGGGCGGCTCGGGATCGGCGCTGTCGGGCACGTCCTCGACGCGGAGCGGCGCCGGATCGTCCACCAGCAGCACGTACTGCTCGAACCGGTAGGCCAGCACGCCGGTCAACGCGGGCGCTGAGATGCGGTCAAAGGCGCCGACATCGGGCAGATCGACCCCCAGGGCGCCGGAGAGCGCGAGGGTGCCGCGGCCTGCGGGCAGGCTCGTTTCCAGGATGCGTTGGCCGTAGAACGGGCTGGCGCGATCCGCCAGGATGATCTCGGGATCGCCGGCCGGGTAGCGCGAGGCGTAGCGTGCGGTGGGGCCGACTACGCTGCCGTCGATGCGCAGCGCGACACGCATCCCCTCGAACGGTTCGTAGAGGGCGACGGGGTCGGTCGCCGGGTCGGCCAGGGCAGGGATGGCTGCCGGCGTAGGGAGATCGCAGCGGCCGGTGACCTCATACGACGCCTGGGTGTCGCCGGCCAGCTTGACGATCTCCGTCTCGCCGTAGAACTCCTGCACGCCGAAGCCGTGCAGCGTCACCCGGTTGCCGGGTTTCAGCCCGCGCGGGTTGCTCCAACTGCCGAAACGGAAGACATAGATCCCTTCCGAGGTGCGCGGGTCGGCGTCGGGGGTTTCGCTTTGCACGAAAAAGCCGTCCGTGGTCACGCCGGTGATGCATGCAGTCAGGCTGCGGAAACGCGCGTCCGCGTCGAAGGGGGTCGTGTCCCCTGCGCCCTGGAGACCGGCGACGGTGGCGTCGGGGAGAAGCTGGGCTGCGGGCTGCGTCGCGGTCGAGCAGGCGCCCGGCGTGATGTCGGTTTGCCCCCGCGGCAGCAGTTGCGCGCCATCGTAGTCGCCGCTAAACCCGACGATCGTCGCTGGGCAGCCCGCTTTCAGGCCCGCAAGCGTGACGCCGGTCGTCGGGTAGACGTACACCGGCGCGCCATCCAGCCGCAGGCGGCGCTCGCCAAGACCTGAAACGGTGCCAGCGATCGACACCAGCCGGCCCTCGGTCGCCTCGCCCAGCGCAGCCGCCGAGATCTTCTGGGGCGCCGGGACGGCCGCATGGCCCAGCCGCGTGACGTGGCCGGCCGAGATCGGCAGCAGCTCCAACAGGCCGTGGTACTCGGCCAGCCGGCCCATCGCGCAGACCTCATCGCCGATGGCGAGCGTCTGCGCCAGGCCATCCCGGTGATAGAGGTAAAGCCCACCCGTGGCATCTTGCACGGCGGCCGATTGTCCGTCGGAAAAGGCGCCGGTGGGGACGGTCACAACCCCGCGCACGGTGGCCAGGCTGCCGGCCGGCAGCCGGCGGACGTCCGCGATGGGGCGCGCGCCCGCGCATTCGCCGAGCGCGCCGTGTGGGTCGGCCCGTATCGGCGCGGCGGTCGCACTCAGCACGAGCCAACCGGCGGTCAGCAGCAGGAACCTCAGCCATCGCGGCATAGATGTCCTCCGGTGCGATTTATGGGTGGAGTGCATTGAACGCGGATGATTTTACAGTCGGGGGCGGATACTTCAAAAACTCGCCCTGTGCTATAATCCTGTCCACGCTATCGCAGTCTCTCGGAGGTCTCTCATGCGCGTCGAAGATTTCCCCCGCCCCAAACACGATAATCGGCGCGGGGTTCACTGGTCAGCATCGGTGTTCCATCCCACCGGCGCGGCGTTGGACTTCTGGATCGACGAGCTTCAGGCGATGAACATCAAGTGGCTGAAGCTAATGGATGATGGCGGCGGCTCAGCGCTGGGGCTGTGCCGGCGTCTGTTGGCAGCCGACATCATGCCTGTGGTGCGACTCTATCGGCTGGAACCTAACCCGGGTCACATCGGCAGCCGTGAAGAGGAAACGCTGCGGCGGTTGATCGATGCGGGCGTGCGCTATTTCGAGACCAACAACGAACCCGACGTCGCTGCCGAGTGGCAGGGCGGCCGCATGCCGGCGAACTGGGCGGATGTCGCGGTCGATCATTTTATCTACGACGCCGATCGGGTCATCGGCATGGGCGGCCTGCCTGCGCTGCCTGCGCTGGCCGGCAATCGCACCCTCAACCTGCCCGCGCTCGTTGCCGCTCGGGGCCGCGCCGATCTCTTCACGCGCGGCGCCTGGATCGCCGTCCACAATTACACCCTCAACCACCCGCTGGACTATCCCTACGATTCGGTGAACCAGGACGGGGCGCCCATCAGCCAGGAGGATTACGACCAACTCGGGCCGTGGGCCTGGGAGGGCCGGCCGCGCGACCAGCTCAACGAGTGGCGCCGCGCCGATAAAAAGCCGGGTCAAGATCTGGACGAAGATGCATTTTGCTTCCTGGCGTTCCGACAGATCGATGCCTTGGCCATGCAGGCCTTGGGGCATTCAGTGCCCATCATCAGCACTGAAGGTGGGCCGGTGATCGGCTGGAAGGACGACCGGCGTTACCCGCGCGTTGACCCACACACGCATGCGGAGTGGACGGTCGCCATCAACGACTTCATGCAAGGCGGCCGCGAGATTCACGGCCTGCGCTGTCCCGAAAACTATTTCGCGATGTGCCACTGGTTCCTGGGCAACTATCGGCTCGGCTTTATGGCGCCGGGCTGGGAGAGCCACTCGTGGTATACCGACTGGTGGAACAGCGAATTCGGCCTGAGCGGCGAACTGCCCGTCGTCGCCGCGGTGAAGGCCATGCCGAATACGCCGGTGGACCAGGTGTACCAGGCGGTGGTGACTGGCCGCGTGGTGCGTGTCGACAACGACCTGCCGCTGCCCGATCTCGATGTGCGTCTGTTGGCTGCCCCGGCGACAGGCGGGGCCGGCGACCGTGAGGTGGGCCGCGCGGTGACGGCGGCCGATGGTGCGTTCCGCATCGAGCGGCTGGTGGCCGACACGTATGATCTGGCGATCGCACCGTGGGGCATCGTGCGCCGCGGGGTGAGCGCGGCCGCGGATCCCCTGCCGGTGGCGATCCGTCTGGTAGGCGGCGACAGCAGCGTGCTCTCCGGCGACGTGCTGAACGCCTCCGGAGCGCCCCTGGCCGGCGTCCGCGTGGCGCTGCAGCGCGACGGCGCGACCGTGGCCGAGGCTACCAGCGACGCGGATGGCGCCTTCCGGTTTGCCGATTTGTCAGGCGGCATCTATGGGCTGGCTGTGTCCGGGATCACGGTGACGGGGATTGCCCTGGACGGTTGGCAGGCCAAGCGGCTCAAGCTGGCTGCCGGCGCCGGGGTGCGCTACCGCTACGCCGTGCAGCGGAGCCGGCTGCTGTCTGCAGAAGAGAGCGCGGGCCGTCGTGCCTTTTTCGGCATCGTCACCGACGCGGCCGGCCAACCGCTCAACGGCATCAAGTTGAAGATGGCCTGGGGCTCCGGCGCGGCCGACTGCGCCACCGCCACCACCGGGGCTGATCCCTACCAGCCGGCCGGCCGGTATGAGTTCCTGCACACGCCCGGCGTCTACCAGCTTTCGGTCATCCAAGATGACTGGCCCAGCGATCTGGCGGATGATCTTGACACCGCAACCGTGCCGGGCCGTGAGGGCGAGGCCGTGGCCTACGAGGTAAACTTCCGGCTGCAACCGGTCGATAGCCCTGCCCAAGTGGATGGCGTCATCTCCGGCGGCCAGCCGGGCCGCGAGCTGCGCCTCCTCGGCGCGGCGGATGGATCGACGGCGACGCTGGCTGCTGATGGGAGCTTCGTCTTTCCGGATTTGAGGCCGGGCAGCTATCGCCTGGAACTGGCCGGCGTGGGGCCCATCGCCGACGAGATCAGCCTGGCGCCCGGCGCGCTGCACAAAGTATTTTTCCCGATGCGCAGCCGGTTGGCCGGTCAAGTGCTGGCGCCGCCGGAAGACCTGACCGTGGTGCTCTATGCGCCGCGGCCGTGGTCGTGGACGCGGCAGTCTGCGCTCGATGGGGAGGGGCGCTTCGCCTTCGACGGGCTGCCTGCCGGGCGATACCGCATCGAGGTGGGCGGGCAGGCGCTGGGTGATTTGCTGCTGACCGGCGAAAACACGTTGCAACTGGCGACGATCGATCTGGCCCAGGGCCGGCGCAGCGTGGTGCGCGGCCGCGTGGCAGATGGCAGCGGGCGTCCGCAGGCGGATACGCTGATGATCTTGCGGCGGGCGAATCTGCTCGTGGCGCAGGCACACACGGCGGCTGACGGCAGTTACCGCTTCGGCAATTTGATCGGGGGCGCTTACACCCTGGAAGCTGCGGGCATGGGGGTCGTCGCCAGCGGCATCGTGCTGGATGGCCGGCGCGAGTACGTGGCAGATGTGCTGTGGGCTGGCCTCGGCCCCCGCAGCGCGCTGCAAGGCCGCGTGTTGGCCGCTTCGGGCGCGCCCGCGCCCGACACGCTGGTGCGGCTGCTGCAAGACGACGAGGAAGTGGCGCGCACCCGTTCCGACAGCGGCGGCGCATTCCGGTTCATCGGTCTGGCCGGCGGCGTGTATGCCTTGGCCGCGGGCGAGAGTGCGCCCCTGGCCGCGGATATCGTGCTGGATGAGGATGCCACGATCACTCGCGATCTCACATTGCCGGCCGGGGCGGGCAAGTTGTTGGATCATTATGTGTTGTTTGGCCCGACGACGGCATCCGGCAGCGCCCCCGCGGTCAGCGCACGCATCGCGCTGGCGCTGGCGACCGAGTGGCTGCTGCGCACCGGGGGCAGCGGCGGTTTCAACGTGACCGAGGCGATCCATGCCGCCCACGTGGTGATTGTGGGCGACACGACGCCGGCCTCAGTCGAGCTGACCTTGCGCGGCGCGGGCTGCCAGGTGACCCGGCTCTCCGGCGATGATTATGCGCTGGCCGCTGCACTGGAGCAGCTCCTGAGGGGATCGAAGGAGGGTTGACAGGATGAGCCTGTTGGAACGGATCGGAAATGTCTTCGGCGGCCGTCGCCGAGAGGATGTCGATGAGCCGCATGCGCCGCCCCGGCAGGCTGCATCCACCGTGCCGCGCGCGGCGGTCAACGATGCGCTGGCCTATGGGGTTGCCATCGTGCCGGTGACGGCCGCGCCCGGCGCCTGGTACTGGCAGGCCGTGCGGATTCACCACCTGTCGCCCGAAGAGAATCATGGCAATCACCACATTTACGTGGATTTATACGATTCGGTCGGAACGGGCGGGCCGGCCGGCTATGGGCCGCGGCTTTTCGGCGGTCGCGCCCGGGTGACATGGGACAGCGGCGAGCAGATCGTCACCGTCGAAAAACCATTGGGGGAGCCGGGCGCCAATTTTCCCATGTGGAAGTGGCAGGTGTGCGGCGTGGAAGCGCTGGGTCTGCCCGGCGCAGAGCTGCCCTCGGATCGCGTGACGGGGATGCACACCGGGCACCCGGACGAGGCTGCCGGCAACACCCTGTTTCACCACTCCTTCAGCGTGACCTTTTTGCGGGTGCGCGCGCCCGAGGCGGTGTACACCGACAGCGTGATCTACGGCCACATCCATCGGGCGGCGGGTCGCACGGCGCTGCTGATGCGCGAGGATACGCTGGTTGCCAGCCAGGCCATCGCCGCAGATGAGGCGTTCCGTTTCACCGACCTGGGTGTGGGTGATTATACGGTCGCGATGGATGGGACGGATTTTCGCAGCCCGGCGACGCATGTCAGCGGCCAGGACCAGGTGCAGCTTGATCTGACGTGGACGCCTACGGGAAGCCTGCTCACGGGGCGCGTGCGCAATGGCGCCGGGAAATCTGTCCGGTTGACCCTCGATGGCGCAGAGGTTGCCACTCAGATTGTCGCTGCGGACGAGACGTATCGCTTTAGCGGACTCGCGGCCGGCGCCTACCGGGTTGCGGTCGCCGGCACGTCGGCGATCACGGGGATCATCTCTCTGGACGGCTTGAATGATGCCGTGGCGGATTTGGTGGCGCCGTCAGCGGACAAGCCGTTGCTGCATTACGTCCTCTTTGCCCCGCCGGATCAGCCCGCCACCCGCGTTAACTTGCTGCTGGCCCAGGACTTTCTGCTGGCTTTTGGGCCCTCCTTCGGCTTCAACAGCGATGCCGCCCGGTGCGCCGGCCAGGTCACCATCATCGCCGACCCAGCCGGGGTGAGCCCGCAGGTTGAGGCTGATCTGGCCGCGGATGGCGCGCGCATCCAGCGGATCGCCGGCAGCGTGGATGAGGTCGCGGCGGCGTTGGCGGCGCGCGTCGCAAGCGGACAGCCGTTTTGAATCAAACAGGGCACGTTTCAGGGCAGCGCCTCGCGCCTGCCAGGAAATCGCTTCAACTGCACAAAGAACGAGGCGCCGGTAAACACGTGTTTACCGGCGCCTCGTTCTTTGTGCTCGATTTATGACTTGGGTTTGCCCGTCCGTGGGCCCATATTCAACTGGCTGTGGGTTGAGCGGCGGGTTCGATCGGTTTCACCTGCGGGACGCGGCCGCTGCCGGCCGGCCGGGCGCCGGCAACCGGTGTGGTGCAGAACGGGCAGGCGCTCCAATTCAACTCCAGCAGCTTGCCGCAGGCGTTGCACGTGTGCCGCAGCTCGGCCCGGCAGTGCGGGCAGATCAGCCATTCCGGCTCGGTGACGGCCTGGCACGAAGGGCAGGCCTGCCGGGTGGTGATATCGCGCAGCAGTGCTTCTTCCTCGAGTTGGCGGTCATAGACCGCGGCCAGGGTCTCCTTCGGGCGCAGCAGCACGTACAGCAGCAGCCCGATCGGGCCCAAGATCGCCACCAACACGGTTGCCAACACCCAGGCAAACACGTCGGCGGTGCGCGTTCGGATGTCGCGCAGCGTCCAGATAGCCATTGCAATCCAGAAAGCAACCGTCAGCGCAGCCAGAACAGCCACCACGATCTCAAGCACTACGCCGATTTTATTCAGAAGTTCAGCCGGAATAGTAGGCATTTCAGGTCGTACCTCATTTGTTCCCCGCTGCCGGGGAGATCATGCCGCTCGCCGTGGCAATCGAGCCGGAGGCCAGCGCGCAAGCTGACCGATCATACCATAAGGCGGGCGGTTCGGCAAAAGCGGCCCCTATCGGGCGATTTGGCCGAGCCCTCTCTCGCGGGTATAATCTCTCATTAAGCCCGCCGATTCTTTCACAGAGTCGGTATCCGTAAAGATTTGGAGCAAGCTTGTGCCTGAACTGGCGCACACCATCGAAGCGATCCGCACCGAGTTTACCGCAAAGAACCAGGTGCGTGACTTGACCCTGAACCGCAGCCGCGAACTGATCCGCTACTGTGCGTTGAGCATTCGCGCAATCCACCGCCACGAGTGGGCCGAGGCCGAGGCGCTGATGGCGACGGCGCGCCAGGCCGCGGCCGTAATGTCGGCCGACGTGGCCGCGTATGCTGATCTGTATGAGGCCGGCTACACCCAAGATGCGTTGAAGGAGCTGGTCGAGGCGCACACGCTGCACGCGTTCGTGCGCGGCGCCGATCTGCCCGGCCCGACCGACCTGGGCGTGCCGGCGCCGGCCTATCTCAACGGCCTGGCCGAGGCCGCCAGCGAGCTGCGACGCTACACGCTCGACCTGATCCGCCTGGGCCGGTGCGAAGAGGCCGAACCCTACCTGGCCATGATGGACGAGGTTTACAGCCATCTGGTGACCATGGATTTTCCCGATGCGCTGACCGGCGGCCTGCGCCGGACCACCGATGCTTTGCGTGGTGTACTGGAGCGCACCCGCGGCGATCTGACGGTGGCCGTGCGGCAGGAGGTGTTGGAAGCCGCATTGCGCAGCCTCGAAACCCGGGTCGCCCCGAGAGTTGAGTGATGAAGTTGAAGCTGGTCA
Organism: Anaerolineae bacterium; assembly: GCA_026645775.1. Classification (GTDB taxonomy): domain Bacteria; phylum Chloroflexota; class Anaerolineae; order CG2-30-64-16; family CG2-30-64-16; genus MO66. The sequence goes on from JAPKMS010000040.1 coordinate 19,278, forward strand.
ATGTAACGCATAAAACGCGCCGTGTCAGCCTGGTGTTGATCCTGGCGTTGCTGTTGACGGTCACCCTCTCGGCCACGGTGTGGGCGGCCTGGGGTGCGGCTCACCGCGGGCTGGTGAACCAGCTCATGCTGGATGCCACCGCCACTCCCACGCGGACGCCGCGGCCGGCGCTTTCGACGTCTACGCCGACGGCCATCGTGCCGGTTATTGTCCCGTTCACCCCCACGCCGACCCCGACGCCTGTTGCGGTCGCAACGCCGGAGCCGCTGCCGGATGCCCTGGCGCAGGTAGTGGTCCGCTACGGCATCGATTCGGCCCGCCGGTTCGTGGTGATCGACCTGGCTACCCAGACGATGACCCTCTGGGATCCCACCGGCAGCCCGGCGATGGGCGGCGAGACGCTGCGTACGCTGCCCGTGAGCACTGGCGACGAGACGCGCGGTTACCGCACGCTCGCCTGGTACGGGCTGATTGGCCGCTACGTGGGCACCTTCAACGCGTACGGTGTGTACGCCGACGACGCCTGGTATCTGTTCGAAGATGCCGGGCAAATACTGGTCCACAGCGCGCCTTATCGTCTGGTGGACGGCCAAAAAGTCTATGAGGAATTGGACGCCCTAGGCAGCTATCCTGCCTCGAAGGGGTGCATCCGCCTCCTGCCCGAAGATGCTCGCTGGTTTACCCAGTGGCAGCCCGAGGGCGTACCCCTGGTCATCTTGCCGAAATAGCACTGCGGCGTGAGGGTTACAGGCCCAAACCCGGGCCTGTAACCTGACAACGCTTCGTGGACATTCCTCCTACCTTCGGCTATAATAGCCTCCGTTCTACATTTATCCCGGAGGTAGCCCCGTGTATCAAGCAGTGAAAGGCACCCAGGACATCTTGCCGGCTGACCGCGCCTATTGGCGCTACGTCACTGAGCAGATGCACGCGGTGTCGGCCCTCTTTGGTTTGCAGCAGATCGATACGCCGATCTTCGAGGAGACCAGCCTTTTCGTGCGCGGCGTCGGCGAAGGCACTGATATCGTGGACAAGGAGATGTACTCCTTCCAGGATAAGGGCGGCGACGATCTCACACTGCGGCCGGAGTTCACCGCGGGCGTGATGCGCGCGTTCATCGAGCACGGCATGCACGTGCTGCCTCGGCCGGTCAAGCTCTACTCCATCGGCCCGATCTTCCGCCACGAGGCGCCCCAGGCCGGCCGCTACCGCCAGTTCCACCAGTTCAACGTCGAGATGTTGGGCGAGATGGATCCCGCCGTGGACCTGGACGTGATGTCCGTTGCGTGGATGCTGTTGACGCGGTTGGGTTATCGCGGCCTCAACTTCCAGCTTAACTCGACGGGGTGTCGCAAGTGCCGGCCAGGCTATCGGGCCGCGCTGGTGGACTATTTCAAGGCCTACGAGGATCGGCTCGGTGACGTGGACCGCCGCCGGCTGGCGATCAATCCGCTGCGGCTGTTGGATTCCAAGGAACCCGCGGTGCAGCCGCTGCTTGATGCGGCGCCGCACAGCGCGGATCACCTGTGCGATGAGTGCGCGACGCACCTGGCAGGACTGCGCGGGTATCTGGCTGCATTGGGGATGCCCTACACGATCAACTTCCGGCTGGTGCGCGGGCTGGATTATTACACCAAGACGGTGTTTGAGGTGTGGGCCGAAGGGATCGGCTCGCAGTCGGCGGTTTGCGGCGGCGGCCGTTACGATGGCTTGGTCGAGGAGCTGGGCGGCCCTCCCACACCGGGCATCGGCTTCGCAATGGGTATCGAGCGGGTGATCGCCAGCCTCAAGCAGCAGGGGATCACGCCTCCGGCGCTGGCCGAGCCGCGTGTCCAGGTCTCACCACTGGGTGAGGCCGCGCGCCTGCCGGCTATCCGCCTGGTGAATGACCTGCGGGCCGCGGAAATCGGCGCGCTGCTGGCGTTCGGCGGCCGCAGCCTGAAATCCCAGCTTAAGAGCGCGGACAAGGCCGGGGTCGCCTACACGGTCATCTTGGGCGACACGGAGCTGGCAAACGGCGTCGCTGTGGTGCGCGATATGGCGAGCAGCCAGCAGGAAACAGTGGCTGCGGATGGCATCGTGGATTGGTTGCGGGCAAGAGTGATTCGTAACACGTGACACGTGGGAACCTGGCGTCTGACGTATCCCGCGTCACGCATCACGCCGTTTCCACCGGAGGCGCATATGGACTTACGCGACTACCCTCGGCCAAAAGGCGACACCGGCATCGGTGTTCATTGGAGCGCCGGTTTCCCGACTGCTGCCGGCTTGGCGCAAATCCGGGATGTTTGGGCGCCCGAGTTGCAGGCGCTGGGCGTCAAGTGGGTCAAGATCGCCCGGCATGACGGGGCGCTCGATCTGGCTGAGCTGCTGCTGAGCCGCGACATCATGCCCATCGTGCGGCTCCAGCGGCCGCAGCCCAATCCCTCCCGGCTGGACGAGACCCTGTTGCGCGCGGTCAAGGATCATGTGGCTGCCGGCGTGCGGTATTTCGAATTCAGCAGCGACCCCGATCGGGCCGCGGAGTGGCAGGGCGGCTATGTGCCTGGGGATGCGCTGGAGATCGTGGCGCGCAACGCCATCGCCGACATGGAGGCGATCCTGGCGTGCGGCGGCTTTCCCGGCATCCCGGCGGTGTCGCCCGCGTCCCGGTGGGATATCGTCGGCGAGATTTGCCGCCTGGGGCGTCGCGACCTGCTGGCGCAGCCCGTGTGGCAGGCGGTCCACAACTACAGCTTCAACCGGCCCCTGGATTATCCGGCGGATGCCGGCAACCGAGAGGGCAAGCCGTGCAGCGCGGACTTTTATGGCCGGTTGGCCGGCGAAGCCTGGGAAGGCGATGCCTGGGGCGGCTGGAGTTTGGAGCGTGTCAACGAGGAGCGGCGTGAGCGAGCAAACCCGGCGCTCACCGCCTTTGAGGACCCGGCCTGCTGGCGCGCGTACGAGCGTTACGACCAGCTTATCCGGCGCCAGATTGGCCGCTCGCTGCCGATTCTGGCCACTGAAAACGGTCCCCTCGTGGGTCAACGGGCCGACACGCGCTACCCGGCCGTGACCCCCCAATTGCACATGGCGCACACGCTGGAGGCCTGCCGTGTGATGATGGGCGCCAGCGTCCGGTTTGATCACGCGCCGGACTATTACTTCTGCACCGCATTTTGGCTGCTGGGCAACTACGCGCTGGGCAACTGGACCCCTGAGTGGGAAAGTCAGGCCTGGTACAGCAGCCGTTGGCCCGGCGGGCAGCTTCCCATTGTCGCGGCGCTGCAGGCCGAGCCCAAGCTGGCCCGCGGGTGGCGCGGCGATGCGGGCGTGGCCGGCCGGGTGAGCGGCGCCGTGAAGGGCGGAGCCGGGCTGGCGGTGCAATTGCTGCGGGCTGATGGCTGGACCCTTGCCGGTCGCGTGGGTCCCGACGACCGCTATGAGTTCATCGATGTGCCGCCGGACCGCTATACTGTCCTCGTGGCCGGCGCGGGGCAGAGCGAGACCGTCACCCTGTCGCGCGAACGGCCCGCCGCGGCCGCCAACTTCGATGTGGCCGGCGCCGCGCAGGTGTTTGGGGCGGGCGTGATCCGCGGCACAGTGCGCGGCGGCGCGGGGCTGATCGTGCGGCTGCTCCGTCCCAGCGATGGCTGGACACAAGAGCAAGCCGCCGCCGAGAATGGCGCCTATGCGTTCAGCGGACTGCGGACTGGCGTCTACACCATCGGGCTGGCTGGCACGGCGACGGCCCAGACCGGCGTGACCGTCGATGGCCGGGGCGAGCTCATCATGGATCTGGCCGCGCCTGGCTGGGGCTGGGAGCTGGTCGATGGCGGCCCCGGGCCGGGTTACGGCGTGGTGCGCTGTCGGGTGCTGGGCCGGGTGGATCAAGCGGTGCAGTTGTGGACCGCCGGCTGGGAGGGCATGCTGGCGCATACTGGCAGCCAGCCCGAGCTGGGCGCGGCCGACGTCTGCGAGTTTGCCCCCCTGGGGCCCGGCCGCTACAGCGTGCGCCCCCAGAACCTGGATGTGACCGCGGAGGTGCCGGTGGATGGCAGCCGCGTGATCTGGGTGAACTTCACCGAGCGCCTCGTTCACGCGACGGAACCCGGCGCGGCCGCTGCGGCGCCATCGCTCAAGGCCGAACACGCGGTCGTAACCCGCGGCGTCAGCGCCGAACCGAGCGCGGAAACACCTGAGCTGCGCTGGGCGGTGGAAGATGGCGGGCCGGGACCCGGCCACAGCGTGGTCCGCTGTCGCGTGGCCGGGCAGACGGGTCGTGCGATCAGCCTGTGGGCCTACGGCTGGGGCGGCATCACGCAGTTCACCGGCAGCCAGCCGGACTACGGCCCGGATGTGTGCGAGTTCGCACCCCTGGGGCCGGGCGTCTATTTCCTGGAATTGGAGGACGCCGACCCGGTCACGGGCGAGATGCGCACGGTGCGGGCCGAGGTCAAACTGGAGCCCAACCGGGTGCTTTGGGTTACCTTCGAGCATCCCGGTGACGGGCGCAGCGCGGAAGCCGCGCCGGCCATCGTCGCTGAACCTGGGCCTGCGGCCTTTGGCGAGTCAGCGGCCGCGCCTGCGGTGACCGGCGAGAGCGTGATCGCGGGGATGGTGACCAACGGCGAAGGGCTGCTGCTGCTGTTGACCGGGCCGGCCGGCGAGGATCACGTCCGGGTCTCCGAGGGCCGTTATCGGTTCGACCGCTTGCCCATGGGGACTTATCGCCTGGCCGTGTTGGCGGGCGACGTTACCTCGGATGAGCTGGCCATCCGCGAGAGCCTGGCCATCGATGGGCGCAGCGCGGTCGTCGTAGATTTCGATCTGCCGGCGCAGCGCTTATCTGAAAGCCGCGTGGCCGGCCGGGTGCGCGGCGGCGCCGGGCGCGCCATCGTCCTGGAAGGGCCTTTGACGGACGCCCTGACCGGTGCGGTGCGCACGGCCCTGGTGGCCCAGGATGAAACCTATAGTTTTGACGATCTGCCGGCGGGCAGCTATCGGGCCACCCTGCGCGACACCGAACCGCCGACCGGAACCGGGCAGATTCAGAGCGGTATCGTGGTGGATGGCGCCAACAGTGTGCGCGTCGATTTCGGCCTGGACGCGTTGGGGCCGGGCAAGACGCTGGAGCACTACCTGCTGGCGGGCAGCATCGCGCGGTCTAAAGATGATTTTCTGACGGTTTTGCGCTACGTGGCGCGTTTCCGACCGGTGGTCGGCAGCGATGAGGCGGAGGCGCGGCGGGCCCGGCACGTCACCATCTTGGGCGGCGTCAGCGGTGTCAGCGCACTGGCCGAGCAAGGTCTTCGCTTGAGCGGCTGCCAGGTGCAGCGCATCGAAGGCGATTTTGCCGAGAACCTGGGCAAGTTGATCGACGAAGGCAGGGCGTACTGAGTTGAAATCACCGCATTCGATCGGGCTGCTGTATCAGCCCAAGAAACCGGAATCGGTCACGCTGGCGGATGAGATGGCGCGCTTCCTCAGCGCGCACGGGTGCGCTGTCTGGGCCGGCTCCGCGTGGGATGAGCCCGAGGCGTTAGCCCATGTCGCCGGGCTGGATGTGCTGGTGACGTTGGGCGGCGACGGCACCATGTTGCGCGCGGCCCGCGTCGGCAGCCGGCACGGCGTGCCCATCCTCGGCATCAAGCTGGGCCGGGTGAGCTTCCTGGGCGAGGTTCCGGCGGACGACTGGCAGGCGCCGATGCTGAAGATGCTGGCAGGCGACTACTGGCTGGAAGAGCGGATGATGTTGGAGGTTCGGGTGGCGCGCGGCGGCGAGCCGCCTGTCAACCACTCCTATCAGGCGCTCAACGATGTCGTCATCAGCCGCGGGGGCATGGCGCGCCTGGTCACCATCGGAGCCTGGGTCGATCAACGTTACCTGACCAGTTACCGCGCCGATGGCGTGATCGTGTCGACGCCGACTGGGTGCACCGGCTATGCGTTGGCGGCCGGCGGGCCGATCCTGCCGCCTGAGCTGAAGAATATCCTGCTGATCCCGATCTGCCCGCACCTGAGCCTGGATCGCCCGGTGGTGCTGGCCCAGGGCGCCACCGTCATCTTGGAGGCGCACGCCGATTACGCGCCGATCCTCACGGTGGATGGTCAGTTCGAGATTGCCCTGGCCGAAGGCGACCGTGTAGAAGTGTTGGCGAGCCAACACGTCAGCAATTTTGTGCACATGCTGGATCGGGCCTATTTCTATCGGACGTTGATGGAACGTTTACGGTGGGCACTCTAGCCATGACAGACGAAACACTCCCCACCCTGCGTTGCGCGAATCACCCCGCTCGCGAGACGATGTTGCGCTGCAACAAATGCGACAAGCCAATCTGTGTGCAGTGTGCGGTGCGCACCCCGGTCGGCTATCGGTGTAAAGAATGCGTGGCCGGCCAACAAGCCATTTTTTACAACGGCAACCCCTCTGATTCGCTGATCGCCGGCGCGGTCGCGCTGGTCCTGGGTGCGATCGCCGGCGCGTTGGCGTATGCGTTCCTGGGTTTCTTCGGTTGGTTCAGCTTCATCGCGGCCATCTTTGTCGGCCCGGTGGTCGGCGGCCTGATCGCGGAGGCGGCCCGCCGCGCAGTGCGCAAGCGGCGCTCCCGGCAGATGAAATGGATCGTCGCCGCGGCGTGCGTGATCGGCATCCTTGCGGGCGGCCTGTTGGTCACCGTGGGGCCGGCGCTCGGCTGGGGCGGCGCTGTGGCTGATTTTACCTGGATCATCCCGACTGTGTTCCTGCGCTGGGACGTGCTGCTCTTTGCCGCACTTGCTGCAAGCACGATCTATACAAGGCATCTGTGATGGCCGCGCCGCCCGCCGCTCGCAGTCAGCTCGCTGCTACTTTTGCCGCCCTGCGCTATCCCAACTTCCAGCGCTGGTTCATCGGCCAGGCGCTCTCGTTGGCCGGCACCTGGATGCAGTCGGTCGCCCTGGGGTGGCTGGTCTACCAGATCACCGGCTCGAAGTTGGCGTTGGGCGCCATTACCGCCGCGGGAACCATCCCCACGCTTTTCTTTATGCTGCCCGCGGGTGTGCTTGCGGATCGGATGTCCAAGCGCCGGCTGCTGATGATTACCCAGGTCGTGATGATGATCAGCGCTCTGCTCCTGGCCGCGCTCACCTGGCTGGGAGTGCTCCAGGTGTGGCAGATCGCGGCGCTGGCATTGCTTTCGGGCATCGCCCAGTCGTTTGATGCCCCTGCCCGGCTGGCATTGACGCCGATGCTGGTCGATGACCGCCGTGACCTCCAGAACGCGATTGCGATGGGCTCGACGATCTTCAACCTCGCACGGGTGGTGGGCCCGGCCATCGGCGGGCTGGTGCTGGCGAGCATGGGCGCGGCGTGGTGCTTCGCGATCAACGGCGCCAGTTTTATCGCGGTGCTGATCGCGCTCTCGGGGATGAACCTGCCTGCCGACGTGGGCCGGCCGCCGAGCCAGCGGCACATGCTCGCGGAGATCGGCGACGGGCTGCGCTACGTGTGGCAGCAGCCGGTGGTGCGCACCCTGACCGTCCTGATCGGCGTCACTTCGATCTTCGGGTTCTCCTACTCGGTGCTGCTCCCGGCCTACGCGGTGGATGTGCTGAAGGTCGGTGAGACGGGCTACGGCCTGCTGAACGCGGCGGTGGGCGTCGGCGCACTGGTCGGCGCGCTGACCGTCGCGTCGTTGAGCCGCCGGAAGAACAAGGGCGTGCAGCTCACGGTGGGCAACCTGATTTTTCCGCTGGCGGTGCTGGCCTTCGCTGTCACGCGCTCCTTCCCGCTGACCTTGGTCTGTATGGCGGGCGCAGGCATCGGGTTCGTCATCCAGAACGCCACCAGCAACACGATCATCCAGTTGATGGCGCCCGATGAGCTGCGCGGCCGCGTGATGAGCGTTTATGCGCTCTTCTTCTTTGGCACCACACCGATCGGCGCCCTGTTTGCGGGCGCCGTGGCCGAGCGGTGGGATTCCACGGCATCGATCGTGCTCGGCGCGGGCGTGACGCTGGCCTTTGCGTTGGTGATTTTCTTCTTCGTCCCGGCCGTGCGAAGGACGCAAATCTGACCCTTGTCTACCCATTTCCTTGTTTCCTGATCGACAAAGCCTATGCTAACTGAACTCCGAATCCGTGACCTTGCCATCATTGACGAGCTCGACCTGACCTTCGAGCCGGGCTTCAACGTGCTCACCGGTGAGACCGGCGCGGGCAAGTCGATCATCATCGACGCCGTCAACCTGCTGCTGGGTGACCGGGCCTCGGCTGATGTGGTGCGCGCCGGCGCGGAACGCACCGAGATCGAAGGCACGTACCAGCTTCGCGCTGCGGCCTCGGCGCGCCTGGCGCCGATCCTGGCCGAACATGGGTTGGAAGGCGACAGCCCGGACGAGCTCGTTCTGGCCCGCGAGGTGCGCGCCAATGGCCGTTCGATCGCCCGCGTCAACGGCCGGGCGGTCACTACCGCCCTGCTGGGCGAGATCGGTGGGCGGCTGGTGGATGTGCACGGCCAGGGCGAACACCTCTCGCTGCTGCATGAACGGGAGCATCTTGGGTTGCTCGATCGCTATGCCGGGCTCAACGGGCAGGCCGCGGAGTTGGCCGAGCTGGTGCGGCGCGTGCGGGCCGTGCGGCGGGAACTGGAAGGGCTGCGCCAGAACGAGCGCGAGCGCGCCCGCCGCATCGATCTCCTCACCTACCAGATGGAAGAGATCGGCGCGGCCGCGTTGCAGCCGGGGGAGGAAGAGGCGCTGGAGGTCGAACGCAAGCGCCTGGCCAACGCCGAGCAGCTTGCCGCTCTTAGCAGTGAGGCGGTCGCGCTCCTCGCCGGCGGCGATGATCCCGCGGAGGGGGAGCGGCTGGGCGCGGTGGATGCCCTGGGCGCGGCCGAGCAGGCGCTGACACGCCTCGCGCGCATTGACCCTGGCGCAGGGCCGCTGGCCGAACAACTCGGCGAGGCGGCCGCGGTGCTGGCCGATCTGACACACGAGCTGACGCGCTACCGCGAGGCTGTCGAGTTCAACCCCCGGCGGCTGGGACAAGTGGAGGAGCGCATCTATCTGCTCCATGCCCTGCAGCGCAAATACGGGGACACGGTGGCCGAGGTGTTGGCCTACGCCGAGCGCGCTGCGGCCGAGCTCGAGACCATCGGCCACGCGGAGGAGCGCATCGCCGATCTGGAAGCCGAGGAGGCCGGGCTGCTGAGCCGGATCGGCGCGGCCGGCGCGACGCTCTCGGCCAGGCGGCGGGCGGCCGGCGTGACCCTGGCCCGCGCCATCGAGGCTGAGCTGGCCGATTTACAGATGGCCAAGGCGCGTTTCGCCGCCGACATCCACTGGACGGCCGATCCGACGGGCGCGATCCTGGATGCGGAGACGGCCGCACAGGCCGGGCAGCCAGCCGGTCGCTATGCCTTCGACGGCCACGGGCTGGACGCGGTGGCTTTCCTCATCTCGGCCAACCCCGGCGAGCCGCTGAAACCGATGGCCAAGGTGGCTTCCGGCGGCGAAACCTCACGGCTGATGCTGGCCCTGAAAACCGTCCTTGGCCGCGCCGATGAAACCCCGACCCTGATTTTTGACGAGATCGACCAGGGCATCGGCGGCCGCGTGGGCGGCACGGTGGGCAGGAAGCTGTGGGAGCTGAGCAGGGGTCAGGAGTCAGGGGTCAGGAGACAGGAGTCAGGAGACAGGAGTCAGGAGACAGGGACCCGCTTCCAGCTTCTAGCTTCCAGCCACCAGGTTTTGTGCATCACCCACTTGCCGCAATTGGCGGCCTACGGCGACGCGCATTTTCGCGTCTCGAAGCATATCGTCGGCGAGCGGACGCTCACCGAGGTCAGCGTCTTGACGGACGAGGCCCGCGTGGCCGAGCTGGCGCAGATGATGGGCGCGGATTCCGAAGTCGGCCGCAGCAGCGTCGCAGAGATGCTGGGCGAAGTGGCGAGCCTTAAGCAAGCGAAAGGCGGAGATCTCAAATGACGCAAGCTGCGAACAATCCCCAGAAACCGGCTGCTGAAGCGATTCAGGCCTGGCTGATTGCAAATGTGGCGGAAGCCCTCGGCATCGACCCGCACGAAATCGACATTCACGAGCCACTGGAGTCCTACGGCCTGTCGTCCCGGGATGCCGTGTCGCTGACCGGCGACCTGGAGGATTGGCTGAGCTGCCGCGTTTCTCCCACGCTCGTGTGGGAGTATCCGACCATCGAGGCCATCGCCCACTACCTCAGCGGGGATGCATCGGGAGAAACAGCGCAGACCCGCCTGGGGGTTGCGCAGGCCGACGCGGCGCCCCTGCGGCCGGCTACGACGGCAGCCGAGCTGGCAGAGATGTCGGACGAGGAAGCGGAGGCTCTGCTGCTGCAGAAGCTGACCGACCTGGGGCAGTAGTCGCATCGGGAGTGAAGCCATGCTTATCCGGGCCGCCCAACTGAACGATGCCGCAGCGATCGCGCGGGTCCATGTGGACTCCTGGCGAGCGGCATATCGCGACATCCTGTCTGCAAGCTTTCTGGCTGAGCTTTCGTATGCGGCGCGCGAGCAGCGTTGGCGCGAATGGTGGACGCAGGCCGACCCGCAACGGTGGCTGTTCGTGGCTGAAGATGACGCTGGCCGTATCATCGGGTTTGCCGGGGGCGGCCCAGAGCGCGATGCGATCCCCGGCTATGGCGGCGAGGTGTATGCGATCTACCTGGCGCCCGAAACCTTTCGTCGCGGGATCGGGCGACGCCTGATGGCCGTCGGTGCGGGCAAGCTGATCGACCAGGGCTTTGGCGCCGGACTGGTGTGGGCGCTGGAAGACAATCGCGCCGCGCGGGCGTTTTACGAGGCGCTGGGGGGGCAGCTTATGGGCACCAAACCGGTCACCATCGGCGGTACGACGCTGACCGAGGTCGCTTACGGCTGGTCGGATCTGCGCACGCTGTGCGCGGCCGGAGATGAGGCATGAAACTGACCCGTTATGAGGCTGCCGATGCCTTCGTGGCGCGCGCCCGGGACTGGCTGGAGCAAAATGAGGCCGCCAACAACCTGATCCTGGGCATCGCCGTGCGCCTGGCCGAATATCCCGACCGGGTCAAGGCGCCGCCCTACCTGGCGACGGTCGAGGCGGACGGCGCGCTGGCAGCCGCGGCCGTGATGACACCGCCGCATCGTGTCGTGCTCTACTCGGCCGCAGGCGCCGACCCTGCGCCCCTGGTCCCGCTCCTGGACGATTTGCGGGCCGGCGGCTGGCACGTGCCGGGCGTGATGGCCCCGGCGGCCACGTCTGAAGCGTTCGCCTGGCTCTGGGCAGCGGCGACCGGCGGCGACTACCGCCCCGCCATGCGTGAGCGCGCCTATGAGCTGCGCCGCGTGATCCCGCCTGCGGCCGTCCCCGGTCACTTGCGGCCGGCGACGGAGACGGACCTGCCGCTGGCAGCGGACTGGGTTTATCGGTTCATGCAGGACGCTGGGTTGCCGGGCACAGTCGAAGGCGCGCAGGAACTTGCCGAGATTCGCATCGCTGACCGCGATCTGTTTATCTGGGATAACGGCGGGCCAGCTTCGATGGCCGCCAAGACGCGCCACAGCACCCACGGCATCGTCGTTAGCCTGGTTTTCACCCCGCGCGAGCTGCGCGGGCAGGGCTATGCGTCGGCGTGTGTAGCGGCTTTGAGCCAGCAGTTGTTGGATGCCGGTTGGGAGTTCTGTGCGCTTTTCACCGATCTGGCCAACCCCATCTCCAACGACATCTACCAGCGCATCGGCTACCGGCCGGTGTGCGACTTCAATGAGTACGATTTTGATGCTTAACATCACCCGACGACTGAACGTCGCAGCAACCTTTGCAAAGTCGGCCGCCGCCGCCGACTGAGATGAGTCCAGGAAGGTGAACTTTGCGGAGGTTGCCGCGATTTCAATCGCCGGGGAACCACTCAACAGGAGAGATGTTGTGTCTACCCAAACCATCCCCGCCCACAGCGATATCGATCCGAAATACACCTGGAACGCGCCCAGCGTCTTCCCGTCCGATGCCGCCTGGGACGCCGAGTGCGTCAGCGTCGCGCAGGATCTGGCCGGCCTGCGGGCTTACCAGGGCCGCCTGGCAGAGGGTCCCGACGCCTTGGCCGAGGCGGTGACCGCCATCGAGCATCTCTTCCGCCGGGTCTACAAGCTGTACGCCTACGCGGGCATGGCCTACGCGGTGGACACCACCGATCAGGCCGCAGCCAAGCGCAATGGCCGGGCCCAGGCGTTGTTCGGCCAGACGGCGGCCGCCGCGGCTTTCTTTGATCCCGAGCTGTTGGCCCTTGGCGAGCCGACGCTGCGGCGCTGGCTGGCCGAGGATGCCCGGCTGGCTTACCTGGACCACTACGTGGATAATCTCTTCCGCAAACAGGCGCACATCCGCTCGGCCGAGGTGGAGGAGTTGTTGGGTCTGCTGGCCGACCCGTTCGGGAACACCGCCATGACCCAAAGCATGTTGGCCGATGCCGATTTCAAGTTCCCGTTCGCAGTTGCCGGCGACGGAACCCAACGGCCGGTGACCCAGGGCGCCCTGGGCGAGATCCTCTCTGGCCCGGACCGGGAGGCGCGGCGCACGGCCTGGGAAGGCTACATGGACACCTACCTGGCCCACAAAAACACCCTGGCCTCGAATTTAATGACCTCGGTCAAGAATTACGTCTTCACCATGCGCGCTCGCCGTCACGCCAGCACGCTGGAGATGGCGCTGCACGGTCCCAATATCCCGGTGGCGGTTTACCGGAACCTGATCGATACCTTCAAGAAGAACCTGCCCACCTGGCATCGCTATTGGCAGGTGCGGCGTCGGGCGTTGGGCGTGGAAACGCTGGAACCCTACGACATCTGGGCGCCGCTCGCTAAGACCCGCCCGCAGATCCCGTACGCGCAAGCCGTCGCCACGATCTGCGATGGGTTGGCGCCGTTGGGGCAGGCGTACGTGGAAACTGTGCGCCGCGGCTGTCTGCAAGACCGCTGGGTGGACGTCTACCCGTGTCAGGGTAAGATGGGCGGCGCGTTCTCATCCGGTGCGCCCGATACCTTCCCGTTCATCATGATGAGCTACACCGACGAGGTGTTCAGCATGAGCACGCTGGCGCATGAGCTGGGCCACTCGATGCACTCCTACCTCACCTGGCAGAACCAGCCCGCCCTCTACAGCGACTACACGATGTTTGTGGCCGAGACCGCCTCCAACTTCCACCAGGCCATGGTGCGCGCCCACTTGCTGGAGACCGCGACCGATCCCGCCTTCCTGTTGGGGACGTTGGAAGAGGCGATGTCCAACTTCCACCGCTACTTCTTTATCATGCCCACGCTGGCCCAGTTTGAGCTGGCCGTGCACGAGGCCGAAGAGCGCGGGGAAGGCATGAGCGCGGATGACATGATCGGGCTGATGGCTGACCTGTTCAGTGAGGGCTACGGCGGCGGCGTACACGTGGATCGCGAGCGGACGGGGATCACCTGGGCCACTTTCTCGCACCTGTATGCCGACTACTATGTCTTCAACTACGCCACCGGGATTTCGGCAGCCAATGCGCTCGCACTGCGTGTCCGCTCAGGGACGCCTGGCGCGGCCGATGACTATCTGCGGTTCCTGAAGGCCGGCAACTCGCTCTACCCCGTGGATGCGCTGAAGGTGGCCGGCGTTGACATGACCACCCCCGCACCGGTGGAGGCCGCGTTCGCCGTGCTCGCCGGGCTGGTGGATCGGCTGGAGAAGCTGGTCGGGTGAGTTTTCAGAAACCCGGTTTCTCCGAGAAACCGGGTTTCTCCACAGAAGCCGGTAGGATGGAGCATGGCTGAGATGATCCGGTTGGCCGATGGTCGCCGGCTGGCCTACGCCGAATACGGCGATCCTGATGGCGCCCCGGTGTTCTTTTTCCAGGGCACGCCGAGCTCGCGGCTGATGCACCCCGACGAGGCCGTGACGCGTGATCTCGGCGCGCGGCTCATCGTGGCGGATCGGCCCGGCTTCGGCCTGTCCGACCCCAAACCCGGCCGCACGCTGCTGGACTGGCCCGACGACATCGTCGCGCTGGCGGACGCGTTGGGCATCGGCCGCTTCGGCCTGGTCGGCATCTCTGGCGGCGGGCCCTACGCGGCCGCGTGCGCCTACAGGATCCCGCAGCGCCTGACCGCGGTCACGATTGTCGGCGGCAGCGGGCCGGTGGATCTGCGCAACACGCTTGCGGGCGCGGCGAGGGAGCGCCACATCGGCTACGTGCTGGCCCAGCGTGCGCCCTGGCTGTTGCGGTTGGTGATCCTGCTGGCGCGCAACCCGCGGCGCAACCCCGCCCGCTTTCAAGCGCAGTTCAGCCAGGGCGCGGCCGCGGCCGATCGGGCCATCATGGCGCGGCCGGCGATGCGTGAGATGTTCGTGCGCAGCTACGCCGAGGCATCGCGCCAGGGCGTGACCGCCTTCGCCGATGAGGTGATCCTGGCGTCGAAGCCCTGGGGCTTTCCCCTGCAAGACATCACGACGCCGGTCCACCTGTGGCATGGAGAGGAGGATCGCAACACCCCCCTCGCGATGGCGCGGGCGATGGCCGCGGCGATCCCGAACTGCTGCACGACTTTCCTGCCGGGCGAAGGGCACCTGTTCCTGTTTGAGCGGTGGGGGGAGATTTTGGGCGATTTGCTGACGATCAGCGAGGTGAGGGGAAGGGCGATGATCGAAGAAAAACTGGAGCCGATACATCCTGGCGAAGTCTTGTAGGAAGAATTCATAAAGCCACTGGCTCTGAGCCAGAATCGCCTGGCCATCGCCATCGGCGTGCCGGCGCGGCGCATCAACGAGGTCGTGCTGGGCCGGCGCGGCATCACGGCCGACACGGCGTTACGCCTGGCACGTTTCTTCGGCAATTCGCCGCAGTTTTGGCTGGGCTTGCAAGCCGACTACGATCTCGACATCGCCCGAAGCGTCCTGGGCGCCCGGCTGGCACGCGAGTGAGGTCCTATGCCGGCGTACGTGAGGAAGGCCCGGAGTACGAGGGCTGAGTCTCCAAAGACATAATCGAACACCGAAAAAGGGACGCAGATTTACCTGATCTACCTGATTTTCCGTTTTTTCATCTTCGTCTGTGCCCCGACAGGGGCGTGGACGCTAATCCAGACCACCTTAATGAGGACACACCGCCGTGATCCATATTTATCCACCCACCCTCGACGCGGCCCATGCTGAGTTCCTGGCCGCGTACCCATCCTACACGACGACGGCCGCGCTGGACGACCTGCGCACCCGCGAATACGCGCGACTGGACGCGGCCGGCCATGTCTACCTGGACTACACCGGCGGCGGGCTGTACGCCGAGAGCCAGTTGCGGGGGCACCTCGATCTGCTGAGCTGCGGCGTCTTCGGCAACCCGCACTCGCACAATCCGACCTCCCAGGCCATGACGTGCCTGGTGGATGACGCGCGGTCGTACGTGCTGGAGTATTTCAATGCGCCGCCGGGGGAGTACGTCGCCATCTTCACGCAGAACGCCAGCGGCGCGCTCAAGCTGGTGGGCGAGGCATACCCGTTCGAGCCGGGCGACCGCTACCTGCTCACCTTCGATAACCATAATTCGGTCAACGGCATCCGCGAGTTCGCGCGGAGCAAAGGCGCGGCGTTCACCTACCTGCCGGTCGTCCAGCCGGAGCTGCGCATCGACCCGGCGACGTTGGCCGCGCATCTCGACCTGGCTCAGCCCGGCCGCCACAACCTGTTCGCGTTCCCGGCGCAGTCCAACTTCACCGGCGTGCAGCACCCGCTGGAGATGATCGCCCAGGCGCGGGCCAAGGGGTGGGACGTGCTCGTGGACGCGGCGGCGTTCGCACCGACCAACCGGCTCGACCTGGCCCGCTGGCTGCCCGATTTCGTGCCGCTGTCGTTCTACAAGATGTTCGGCTATCCCACCGGCGTCGGCTGCCTGCTGGCGCGCAAATCTGCGCTGGAGAAGCTGGTCCGGCCCTGGTACGCGGGCGGCACAATCACCATCTCGTCGGTGCAGGGGGACGGCCACTATCTCGTCCCGGGCGAGGCCGGCTTCGAGGACGGCACGGTCAACTACCTGAACATCCCCGCGGTCGAGATCGGCCTGCGCCACCTGGCCGCGGCCGGCATCGATGTCATCCACGAGCGGGCCATGTGCCTGGCCGGCTGGCTGATTGACAGCCTGACCCGCCTGCGACACAGCACCGGCCAACCGCTCGTCCGCCTCCACGGCCCGGCGAGCCTGAATGGGCGCGGCGGCACCGTCACGGTGAGCTTCTACGACCGGGACGGGCAGCAGCTCGACGACCGGCGCATTGAGGAGTTGGCCGGCCATCAGCGCATCTCGCTGCGCACCGGCTGTTTCTGCAACCCCGGCGCGGGCGAGGTGGCTCACGGGCTGACGCCGGAGATCATGCGCGAGTTCTTCCGCGGCCCGGCGCCGCTGTCGTTCCAGGAGCTGCGCGCCGAGATGCGCGCCCGCTTCGGCATGGACGTCAGCGCGGTGCGGCTGTCGGTGGGCATCGCCTCCACCTTCGCCGACGTGGATACGTTCATCCGCTTCGCAGCCCGGCTCCTCGATCACACCGCGGCCGAGATCGGTGCAGTCGAGGTCACAGATCCCGGCTGCTCGGTGGATCGCGACGCGGCATAACTCAAAATTACCACAGAGGCGCGGAGGACACAGAGGCTTCCTAAAGGCTCTCTGCGCTCTCTGTGTCTCTGCGGTGAGTTTTTCATGCGCGGGCGCGGCGCCACGCGATACCAAACGAAGAATCCCGATAGAAACGAATCGAGGACATGGAGACACACTGGGCGCACGACGCCATCTTCTACCACATCTACCCGCTGGGCCTGTGCGGCGCGCCGGCGCGCAACGATTTCGCGTCGCCGCCGCAGCCGCGCCTGGAGCAGCTCTCGGCCTGGATCCCCCACCTGCACGACTTGGGGATCAACGCGCTCTACCTCGGGCCGCTGTTTGAGGCCACCGCGCACGGCTACGACACGGCGGACTATTACCACGTGGATCGCCGCCTCGGGACGCGCGAGACGCTGGCCCGCCTGGTGGCCGAGCTCCACGCCAACGGCATCCGCGTGATCCTGGACGGCGTCTTCAACCACGTCGGACGCGACTTTTGGGCCTTCCGCGATGTGCTCCGAAACGGGGCAGGCTCCCCTTACTGCGGTTGGTTTGCGGGCCTTAACTTCGGCGGCCGCAGTCCCCTGGGCGACCCGTTCACCTATGAAAGCTGGCAGGGGCACTATGAGCTGGTCAAGCTGAACCTGCGCGTTCCCGAACCTCGCCAACATCTGCTCGAAGCCGTGCGGCACTGGATCGTTGACTACGACATCGACGGGCTGCGCCTCGACGTGGCGGACAGCCTGGACCTGGATTTCCAGCGGGAGCTTTCCAGGTTCAGCCGCGGGCTGCGCCGCGATTTCTGGCTGATGGGCGAGGTGATCCACGGCGATTACCGCCGCTGGGCCAACCCGGAGACGCTGGACGCCGTGACCAACTACGAGTGCTACCGGGGCCTCTACTCCAGCCTGAACGCCAAGAACTACTTTGAGATCGCGTATGCGCTCAACCGGCAGTTCGGCGACAACGGCCTCTATCGCGGCCTGCCGCTCTACAACTTCGTGGATAACCACGACGTGGACCGGGTGGCCAGCAACCTGACGAACCCGAAGCACCTCCACCCGCTCTACTGCCTGCTGTTCACCATGCCGGGCGTCCCGTCGATCTACTACGGCAGCGAGTGGGGGCTGGCGGGAAAGCGCAGCCCGCAGAGCGATGCCCCGCTCAGGCCGCAGTTGGATCTGGCGCAGCTCCGGCAGAACGTCCCGCATCCCGACCTGCTGGCTGACATCCGCAGGTTGATCGAGGTGCGCAAAGCGTCGCCGGCCCTGCGCCGCGGCAGCTATCGCCAACTCCACGTGAGCTTCGAACAACTGGCGTTTGCGCGCGAATTCGAGGGCGAGACCGTCATCGTCCTGCTCAACGCATCCGCTGAGCCGGTGAGCCTGGAGGTCCCGGTCAACCTTGCGAACGGGCGCCAGTTGGCCGATCTGCTCAATTCTGGGCAGCGGTTTGAAGTCAGCAACGGCCGCCTGCGCGTGGATTCCGTGTATCCCTGTTGGGCGCGTGTGCTGAGCACCACGGCTCATAGAGCAATCACATAGAGGTTGTACAAAGGAATCGAGCCTTCAGGCGGTCTGACCGGCTAAAGCCTCGAGTCCGGAGTGCGAAGTATATCTGGTTGCTTTATTAGTTTAACTTCTGTCTGGGAGAGCTCGCTTGGACAAGACACCGCTCTACCTCCAAATCGCCGACGCGATCCGGCAGGAACTGCTGGCGGGCAAGCTCCGCCCAGGCGACCCGCTGCCGCCCGTGCGCGAGATGGCCGAGCGCTGGAATTGCACGCCGGGCACCGTCCAGCAGGCGTACAAAGAATTGGCGCGTCAAGGCCTGGCGGTTAGCCGCGCCGGTCAGGGCACGCGCGTGGGCGCAGCGCAGCCCGCGCAGCCGCCGGACCGGACGCCACTGCGCCGTGCCTCGCTGGTGCACCAGGCCGAGGCGTTCCTGCTAGAGGTCTTGGCCGCGGGTCACACGCCCGAGGAGGCTGAGAGCGCGTTCCGCGCGGCGCTGGATCGCTGGCGCGCATTGGCTGTGATGCAGCCGGAGGTGTCGGCGCGCGTGCTGCGGTTCATCGGCAGCCATGATCCCGCCCTCTCCCTGGTCGCGAGCCGCTTCCCGGAAATCTGCCCTGGCTGCGCGCTCGAGCTGGCGTTCACGGGCAGCCTAGGCGGGCTGATTGCACTGGCCGAGGGCAAGGCTGACC
The DNA here is from genome assembly GCA_026645775.1 of Anaerolineae bacterium. Classification (GTDB taxonomy): domain Bacteria; phylum Chloroflexota; class Anaerolineae; order CG2-30-64-16; family CG2-30-64-16; genus MO66. The sequence goes on from JAPKMS010000040.1 coordinate 38,068, forward strand.
TGGCCGGCAGCCATCTGTGGGACGAGGAGAGCGACACCTACAACGCACCGTTCATTCGCCGCCTGCTGCCCGGCCGCCGCGTGGCTTTGTTGACCCTGGCGCAGCGCCGGCTGGGCCTGATCGTGCCGCCCGGCAACCCGGCCGGCCTGGCGGAGCTCGGTGATCTGACTCGGCCCGGCGTGCGCTTCATCAACCGGTCGCGCGGCACGGGCACGCGCGTCTGGCTCGACGCACAGCTTGCCCGCCGCGACGTCCCATCCGATGCCATCGTCGGCTATTCCCAGGAGGCCTCCACCCACGCTGAGGTTGCCCGCGCGGTCGCCGAGGGCCAGGCGGACGCCGGGCTGGGGATCGAGGCCGCGGCGCGGGCTTACGGGCTGGGCTTCATCTTTCTGACCACCGAGCCCTATGACCTGGTGATACCGGCCGCGGCGTGGGAGATGCCGCCCGTGCAGGCGCTCGCAACGTGGCTCCGCACGGCAGAGGCGCGCGTCGTGATCGGTGGGCTCGGCGGGTATGAGACGGCGGAAACGGGGCAGATGGTCTGGGTGGGGTGAGCATTTCAGGAGGCTTGTACCTCTCGATCTACTCCAGGCGGAGGTCGGAGGTGCGAAGTTGATCAGGGGAAGGCGAGGGGGGCGAGAGCATCCGTACGGATGCTGCCGCCCCCCTCGTGCTTCTTTATTCGCTGAAATCCACCGCCGCGGTCATGTTCCAGCGCAGGCGGGGTTTGCCTAGGTTGATTTTAAAACTCGTCAAGCGCAGAGCGATATCCGTAGGAGTACATGCCCCTGGCGCTTGACGTTCCCCCGCCACCGGTTATACTACATCCACCAAATTGAATGCGAGGTGGAATCTTGATCAGCGAAACTCGTCTAGTTGAAACTTTCCTTGACCTGGTTGCCATTGACAGCCCTTCCGGCCACGAAGAGCCGATCAGCAAGAATCTGGCCCGTCGCTTCACCGAGCTCGGCGGCGAGGTGGAGCAAGACGAGCATTGGAATCTGATTGCCCGCTTCCCGGCCGACCGGGGCGATTGGCTGATGCTCAGCGCGCACATGGACACCGTCGGGTTGGACACCGGTATCAAGCCGGTGATCCGCGACGGTGTGATCTACTCCGACGGCACGACGATCCTGGGCGGCGATGATAAGTCCGGCGTCGCCGCGATCCTGGAGACGATCCGTTCGCTGCGGGAAGCTGACCTGCCGCACCCACCCCTCGAGGTCGTCATCAGCGTGAGCGAGGAGGTTGGTCTGCGCGGGGCAAAGCTGCTGGACAAGAGCAAGCTGCGGGCGCGGCGCGGCTACGTGCTGGATGCCGGGGGTCCTATCGGCGTCATCGTCACCAATGCGCCCAGCCAGGATTCGCTGGAGATCAAGGTGCACGGCAAGAAGGCGCACGCGGGCAGCGAGCCGGAAAACGGCATCAATGCGATCCGGGTAGCAAGCGAAGCCATTGCGGCAATGCCGTTGGGCCGCATCGACTTCGAGACGACGGCCAACATCGGCATCATCCAGGGCGGCGTTGCTACCAACATCGTGCCCGATGAGGTTTACATCAAGGGCGAGGCGCGCAGCCGGGACAACCTCAAGCTGGCGACCCAAACCGCGGCAATGGCTGCGGCGTTCCAGGACGCGGCGGAGCGCTATGGCGCGCACATCGATCTCAAGATCAAGCGCGCATATTCCACGTTCAAGCTGGCCGATGATCATCCTGTGGTCGCGGCCGCGGCCGCTGCGGCCCAGCGGCTGGGCCTCACGCCGATCATCAAAGGCAGTGGCGGCGGCAGCGATGCCAATATCTACGCGGAGTCTGGGGTCGAATGCGCGGTGCTCAGCACCGGCATGGCCAACGTGCACACGCCGCAAGAGCAAATCGCGATCGCCGACATGGTCGGCGCGGCGCGGCTGTTACAAGAGATCGTGGTTGAAAGTTGAGGATTCAAGGTTGAAGGTTGCAGTTCACACCTTCAACCTTGAACTTTCAACCAAAACGGAGGTCATCATGTCCCATCCACTTCCCGTGATGTTCGTCCACGGCTTCAACGGTGATCCAGGCGATTGGACTGATGGGGGGTTCCGGCAGTATCTGTTGGAACACGGCGGCCTGGACCCGGATTTGGTGCGCATCTTCCGCTATGGCTTGGCGGAGGATGGCACTTACAACAACCGCGGCGACCTGCGGCGGATCGCGGCCAGGTTGGCCGGCGTGGGGCTGACCGACGCGGAGCGCCTGACGTGCAGCGTCGATCAGCTCAGCGCGGACAGCGTCGCCAGGGGCGGCCCGAGCCACGTCACGCTGATCGCACACAGCCTGGGCGGCATCATCAGCCGCTACTACCTGGCTCAGGCCGCGCCCGACACGTTCGGCACGCACTACCGCGGCAACGTGGGCCGGCTGATCACCATCGGCTCGCCGCATCGCGGGGTGGATACGTTGGAGCTGACCAAGCTGGCGCCGCGCAATTCCGTGGCCTGGGGCTTCGTCCGATTGCTGGAAAAGCTCGGTTTGGCTCCGGCGCTGCCCGCGCAAGCGATCGACGCGTGGGAAACCGCATTGGACCAGAGCCAGCGCGAAGCGCGTGAGAAGCTGGCGGAGGGGCCGCTGCCCGAAAGCCGCGTCCTGTTGACCGATTCGCCGATCCCGGAGCAGTTGGCGCCCGATAGCCCGCTGCTGGCCGGATTGAACCAACCGGGTTCGCTGCCGGCGAACATCGACGCGCACTGCGTCTACGGTGATATCCGCTTGCGCGTGCGCGTCTTGCTGGGGGCGGGCGGCGTCTCACTGCTGGATCATGCAGTCAGCTTCGGGGATCTGGCGGTGCCGGCCCGCAGTGCGCGGGAGATCCCCGGCGCAACGTCCACGCCGCACGAGTACAGCACCGAAAAACTGATTGAGCTGACGCTGCGATTTGGCCCGGCCGCGACCGAGTCCCGCTCGCTGGCGGGTTTCTTCCCCGAGACCCAGCATGGCCGGTTGTTATCGAATCCGGAAGTTCAGGATGGGGTGTTGGCGTTGTTGAATGACTGAGGGGAAGAAGTGAAGGCATTCGGTGTCGTCTACCGGGCGATAATCAGTTTGGGGCGCGAATTCTACCTGTTGAGCGGCCTGAGCCTCTTGTGGTGGCTGTTGGGCGGCTTCTTTGCCGGTGTGTCCGCGGTGCTGGTGTATATCATGTTCATGGCGGGCGGGCCGTGGTGGCTCATGCCGCTGCTGGCCATCCCCGTTGGCCCCGCCACCGCGGCCCTGGCAGTGGTAACCCGGCGCTGCACCCGCAATCGTGCGGCCGACCGGGGGATTTTTATGGAGGGCCTGCGCACTTATTGGCGCATGGCGCTGGGGATCAGTGCCGTTGGCATGGTCGGGATCGTGCTGGTGCTGTTCAACCTGGTCTTTTACGTCTCGCGTTCCAATGTATATCTCCAGGTCTTCGGGCTTTTTTGGCTCTACCTCGCTTGCTTCTTGATCGCGACACAGATGTATGCGTATCCGATCCTGGTAGGCATGGAAAAGCCGTCGACGTTGGGGGCGCTGCGCCTCGCGCTGACGGCTGCTTTTGGAAACCCGTTCTTCTCAATTGTCTTGGTGCTGATGGCCGCGGCCTTGACCGCGGTGAGCGTTGTCGTGGTGATCCTGCTCTTCTTTGTCTGGCCAGCGCTGATGGCGCTCCTGGATGAGCACTCGCTGCGGCTTTTCTTGGAACGGGCCGGGGTGAAGCTGGAAGACTAAAAGGCCACGGTCGCGGTTCTATGTGAACAGTTTGGTAATCTCATCTGCGGCAAAAATTGGCCACCGCGTCGGCCGGCCGTCGCGTAAGGCCACCAGCCCTTCAGCCGCGGGCGTGATTTTTCCGATCTGCACGGTCGGATATCCGGCTGCGGTCAATGTCCCGGCCAGGCGTGCGGCGTCCCCCGCGGCTGCTGTCAAGATGATCGCCCCGGAGGCGATCGTTCCCAGCGGGTCCAGCCCGAACTCGCGACACAGCACCGCGCTCTCCGCCGGGATGGGGATGGCATCCAGATCCACTGCCAGCCCGGTCCCAGCCGCCCGCGCCACCTCCAGCAGGCCCGTCATCACACCGCCCTCTGTGGGATCGTGCATCGCATGCACCGGGGCCGTTGCCAGCGCTAACTGCGCCGGCGCCACCACGCTGATGCCCGGCTCGTGCAGATAGCGCTGCGCCGCGGCGATGAATGCCGGGCTGTAGCCCCGCCGGCGCAGCTCGTCGCTGCGTTCCAACGCAATCAACGCCGTCCCCTCGATCGGCGCGGGCTTCACCAGCAGCACGGCGTCGCCGACGCGCGCACCGGCGGTGGTGATCAGCCGCTCCTTCGCCACCTCGCCCAGCATTGTGCCTGAGATGATGGGCCGGCTCAGACCGACGGTGATCTCGGTGTGGCCGCCCACCAGGCTCACCCCCAGCGCGTCACAGGCATGGGCGATCTGGGCGAAGATGCGTTCGGCCATCTCCGCGGTGGCCTGGCCGGCCGGCAGCAGCACGGTTGCCAGGAACCAGCGCGGGGTCGCACCCATCATGGCGATGTCGTTGGCGTTGACGTTAACCGCGTACCAGCCGATTTCGTCCGTGGCAAAGGTGATGGGATCGGTCTTCGCGACCAGGTAGCGGTCGCCGAAGTCGAGCACGGCCGCGTCCTCGCCCGCACGCGGGCCCACGACGATGCGCGGGTCGCGCGGGGTGAGGCGGGTCAATAAGCTTTCGAGCAAGGCCAAGGGCAGTTTGCCGGCGGGCAGAAGATGCGTGTGTTCGGTCATATGGGATGCCAGTATAGCCCGCACGCGCTCACCTGTCAACGCCGCTTTTCGTTTCGTGCATGTCAGAGTATAATCTCGGCACAAATGAGTTCTTGAGGTTAAGATGAACAAACGCTCTTCCCCAGCCATGATTGCCCTGATCGCCGTGCTGATTGCCCTGGTGACCGTCTTTACGCTGCTCGTGCGTGTGCCGACGCCCGCCAAGGGGTACGTTAACCTATCCGATGTGGCGATCACTTTCGCCAGCCTGATCTTTGGGCCGTGGGCCGGGCTGGTGGCCGGGGGCGTGGGCACGGGCCTGGCCGATATGTTGGGCGGCTTCGCACCGTTTGCGCCGCTCAGCCTGGTGGCGCACGGCCTGGAAGGCTTGCTGATTGGTCTGTTGAGCCGCGGGCGGCGCGCGGTCGGGTGGCTGGTGGTGTCGTGGCTGGCCGGTGCGGTGGCGATGGTGGCCGCGTACCTGGTCGGCGAAGGCTTGTTCTACACCGGTTGGCCGCCGGCGTTGGCTGAACTGCCCATGAACGCCTTCCAGGCACTGATTGGCGCGGCCGTCGGCATCCCGCTGGTTCTGGCCGTGCGCGGAGCGTATCCGCCCATCGATCGCATCGGCCACCGGAGCACTTGGACCGAGGAATGAACCAGCGCGTGGCCGACTGCTCCGCTCGTCCGATGATCGAGGTGCGCGATCTGACGTTCGCGTACGCCGATCAGCCGCCGGTCTTCCGCGGATTCTCGTGGACTGCGGCCGTGGGCGAGGCGTGGGCGGTGATCGGGCCTTCGGGCTGCGGCAAGAGCACGTTGCTCTACCTGGTGGCCGGTTTGCGGCAGCCGACGGGGGGGCAGGTGTTGGTCGAAGCCCGGCCGGTGCCGCGGCCGCGCGCCAGCACGGGGTTGGTGCTGCAGGATTACGGGCTGCTGCCGTGGGCTACGGTGTGGGAGAACATCGCGCTGCCCATGCGTCTGGGACAGTTCTATCGCGACAAGAAGACGCTCGACGCAGAGCCGCGTCCCTACCCGCAGCCGGATCTCACCCCGGCCCAGGTGGATCGCTGGCTGACGCGGCTCGACATCGCGGTTCAGCGCGACAAGTATCCCAGCCAGCTCAGCGGCGGTCAGCGTCAACGCGTGGCCATTGCCCGCAGCCTGCTCCAGCAGCCCAACTTGCTGCTGCTGGATGAGCCCTTCTCATCGCTGGACGCGCTCACTCGCGAGGATTTGCAGCGGCTGACGGTGGAACTGCGCGCCGAGACGGACGTGACAACCGTGGTGGTCACGCACAACATCGAGGAGGCGGTCTATCTGGGCCAGCGGATCCTGGTGCTGGGCAAAGCCCCCAACACGGCGGCGCGCATCATTGAAAATCCGGCCGCGTGCGTCCCGGAATTCCGCGGTCAACCCGCCTATTGGCAGCAGTGCGCGGCGCTGCGCGCGGCGCTGGCCGCGGGGTGAGGAGCAAGGTGGACGATGCGTCGGCGTGATCTGGCCCTGGCGACGTTGGTCTTGCTGATCGGCTGGCAGCTCTTGGCCTGGCTGATCCATCGCGAGGTGCTGCCCGGGCCGTGGGAGGTGGCACAGGCGTTCGCGCGGGCGCTACTGGCGCGGCGGGGGTTGGGTTGGCATTTCCTGGTCAGCGCCTGGCGGGTGGTCATCAGCATCGTGATCTCGATGCTGTTGGCGGTGCCAGCGGGCCTGATCCTGGGCCAGAGCCGGGCCTTGGATCGGTTTTTCGGCCCCATGATCTACATCGTGTACCCGATCCCGAAGATCGTCTTCCTGCCGGTGATTTTGCTGCTGCTGGGCCTGGGCGATCGCAGCAAGATCTTCATCATCTGCCTGGTGCTGTTCTTCCAAATCCTGGTGGTGGTGCGGGATCAGGCGAGCGCGCTGCGGCCCGAGCTGATCTACTCGGTGCGGTCGTTGGGCGCGGGCCGGCGGGCGCTGTTCCGTTACGTCTACCTGCCGGCGACCGTGCCCGCGGCGCTTACGGCGCTGCGCGTCAGCGTCGGCACAGCGATCGCTGTGTTGTTCTTTGCTGAGTCGTTCGCGACCACCGCGGGATTGGGCTACTACATCATCGTCGATAGCTGGGGCCGGCTGGCCTATCCGGATATGTACGCCGGCGTGATGGCGATGAGCCTGCTGGGGCTGTTGCTCTATTTTCTGATCGACCGGCTCGAGCGCCGGCTGGCGCCGTGGATGTTTGTGAAAGATTAAGGAATCGACCCTTGGCCAAGAATCCATCCGTCCTACCCTCCACATCTGAAAAGCGGTCCTACGTCCGCCAGATGTTCACGAAGATCGCACCGCGCTACGATCTGATGAACCGGTTGATGGCGCTCGGCCGCGACCAGGCATGGCGGCGCACCGTCATCCGGCTGTGTGCGCTGCCCACCGGCGGCCGGCTGCTGGATGTGGCGACCGGCACCGGCGACATCGCCTACGAGGCGCAGCGCCAGGATCCCACCCTCCGCGCGGTGGGCATCGACCTGACGCGCGAGATGCTGGTGTACGGCCAGGAAAAACAGCCGGCGGTGGGCCCGGCCCTGCCCTTCATCGAGGGGGATGCGCTGGCGCTGCCGTTCGCGGATGACACCTTCGATGCAGCCTGCTCAGGCTTCATGATGCGCAACGTCGTGGATATCCGGTCCGCTTTTGCCGAGCAGGCGCGCGTGGTGAAGCCGGGCGGCCGGGTGGTCTGCCTGGAGATTTCGCTGCCGAGCACGCCGGGTTTTAGCCAACTGTTTCGGCTGTACTTCTTCAAGCTGGTGCCGCTCATCGGTGGGCTGATCAGCGGACAACGGGAGGCCTACACCTATCTGCCGAACTCCGCGGTGCCGCTGCCGCGACCGGCTGCGCTGGCGAAGACCATGGAAGCCGTGGGGCTGCGTGACGTCCACTATCGCATGGCGATGCTGGGCACGGTGTCCATCCACTGGGGAACCAAATGAAACGCTTGATCATCGGCATGTCCGGCGCGTCCGGCCAGATCTACGGCATCCGAATGCTGGAGATGCTGCGGGATGTGGCCGAGGTGGAGACGCACCTCGTGATGAGCCAGGCCGCGCGCATAACCATCGCGCAGGAAACGGACTATGACCCGCGCGCGGTCGAGGCGTTGGCTGACGTCGTCTACCGGCCGGGTGACATCGGCGCCGCGATCGCCAGCGGCTCATTCGCGACGGCCGGCATGATGGTTGCGCCGTGCAGCATCAAGAGCCTCTCGGCTATCGCGCACAGCTTCGATAGCGACCTGCTCAGCCGGGCGGCCGATGTGCAGCTTAAAGAAGGCCGGCCTGTGGTGTTGATGGTGCGCGAGACGCCGCTGCACCTGGGCCATATCGAGTTGATGGCGCAGGCGGCGCGCATCGGATGCGTCATCTTCCCGCCGGCGCCCGAGTTCTACAGCCGGCCGCAGAGCGTGGACGACATCGTCAACGCCACGGTGGGCCGCGCGCTGGCGCGGATTGGGTTGGAGAATGCGCGCTATTACCGCTGGCCCGGCATGCGTGAGGCTAATCCCAAGCAACCATGACCAGAATTTGCCAGATGTTTTTTCTGGGTGGTTTGTGCTATACTACTCCGGGTGAATGATTGACCCGGCTCAGGTGATAGGAAGGACCAGCAGTCTTCATGGGCGTCATCATCGCACTGGCCAACCAGAAAGGCGGCGTCGGCAAAACGACGTCCACCATTAACCTGGGCGCGGCCCTGGCCGAGCGCGGCCTTCGCGTCCTCGTGGTCGATCTGGATCCCCAGGCCGCACTCTCCCACGGGCTCGGCATCCAGGCCGAAGATCTGTCGAATACCATCTACAACCTGCTGGTGGACCCCGACCAGGATGCAGCCAAGGCGCTGCTGCCGGTGCGCAGCGGGATGGATCTGTTGCCGGCGAATATCGACCTGGCCGCGGCCGAGATCGAGCTGGTGTCCGCGCTCAGCCGAGAGTCGCTTTTGAAGGACGCGCTGGCGCCGTTGCGGCCGCGTTACGACTTCATCCTGATCGATTGCGGGCCGAATCTGGGGTTGCTGACGCTCAACGCGTTGACCGCGGCCGATGCGGTGCTGATTCCGTTGCAGTGCGAGTATTTTGCGTTGCGGGCGCTGACGATCCTGCTGAAGACGGTGACGCGCGTGCGCGCCCGGCTGAACCCCAATCTAGAAGTGGCCGGCATCCTGGGCACGATGTATCAGACGGGCACTCGCCACGCCGAGGAAGTGTTGGGCCAGGCGCGGGCCTTATTTGGCCAACGGGTGTTTGACATCTACATCAAAAAAAGCATCCGGTTTGCCGAGGCGTCGGCCGTCGGCAAGTCGCTGTTGGAATATGCCCCCGATCACGAGGGCGCTCATGCTTATCGAGCTCTTGCGGAGGTGATCATCCATGACTACAGCCAGAAGTAGCGCGGGAAATTCGAGTTTGGCCCGCGGTCGCGGGTTGGATGCACTGTTCGAGAGCACGGCGAGCCCGGTGGCAACCGGTTCGCACGTGGATGCTGATCTGGCGGCCTTGCTGGATGACGAAGTGTTGGCGGCCACAGTGGGCGCGCCGGATGTGAGCGAGCCGCCTGTTGCGGCGCCGGCTGCCGCTGCGGCGGCAACGCGAGCGGCCGCAGCCGCGCAGCCGCCCGAAGCCATCGATGTGCCCCCAGCGGCCAGCGAGGCGCGGCCGGTGACGCCTCCCCAGGCCACGGTCCCGCCCGTCTCCGAGCCAGCGCCGCCGGCCCCCGCGGTTGAAACGCCGCCGCAGTTGCCCACCACCAAGCGTTTCGGAGCGATCATCATGGAATCTGCCCCCCAGGAAACCCCGCCCGATGTCCAAGTCACGCCCTCTGCGAGCGCTGCCGATGCGCTGGTGCCTGCCATGCCGGGGACCCGGAGCGTTATGCCTCCCACTTCGGGTGTTGAAGAGGAGGTGACCCCCTTGCCGTCGGCTGTTGATCGCACCGAAGACCAAAAGGCGATTGTCATCTCGCGGCTGGACAAGGTTCTGGATAAAGGCTGGCAACGGGCGCTGCACCAGCAGATCGACGGCCTATACAAACAGGTTGCCACGGAGTTTGCCAGCCCGCCCGAAAAGGCTGAGCGCGCCCTGTCCATGCTGCGCGAGGCGCGCCAGGTGCTGTTGGACACCCCAGAGGAATATGTGGCGGCTGAATATCGGACGATGCAAGTGCGGGCCCTGCTGGATCGGATGCAGGTGAGCCGCAAAAAGGCCGTGGTCTTTGGGCCGCGCATCCTGCTTTACCAGGCGGCCTGGTTGGTGGTGCTCCTGACGCTGTTGATCTTCGCGGCGCCGCTGACGCAGTGGATCACCCAAGTGGGCAACGTGACTGGGGCAGCGCTGCTGAACCTCTATCCGATCGTCAACACGATGATTTGGGGCGGGATTGGCGGCATCGTTGGTGCGCTCTACGCACTGTGGTGGCACATCTCGGAGCAGCAAGATTTTGACCCTAACTATCTGACGTGGTACCTGGTGCAGCCGCTGATGGGGGTGGTGCTGGGCGGCATCATCTTCTTGATCCTGGCCGGCGGGTTCTTGATCTTGCAGGTGGACCTGACCGACGACAAGGCTACCCAGGGCGCGCGGCTGCTGCCCTATCTGACGGCTGTGCTCGCGGGGTTCCGCCAGAACTTCGTGTATCAGCAGTTTGATCGCTTGATCGCGCTCTTCACGCCATCGCAGCGGAGCGGCAACGGCACAACCGGCGACGGCCCCGCCGCATAACGGCATCCGCTACGCTGGGCGTACGACAAGGTCATACGCCCAGCGTCTACTTCTGCCTCATTCGTCCCACGGGACCTCACCGACGCCCTCCTTGAAGGCGGCCGTTTTGCCGGAGCGCCGTCAAGCCTTGATCCGCTCGATGTGTGCGCCCAGCCCGCGCAGCTTTCTGTCGATCTCCTGGTAGCCGCGATCGATCTGGTCGACGTTGGCGATGCTGCTGGTGCCCTGGGCGGCCAGGGCCGCGATCAGCAGCGCCATGCCGGCGCGGATGTCGGGGCTGCTCAGCTCGGAGCCGTGCAGCGAGCCGGGGCCGACAATCACCGCGCGGTGCGGGTCGCAAAGGATGATCTTGGCGCCCATGCCGATCAGTTTGTCCACGAAATAGAGCCGGCTCTCAAACATCTTTTCATGCATCAGCACCGTGCCCTTGGCCTGGGTGGCGACCACCAGTGCGATGCTCATCAAATCAGCGGGGAACTGCGGCCACGGCGCATCGTCGATCTTCGGCACCGCGCCGCCGATGTCCTCTCGAATCGTCAGGTGTTGCTCATCGTCGATCACCAGGATGTCGCCATCCATGTGCATATTGACGCCCAGGCGCTCGGAGAAGATCAGGTTGATCATCCGCATGTGCTCGGGCACCACGCCGTGGATGCGAATTTCGCCGCGCGTCACCGCCCCCAGACCCATGAAGCTGCCCACCTCGAGATAATCCGGCGAGATGGTGAAGTCACCGCCGCCGAGCTTTTCCACGCCGTGGATGATCAGTTTGTTGGAGCCAACCCCCTCGATTTGTGCGCCCCAGCCGACCAGCATCTGGCACAGGTCTTGCACGTGCGGCTCGGACGCGGCGTTGCGGATGACGGTGGTGCCCTTGGCCCGCACCGCTGCCATCACGGCGTTTTCGGTTCCAGTGACGCTCATCTCATCCAGCAGCATATCGGCGCCATGGAGGCTGGCAGCGCGCATGGTGAAATCATGGTGATTGAAATCGATCGTTGTCCCCAGGGCTTCCAGGGCCAGCAGGTGCGTGTCAACCCGGCGCCGGCCGATGCGATCGCCGCCGGGCAGCGGCAGGATGGCCTGCCCGAACCGGCCCAACATCGGCCCGGCCAGCAGCATGGAGCCGCGGATTTGCTGGAACAGCTCGGTTCGCGGCGCGCTGAACCGGGCGTTCTTGGCGCACAAGTGGAGCGTGGCCCCCTCGTCACGCACGGTCACGCCAAATTCGCCCAGGATTTGCAGCATGGTGCCCACGTCGCCGATGCGCGGCACGTTGTGCAGTGTGACCTCGGCTTCGGTGAGCAGCATGGCCGCCAGGATCGGCAGCGCGGCGTTCTTGTTGCCGGCCGGGGTGACATCGCCGTTGAGTGGGTGGTTGCCTTCGATGACGAATTTCTCCATTGAAGCGTCTCCTTGGTGTCAGGGGATGGGGAGTGCCGTATCTCCGCGGGCGCCCGTGATCAGAGGGCTGCCCAGAGTCGAACGGGATCATCCGGCCTTGTGCCCAGTTGTTGCGCTGCGTTGCCGTTGCAGACAGCGATTTCTACGGCGCCGCCGCTGCTGATCAGCGCAATGAGTGCGCCGGGCGCTGCTTCGGCGTAAGTTGCGGTGATCCCATCAATCTGCCGGCCGGCGATTTCGCACATCCAGCGGCCGCTTGCCACCCAGGCTGCAGGGATGTCGGTGATGAGATTGCCGAACCGATCCACATGGCTGACGTGGCCGTGGATCGTTCCGTTCCCCAGCCGTTCGGCCCTCGTCGGCTTCAGGCGGACAGGATCGGCGATGGGCGTGCCCAGCCGATGAGGCGGGGCGCCCAGCGCCAGGTGGGCGGCGATCGGCGCAAAGATATCGCGGCCGTGAAACGTGTGGCTCACCTCGGGCCGCCAGAACTGCGGGCGATCGAGCACCCAGGCCTGAGCGCCGGGTGCTGCCAGGGCGAAGGTAAAGAGCCCATTGTCTGGACCCACAAAGCAAGCATCGGGGGTTGAGACCACCAGCGGGCGCCGAGCGCTGCCTACACCGGGATCGACCACCGCCAGGTGTATGGCGCCTGCGGGAAAAAAGGGCGCTGCACCGGCCAGGATGTGCGCAGCCTGGCGGATGTTTTGCGGCATGACGTCATGGCTTAGATCGATCAGCCGGGCGTCGGGGGCGATACCCAGGATGACGCCCTTCATAATTCCCACGTAGCCATCGGCCAGGCCGAAGTCGGTCGTCAGGGTGATGAGACTCATGGCACCTGTGATGCGTGGCGGCTTGCACTTTTGGGTGCGATTCTACCCCAGTCCGCAGTGAGCGTCAACTGCTGTTTTAGCCGCCCCGCGGATTCGCGGAAGTTGGCCTACCCAAACATTTGTGCTATCCTGGCCGATGTACGAACCTGCTTTGTTTCTGGGAAACGTCGATCTGTGGTAAAATAGATCAGATGAAATCAAAATTCGTGTCACCCAAGATTGGTGTGATCGACGCTTTGGCGACCGGTTTAGCGCACGCCGCGCGCCGGCCGTGGTTGGTAGCTATCCCAGCACTGGTCGACCTGGGGCTGTGGCTGGCGCCGCGACTGTCGGTGAAAGAGCTGCTGCAGCACCTGGGCCTGGTGGTGGAGGGGTTGCTGCGCGCCGGATACTCCACTGTGCAGGTGGCAGGGCTCGATGAGATGCTGGTCATGTTTCATGAGAGCATCCAACAACTCAGCACATCGGTGAACCTGGCGAATGCTATCGGCGGACATTGGCTGGCGCTCCCGAGCGCACTGATGCCGGTGCAGGCCAACCGGTTTACAGTGTTTACCGATGGCATTTTGGCGCCGCTCGGTATCGGGGTGAAGCTGACCCCTGTGGCGGCCGCGCCCCTGCAATGGGCGCCCATTGAGATCAAGAGCGCCTGGTTGGCTGTGGCGATCGTCGTGGGGTTCTGGCTGGTGGGTCATCTGTTGGCGGCGCTCTATCTGCGGGCCGCGGCCAAGGATTGGCTGGGACCCGTCGCTGGCACAGAGGTCGCACCGGCGCGGGCAGCCCGTTGGCAGGGACTGCGCGGCCTGTTCGCTCTGACGCTCCGCCTCATCTTCGTGAGCCTGTTGATCGGGGTGGGCGTGAGCCTGCTCTTTACACCGCTGCTGATGGCGACGAGCATTGCGTCCCTGGTGGGCGGCGCCTTCGCCGAGTTAGCCTTTGCATTGACGGGCGGAATTACGCTCTGGCTGCTGTTGTGGTTTCTGACGTCGGCCTTCTTTACCAGTGAGGGGGTGCTGCTGGACGGCGTTCCCGTGTTGGGCGCCCTGTTGCAGAGCGCCGCACTGGTGCGCAGCAACGGCGTGCTGACGCTGGGCCTGGTCGTCGTCGTCAACCTTTTGATGTTGGGTTTTCGTGCGGCCTGGGGGCTGTTGGGTCAGACTCCGGTGACCGTGCTGGCGGCTATCATAGGGAACGCGTATCTGGCTACCGGGGTGTTACTGGCTGTTTTTGCGTATTACGATGGATTGCGCAAGCACTGGATCATGGTGAACGCGGCGCGATCGACGCCCACGGGGCAGAGTTAGAGATTCTCAGGGAGTTTTGGTGTGGCAGAGCAGGTGAATCGACCCAATCACTATACCGCAGATGACATTCAGGTCCTTGAGGGCTTGGAGGCGGTGCGCCGGCGTCCGGGCATGTACATCGGCGGAACCGATATCAAAGCCCTCCACCACATGGTCTATGAGGTGGTGGATAACTCCATCGACGAGGCCATGGCGGGCTACTGCGACCGGATCGCTGTCACCATCCGCAAGGATGGCCGCGTGACGGTCCAAGACTGGGGACGCGGCATCCCGGTGGGCATCCACAAGCAGACCGGCAAGTCGGCGCTGGAGACCGTGTTGACTAAGCTGCACGCGGGCGGCAAGTTTGGCAGCGGCGCCTACAAGGTATCCGGCGGCTTGCACGGCGTGGGCGTCTCGGCCGTCAACGCGCTGTCTGACTGGCTGGAGGTGGAGGTTCGCCAGGAGGGCAAGGTCTATTTCCAGCGCTACCATCGCGGCATCCCGCAGGCCGATGTCACCATGATCGGGCCTGCTGAGGGCGGTGAGACAGGCACGCGGACGACCTTTGTCCCCGATCCTACAATTTTCGAGGACACCGGGTTCCGCTTCGAGACCCTGGAGCAGCGCTTCCGTGAGATGGCGTTCCTCAATCGCGGGCTCACCATCGATTTTTGCGACGAACGCACCGATAACGGTGCGCGTTGGATGTCGTTTTACTTCGAGGGCGGCGTGCGCAGTTTCGTGCGCTACCTGAATAAGAACCGCGAAGTACTGCATGAGCCGGTGTACATCGAAAAAGAGATCGAAGGCAACATGATCGAGGCCGCGATCCAGTACAACGACGGCTTCAACGAGTCGGTTTTCGCCTTCGCTAACACGATCAACACGCCGGATGGTGGCACCCACCTGACGGGCCTGCGCTCGGCGCTCACCCGCACCATCAACGACTGGGCCAAGAAACAGGGCTTACTGAAGGAAAGTGACGCCAGCTTTACCGGCGAGGATACGCGCGAGGGCCTGACCGCCATCATCAGCGTCAAGCTGCCCGATCCGCAGTTCGAGTCGCAGACCAAGGTCAAGCTGCTCAACAACGAAATCAAGACCCAGGTCGAGTCTGCCGTCGCCGAGGCGCTGACCGAATGGCTGGAGAATCACCCCAAGGACGGCCGCAAGATCGTCGAGAAGTGTACCACCTCCAGCCGTGCCCGTGACGCCGCGCGCAAAGCGCGCGACCTGGTGATCCGCAAGAGTGCGTTGGAGAGTCTGACCCTGCCCGGCAAGCTGGCCGACTGCTCGGAGCGCGACCCAACAAAGTGTGAGTTATATATCGTGGAAGGTGACTCCGCCGGCGGCTCGGCCAAACAAGGCCGCGATCGGCGTTTCCAGGCCATCTTGCCGCTGCGCGGCAAGATCCTCAATGTTGAAAAGGCCCGGCTGGATAAGTCGCTGGCCAACCGGGAAATCCAGGCGCTGGTGCAGGCGCTGGGCTGCGGCATCGGGGATGGAGTCGACTTATCCGGGCTGCGATACTACAGGACCCTGATCATGACCGATGCTGACGTTGACGGCAGCCACATCCGCACCCTGTTGCTGACCCTGTTCTTTCGCTACATGCCACAGCTCATCGAAAACGGGCATCTGTACATCGCCCAGCCGCCGCTTTTTCTGGTGAAAAAGGGCAAGGAAGGGAAGTACGCGTACTCGGAAGCTGAGCGGGACAAGATCATCATGGACTTCGGCGGCATGCAGGGCGTGAATATTCAGCGTTACAAGGGCTTGGGCGAGATGAACCCGGAGCAGCTCTGGGAGACCACCATGAACCCGGCCAACCGTATCCTACTCCAGGTCACGGTGGAAGACGCGGCCGCAGCCGATCGCACCTTCGACATGCTGATGGGCAACGAGGTCGCGCCGCGCAAGCGCTTTATCCAGAGCCATGCCAAGAAGGTGCGCAACCTGGACGTGTGAACTTGTAGGACCGGTTGCCAACCGGTCCACCGTTCCGACTAACTTCCTGCCAGTGCGCCGGTCAACGGGAGGAGCCATGCCAGAAATCAACGCCGCGCCGCCGTCGCCAGACAAACCAGCCCCGGAACGCAGCACGCCCATCTGGCCGGGGAAGTCCTATCCGCTCGGCGCGACGTGGGACGGCGCAGGGGTCAACTTCGCGCTCTTCTCCCAGAACGCATCTGCTGTGGATCTCTGCCTTTTCGACGGCCCGGAGGGCGAGCGCGAGGCGGGGCGCATCCGCTTGCCCGAATACACCGACCACGTCTGGCACGCCTATCTGCCGGCGGTCCGGCCAGGCCAGTTGTACGGCTATCGCGTCCACGGCAATTACGCGCCCGAAGCCGGCCGGCGCTTTAACCCCAACAAGCTCCTGCTCGATCCCTACGCCAAGGCGATTTCGGGACATCTGCGCTGGCACGACGCCCTGTTCGGCTACACTATCGGCGACCCCAAGGGCGACCTTTCGCTCGACGGCCGCGACAGCGCGCCCTACATGCCGAAGTCGATGGTGGTTGATCCGGCGTTTAGCTGGGGTAACGATGTGCAGCCGCGTACGCCGTGGCACAAGACGTTGATCTATGAGATGCACGTCAAGGGGTTCACCGCGCGCCATCCAGCCGTCCCCGAAGAGCTGCGCGGCACTTACGCCGGACTCACCCACCCGGTGGTCATCGAGCACCTGCTCAAGCTGGGCGTGACCGCGGTTGAGTTGATGCCGGTGCATCACTGCCTGATCGACAAGCACCTGCTCGACAAAGGGCTCACCAACTACTGGGGCTATAACTCCATCGGTTTCTTTGCGCCGGACCCGCGCTTCAGCAGCAGCGGTGTGTCGGGTGGGCAAGTCGCCGAGTTCAAGACCCTGGTGAAGACGCTGCACCGGGAAGGCATCGAGGTGATCCTGGATGTCGTCTACAACCACACCGGCGAGGGCAACCACCTGGGGCCGACCGTCTCCTTCAAGGGCATTGACAACGAGGCGTACTACCGGCTGGTGGCCGACAACAAGCGGTATTATTTTGATTACACGGGCACCGGCAACACGCTGAACGCGCTCAGCCCGCGCACTTTGCAGCTTATCATGGACAGCCTGCGCTACTGGGCCCTGGAGATGCACGTGGACGGGTTCCGCTTTGACCTGGCCTCGGCGCTGGCGCGCGGGCTGCACGAGGTAGATCGGCTGGGCGCCTTCTTCGACATCATCCACCAGGACCCCGTGTTGTCGCAGGTGAAGCTGATCGCGGAGCCGTGGGACACCGGCGCCGGCGGCTACCAGGTGGGCAACTTCCCCGTGCTGTGGGCAGAGTGGAACGGCATCTATCGGGACACGGTCCGGCGGTTTTGGAAAGGCGACGCGGGGCAGTTAGGGGGCATGGCGTATCGCCTGACCGGCAGCCCCGATCTGTACGAGAAGGGGGGCTGCCATCCCTACGCCAGCATCAACTTCGTTACTGCACACGATGGCTTCACCCTGGCCGACCTGGTCAGTTACAACGAGAAGCACAACGAAGCCAATGGCGAAGGCAACCGCGACGGCGCCAACGACAACAATAGCTGGAACTGCGGCGTCGAGGGCCCGACCGACGATCCCGTGCTCCTGGCGCTGCGCGGCCGCCAGATGCGCAACTTCCTGGCTACGCTGCTGCTGTCGCAGGGCGTCCCGATGCTTCAGGCCGGCGATGAGATTGCGCGCACCCAGCGCGGCAACAACAACGCCTACTGCCAGGACAGCGAGATCTCATGGCTCGACTGGAATATCACGTCTGCGGGCGCCGATCTGCTGGAGTTTACTTGCTACCTGGTGCGGCTGATGCAGGATCATCCGGGTCTGCGCCGGCGCACTTTCTTCCAGGGCCGGCAAATTCTCGGTTCCGAGGTCAAGGATGTGACCTGGCTCCGGCTCGATGGCCAGGAGATGACCGATGCGGACTGGAAGGCCAAGGGGGCCGGCGTCTTTGGCCTGCGTCTGGCCGGCGATGCCATTGACGAGGTCGATGATCGGGGCAACCGAGTCAGCGATGACACGTTGTTGATCCTGCTCAATCCCGATTGGAAGCCGGCAGCCTTCGTTCTGCCCACCCAGTCCAATGCGACCCGGTGGGAGGTGCTGCTGGATACGCGGGAGTCACTGCCGCCCTCGCGCCGGCACACGGTCAAGGGGGGCGCAAAGTATAAGCTGGAAGGGCGCAGCCTGGCCCTGTTCAGGACACCTTCCGGTAACGAGTGATGAGCGGTCCGAAGACGATATCGAGTTGCTCGGGATCCCCGGTGAGATTCTCGTCGATGCGCTGGAACGGGCCGACACGGTGAGGACTATGCGGTGATGCAGCGCCCTAACCCCGTGACCCGTGGAGTGGCGACCTCAGGCGCTTGCGCAGGACGGCAAAAGCTCAGCGCCCCTGGAGTCGACGCCGAACGCGCTGCCTCGCGAACCAGCGCCGCACCGGCGGCAGGCGCAGAGCCAACAACGCGGCGATGAGCGCCCCCCAGGCCAGCGGCCCGCGGATATCCGCTTTCACTGCCCACGCGTAGTGGATGATCACCAGCCCGCCGGCCGCGTACACCCAGCGGTGCAGTTGCTTCCACCGCCGCCCCATCCGCTTCATCGCCGCCCCGGTCGATGTGAACGCCAGCGCCACCAGGATGGCCAGCGCGGCCGCGCCCACCAGGATGAAACGCTTGCCCGCCACGTCCAGCCAGATCAACCCCACATCGAAGCCGTAGTCCAGTCCGAGGAACGTCAGGAAATGCAGCGCGGCGTACACAAAAGCGTAGAGCCCCAGCGGCCGGCGCCAGCGCAAGACGGACCGCCAGCCGGTGACGGTATTCAGCGGCGTGCAGGCCAACGATGCCGCCATCAGGATCAGCGCGTATTTGCCGGTGCGCTGCTCGACTGCCTGGATCGGGTTGGCGCCCAGGTTGCCCCGCGCCGCGTCGAAGATCAGCCACGCCAGTGGGATCAGCGCGGCCAGATGCACCAGAAGCTGGTAGCGGGCGAACTTGGGCAGGGATAATCGACGCATCGAGAGTGCCTTGTAGGAATCGGAGCGGGTGGACTGGAGGCCGGGTGCATTAGTAGATTGGTAGAAGGTAGATTGGTCTTTGCCGTAACTAACTTACCAACCTACCTCTCTACCAATTTACCACTCAATAAAACTTCGCCAGATCCATCCCCGCGTACAGCCCTGCCACCTGTTCGGCGTAGCCGTTGAATGGCAGCGTGCGGCGCCGGGCGGTCTCACCGATGCGGCGCTCGCTGGCCTGCGACCAGCGAGGATGGTTCACGTCCGGGTTGACGTTCGCATAGAAGCCATACTCATCGGGCGCGGCGACCATCCACAGCGAGGACGGCTGTTCGGCGACCAGGTCGATCTTGACGATCGATTTGATGCTTTTGAAGCCATACTTCCAAGGCACGACCAGCCGGAGCGGCGCCCCATTCTGGGGCAGGGCCGGTTTGCCGTAGACGCCGGTTGCAAGCAGCGTCAGGTCGTGCAGCGCCTCGTCCAGCCGCAGCCCCTCGACGTAGGGCCACTCGTACCAGTCGTTCCGCTGCCCCGGCATTTGTTCGGGGTCGTTGAGGGTCTCGAAGCGCACGTATTTCGCAGCGCCGGTCGGCTCCACCGCGGCGAGCAGCTTGTTGAGCTGGAAGCCCTGCCACGGGATCACCATCGACCACGCCTCCACGCAGCGCAGCCGGTAGATGCGCTCCTCTGGCGGGAACAGGCGGATCAGATCCTCCACGCCGAAGGTCGCCGGTTTATTCACCAGCCCGCCCACCTGGACGGTCCACGGCGCGGTGCGGAAGTTCTTGGCCTGCCGGGCCGGATCGCTCTTGTCGGTGCCGAACTCGTAGTAGTTGTTGTAGGTGGTGACGTCTTCATACGTTGTCAGGCGGTCGCCGAGCTCATCGGTTGATTTGCCGGCCGTGGGCGCGAGGGTTGCGACGCTGCCGACTGCCGGTGCTGGGCTGCTCGGCGCCGCGCACGCGGCCAATGCAGCCGCCGCGGCCAGCCCCCCCAATCCCAGCATGAACTGGCGCCGGTTGATGTAGACGTGCTCCGGCGTGATCTCTGACGACGGAATTCCGGGGATATCGGTCTTTGCCATTGACCCTCCAGGCTCGCAAACGCGTGCTCCTCGTGTTTGCGTGGGTGATAGTTTATGCCCGGTCTTTGATAACCGGAATATGAAGATACTATGCGAGGGTCGTTGCGTCTGTAAGCTGCTAGGCCTTGTGCAATACTGCGGTTATCCAAAAGCCAGTTCTCGACGCGCAATTGCGGCACGCGGGCGAACTTATCCACGTTAGCGGTGACCAGGGTGACATCCAGACTGGCAGCGTGCGCGGCGATGAGGGTATCGAGCGGGCCGATGGGCGTGCCGCCTGTTTCCATGTGGGCGCGAATATGACCGTATGCTTTGGCCGCACCTTAGTCAAAGTCGGCGACCACAAGCGGCAGCAGACACAGCGCCAGGGCTTCGGCATTCTGTTCGGGGTGGTTACTTATGCAATCCCCGGCAACTTCAAGTTGCCGGGGATTGGACATGCCTTACTGCACCCTCTCAGCTACGACCTCTTTCGCAAACACGATCCTATCCCCTGCCACATCCGCCACGATCGCATCCCCGCGCTCGAACTTCCCTTCCAGCAGTGCCAGCGCCAGCGGATCCTGCACGTGCCCCTGGATCGCCCGTTTGAGCGGCCGCGCGCCGTAGGTTGGGTCGAAACCCGCCTCGGCCACGAAGTCGCGCGCCCGGTCGGTGAGGCGCAGCGTCAGCCCGCGCTCGGCCAGCATCTTGCCCAGCCGGCGCAACTGGATCTCCACGATCTTGCTCAGGTCGGAGCGGCTCAGGCTGTGGAAGACCACGATCTCGTCAACGCGGTTCAGGAACTCCGGCGGGAACGCCCCGCGCAGAGCATTCAGCGCACGCTCCTGTCGCTGACTATCGCCCAGCGCCGGGTCGTTGATGAACTGGCTGCCGATGTTGGATGTCATGATCACCACAGTGTTCTTGAAGTCCACCGTGCGCCCATGCCCATCGGTCAGGCGGCCGTCATCGAGCAGTTGCAGCAGCGTGTTGAACACCTCGCGGTGCGCCTTCTCGATCT
The DNA here is from genome assembly GCA_026645775.1 of Anaerolineae bacterium. Taxonomy (GTDB): domain Bacteria; phylum Chloroflexota; class Anaerolineae; order CG2-30-64-16; family CG2-30-64-16; genus MO66. Next base: position 59,221 of record JAPKMS010000040.1, read on the forward strand.
CATCGAACAGCACCACACTGTACGGTTTGCGCCGCACGGCCTCGGTAAGCTGGCCGCCCTCGTCGTAGCCCACGTAGCCGGGCGGCGCGCCGATCAGCCGGCTGACTGTGTGCCGCTCCTGGTACTCCGACATGTCGATGCGGATCATCGCCGCTTCGTCGTCGAACAGGAACTCGGCCAGGGCGCGGGCCAGCTCGGTCTTGCCGACGCCGGTGGGTCCCAGGAAGATGAAGCTGCCGATGGGCCGGTTCGGGTCCTGCAGGCCGGCGCGCGACCGCCGCACCGCGCTTGCCACCGCCCGCACCGCCTCATCCTGGCCGATCACCCGCTCGTGCAGGCGGTCTTCCATCCGCAGCAGCTTCTCGATCTCGCCTTCGAGCAGCTTGCTGACAGGGACATGCGTCCACGTTGATACCACCTCGGCCACTTCCTCCGCACCGACTTCCTCTTTCAGGAGCATCCCGCGGCCCTGCATCTCGCTTAGCTCGGCCTCGGCCTGCTTCAGTGCTTGCTCCAGCCCGACAAGTTTGCCGTACTGCAGCTCTGATGCGCGGCCGTAGTCGGCGCAGCGCTGCGCCTGGTCGATCTCCAGCCGGGTTGTTTCGATCTCCTGCTTGGTGTTCGCGACCCGCTCGATGACCGCGCGCTCGCGGCCCAGGCGGGCGTCCAGGCTGCGGCGTTCCTCGTTCAGGTCGGCCAACTCGCGCTCCAGGGTTGCCAGGCGCGCCTTGCTCGCGTCGTCACTTTCCTTCTTCAACGCCTCGCGTTCGATCTCCAATTGCATGGCGCGACGTTTGATCTCGTCCAGCTCGGCCGGGTCGGAGGTGATCTCCATGCGCAGGCGGCTGGCGGCCTCGTCGATCAGATCAATCGCCTTGTCGGGCAGGAAACGGTCAGCGATGTAGCGGTGCGACAGCGTCGCGGCGGCGATGACGGCCGCGTCGGTGATGCGCACGTTGTGGTGCACCTCGTAGCGTTCCTTCAGCCCGCGCAGGATCGAGATGGTGTCTTCGACGGTCGGCTCGTCCACCAAGACCGGCTGGAAGCGCCGCTCCAGCGCCGGATCCTTCTCGATGTGCTTGCGATATTCGTCCAGCGTCGTCGCACCGATCGCATGCAGCTCGCCGCGCGCCAGCATCGGCTTGAGCATGTTGCTGGCGTCCATCGCGCCCTCGGCCGCGCCCGCGCCGACCACGGTGTGCAGCTCGTCGATGAACAGGATCACCTGCCCGGCCGCGTCGGTGATTTCCTTGAGCACGGCCTTGAGCCGTTCCTCGAACTCGCCGCGGTACTTGGCGCCTGCCACCAGGCTGCCCATGTCCAGCGCGACGACGCGCTTGTCCTTCAGCCCTTCGGGCACGTCCCCGCGCACGATGCGCTGCGCCAACCCTTCCACGATGGCGGTCTTGCCCACGCCCGGCTCGCCGATGAGCACGGGGTTGTTCTTGGTGCGGCGGCTGAGGATCTGGATGGTGCGGCGGATCTCTTCGTCGCGGCCGATCACGGGGTCAAGCTTGCCCGCGCGCGCCATCTGGGTCAGATCGCGGCCGTACTTTTCGAGGGCCTTGTAGGTGGCCTCAGGGTTTTGACTGGTGACGCGCTGGCTGCCGCGGATCGCAGTGAGGCTGGACAGGACGCGGTCGCGCGTGATACCGATCCGACCCAACAGCTTTGCCGCCTCCCCGCCGTTGGCGCCGAGCAGCGCCAGCAGCAGATGTTCGGTGCTGACGTAGTCGTCGTGCATGGCCGCGGCCTCGCTCTGCGCGTCCTGGATGACGCGGTTGAGCTGGCCGCTCACGCCGGCCTGGGCGGCGTCGCCGTAGACCTTGGGCCGCCGCGCCAGCTCCGCCTCAAGCTGGCTCTGCACCGCCTGCGGATTCGCGCCGACCTGGATCAGGACCTCCGGCACGACGCCCTCGGTTTGCTGGAGCAGCGCCAGCAGCAGGTGCTCCGGCTCAATCTGGCTGTGATGATAGGTTTGCGCGAGCTCCTGGGCGGCGACGATGGCCTCCTGGCCGCGCTGGGTGTATTTGTCGAGTCGCATGGTGCCCTCCGCGTTCCGGGAATTGGTAGATTGGTAGACTGGTAGATTGGGAAAAGCCTCGCGACAATCGGCATACCAGTTCCCCAAGTTACCGATTTACCAGTCTACCTGCTCCCCGTTAGCGTCGCATTCGCGGGGTGTTAGCGAAGTGTGAGAGACGAAAAATCGGCTTTAAAAAACGCGCATTTGCCTCTTGACAACCCGATTGTGTTGTGTTATCCTATCATCACATATCAGACATCCGACATCTAATCTCTTTGCGTTGATACTTGAGAGTGCGTTATGGAAAAGCTGTCTCGCGGCCCGGTGCTCAACCGGGTTATCCAGGATCAGATCAAGCGGTACATCACCGAGAACCGGCTGGGCGCGGGCGATCTGCTGCCGCCGGAAGGCCAGCTTGCGGCCGATCTGGGGGTGAGCCGCGGCTCGGTGCGTGAGGCGGTCAAGTCGCTGGAGTCGCTGGGCATCGTTGAGGTGCGCCACGGCGACGGCGTGCGCGTGCGGGCTTTCAACTTCGACTCGGTGTTTGAGCTGCTATCGTACGGTCTCGTGTTCGATCCCGTCCGGGCTGCTGAGGTCCTTGAGATTCGCGTGTGGCTGGAAGTGGCTGCGGTGGCCGATGCCGTGCGCCGGATCAGCGACGCGGAACTTGCCGAGATGGATGCGCTGTTGGACCGCTGGGAGCAGAAGGCGGCCCTCGGTGGGGATGCCTCCGCGGATGATCGCGGCTTCCATCGGATGCTCTACAGCTCGTTGGGCAATGAGTCGTTGATGGGGTTGATCGATATTTTCTGGGTGATCTATCATTCGCTGCCCGTCCAAAGCATCGGCACGGATCGCCAGCCGCTGGCGACCGTCAGGGCGCACCGTGAGTTGTTGGCCGCGATTCGTGCGCGTGATGTGGTGCAGGCCACGCAGCACATGCGCGATCATTTCCACAATTTGGAGGCCCGCATGGCCCGGGCCATCGAGATCAACCAGGCCGGCGCTGAGCCGGAACACAACTAACCAGGGGAGAGCCACGGTATGGCGCATCTGTTGGAAGTCAAAGACCTGGTGACGCGGTTCTACTCGGACCGCACGACCATCCATGCGGTCAACGGCATCTCCTACACGCTGGACGAGGGCGAATCGCTGGCGATTGTCGGCGAGAGCGGCTCGGGCAAGTCGGTGGGAGTAATGTCGCTGATGGGGCTCATCCGCTATCCGCCGGGCCGGGTGGAGGGGGGCGAGGCGCTCTTTAAGGGCCGCGATCTGCTCAAGCTCTCGCCCAGCGAGATCCGCAAGGTGTGCGGGCGCGAGATCGCGATGGTCTTCCAGGACCCGATGACCTCGCTGAATCCCGTCCTGCCCATTGGGCTGCAACTGGGCGAATCGCTGCGCAAGCATATGGGGATGGATAAGGCGCAGGCCCAGGTGCGCGCGGCAGAGCTGCTCGCCCTGGTCGGCCTGCCCAACGCGGCGGATCGCCTGAAGGATTTCCCGTTCCAGTTCTCCGGCGGGCAGCGGCAGCGCATCATGATCGCGATGGGGTTGGCGTGTGATCCCAGCCTGCTGATTGCGGACGAGCCGACCACCGCGCTGGACGTCACGATCCAGGCGCAGATTGTCGAGCTGGTGAAAGAGCTCCAGCAGAAGCTCGGCATGGCGATTATCTGGATCAGCCACAACCTGGCGCTGGTAGCGGGCATGGTGGACAAGGTCATCGTCATGTATTCCGGCTACATTGTGGAGCAGGCGCCAGTGGATGACCTGTACGAGCGGCCGCTGCACCCCTACACGCTGGGCCTGCTGCACGCCATCCCCACGCTGGAGCAGCGTAACCAGGAGCGGCTGGCCTCCATTGAGGGGATGCCGCCCGATCTGCGCAAGCCGGTGACGGGCTGCCCCTTCGCTCCGCGCTGCCCGTATGCGATCGAGAAGTGCCTGCAAGCCATCCCGCCCCTGCAAGCCGTGGGCCCTCAGCGCACCTCCGCCTGCTGGCGCGCCGAAGAGCTGCGCGGGGTTCACACCTTTGGAGACAAGCTATGACCGCCCCAATGCCCTCAAAGACACTCGTCGAGGTCAAAAACCTCAAGGTGCATTTCCCGATCCGTCGCGGATTGCTGCGCAAGCAGGTCGGCGCGGTGCGCGCGGTGGATGACATCAGCTTCGATGTGTACGAGGGCGAGACGCTGGGCCTCGTGGGCGAGAGCGGCTGTGGCAAGTCCACGACCGGGCTGGCCGTGCTGAAGCTGCTGGAAGCGACCGCGGGCGAGGTCCGTTTCCGCGGGCAGGACCTGACGCACCTCAGCGAGGCGCAGATGCGCCCCTTGCGCCGGCACATGATGATGGTGTTCCAGGACCCGTACTCGTCGCTTAACCCGCGCATGACCGTGGGCAACATCATCGGTGAACCGCTGGGTGTGCATGCGGTGGGCGCGGCAGCCGAGCGGGCGGAGCGCGTGCAGGAGCTGCTGCGGCTGGTGGGGTTGAACCCCGCGTTCATCAACCGCTATCCGCACGAGTTCTCCGGCGGGCAGCGCCAGCGCATCGGTCTGGCCCGCGCGCTGGCGACCAACCCGGCGTTCATCGTGGCCGACGAGCCGATCTCCGCGCTCGATGTGTCCATCCAGGCGCAGGTCGTCAACCTGATGAGCGATCTCAAGTCGCAGCTTGGGCTGACGTACCTGTTTATCTCCCACGATCTTTCCATGGTGCGTTTCATCAGCGACCGCGTCGCTGTGATGTACCTGGGCAAGATGGTGGAGTTGGGCAGCCGCGATGCCGTGTTCGAGCGGCCGCTGCACCCCTATACGCGGGCGCTCATGTCGGCTGTGCCCGTTGCGAACCCTCGCCTGGAGCGCCAACGGCGGCGCATCATCCTCGAGGGGGATGTGCCGAGTCCCGCGAAGCCGCCCGCGGGCTGTCGTTTCCATCCGCGCTGTGCATTTGCCACCGATATCTGCCGTCAGGAGGAGCCCGCCCTGCGGGAGCTGGAAGGCGGGGCTGTGGCTTCGCACCGGGTGGCGTGCCATCACGCGGAGAAACTGCTCTGATTGCATTCAACGAGCTGGTCCGTCAGTGGGCCGGCGTAACCATCACTCCAAGGAGAGAACCATGAAGGTCACCCAGTTGTTCGTTATCGTTGCCCTGTTCGCGATGGTGCTGTCTGGCTGTGCCGCCCCGGCCGCCACAACGACACCCGCGACCCCCGCCCCGGCCGCCGTCGAACCGACGAAGGCCCCTGAAGCACCCGCGGCGCCCGCCGTGGAACCGACCGCTGCCCCCGCCGCTGCCACAGGGCCTGCTGGCGTCTTCCGCTCGCCCATGCGCACCGGCTGCGCGGTTGGCACGCTGTGGACCACCTGCGGCCGCCGCCTCGATGAGGCGTTCCTCCAGGGCCTGGCGGAAGTCAAGTGGACCGCCGACGGCGTCGAGCCGCTGCTGGCCACCAACTGGGACGTAGAAGATGGCGGCAAGGCGTTCGTCTTCCATCTGCGCGAAGGCGTCAAGTGGCATGATGGCGAGCCCTTCACGGCCGATGATGTCGTCTTTACCTTCAACATCTTTGCGAACCCGGCGGTTGGCTCCACTTACGCGGCTAAACTGTCGGATGTCGTCGGCTACGATGAGTTCAAGGCCGGCACCGCGACTTCGCTGGCCGGCGTGACCAAGGTCGACGACATGACGGTGCGCGTCGAACTCAAGGCCGTGACCCCGCTGTGGGTCGAGCTGCAGCAAATCTCGATCAGCATCCTGCCCGAACATATCCTTGGCAGCGTCGCGCCGGATCAACTGCGCACGCACGCCTACTGGAAGAACATGGTCGGCACCGGCCCGTTTGTTATGACCAAGTTCGTGGATGACCAGTACATCGAAGGCGCCGCCAATCCCGACTACTTCCTGGGCAAACCCAAGCTGGACAAGATCGTCTTCCAGATCTACGCCGACACCACCGCGATCCTGAACGCGCTCGAGGCCGGTGAGCTCGACGCCACCCCGTACGAGGGCGGCGGCATCCCGCTCGATCAGGTCAAGCGCTTCGAGGCGATGGACCACCTGACCGTCCTGGGCAACATGGACGGCGGCCTGCCCACGTTCCTGTTCGTCAACTTCACCGACCCGGACTTCGCCAAGCTTGAGGTCCGCCAGGCCATGATGTATGCGATCGACCGCCAGACCATCATGGAAACCGTCCGCATGAACTACGGCAAGATCTCCAACACCATGTTCCCTGCGGAATGGGCCCGCCCCGCGGACCTGGAAACGTACGCGTACAATCCTGAGAAGGCCATGGAACTGCTCAAGACGGCCGGCTGGGACAGCACGCGCAAGCTCGACTTCCTTTACTACTACAACGACCAGGTCAACAAAGACATCGTCGTGGCGATCCAGTCGTACCTGGCGGCGGTCGGCGTCAACGTCGAGCCGCGGCTGGTGGACGGCGCGGGCTTCAACCAGGCGATCGTCGACGGCACCTTCCAGGTCGGCTACGGGGCCAACGGCCAGGGCCTTGACCCCTCCATCGCGGCCAACATCCAGAAGTGCGGCACGCAGCGTGCGATGGGCTACTGCAACGAGCGGGTGGACGAGCTGTTCGGCTTGGGCCTGAGCGAAGGCACCCGTGAGAAGCGCGCCCCGTACTACCAGGAAATCAGCACGATCCTGAACAAGGAACTGCCGAAGATCTGGCTGTGGTACGAGGTCCGGCCGATGGGCTTCAACAGCCGCATCGCTGGCCTGGCCGAGCATTTCGCGCAGCAGCCGCTGCTGATGTTCGACATCCCGGTCTACAACGAAATCCACACCTGGTACACCAAGTAAGTGACTGACAGGTGTAGGGGCGGGGTCACCCCGCCCCTACACAAACCCTATGCGACACGGAGTTCATCGCTATGACCACGTATATCTTACGCCGCATCCTCATCAGCCTGCCCATCATCCTGGGGATCACGATCATCGTGTTCCTGCTGGCGAACATGATGCCGGGCGACGCCGTGTTGGCGATGATCTCCTCGGATACGCCCATGGAAGCCGACCTGATCAAGCTGCGCCAGGGCCAGTTGGGCCTCGATCTGCCCCTGTACGTGCAGTATGGCCGTTGGCTGGGCAACCTGGTGCATGGCAACCTCGGTTTCTCCTTCCAGACCGGCGAACCGGTGGCGCGGATGATTGTCACGCGCATCCCGGCCACGCTGGAGCTGATGGGCATTTCGCTGCTCATTTCCATCATTTTAGGCGTCATCCTGGGGACGGTGTCGGCGCTGAAACAATATTCTGCGCTGGATTACGGCCTGACGCTGTTCGGCTTTACCGGCATCTCCATCCCCGATTTCTTCCTGGGCATGATCCTGATCTTCATCTTTGCCTTGAAGCTCAAATGGTTCCCGACCTCCGGCATGGTGACCGCGGGCACCGACTTTTCGTGGGGTGATAACCTGCGCCACTTGTTCCTGCCCGGGCTGGCGCTGGCCCTGGTGCGCACGTCCGTGTTTATGCGGTATACCCGCGCCAGCGTGCTCGAAGTCATCAACGACGATTACGTGCGCACGGCCCGCGCCAAGGGGATGACCGAATTTGTCGTCATCGCCCGGCACGTCCTGCGCAACGCCCTGATCCCCGTCATCACGGTGATCGGCGTCAGCCTGACGGTGTTGTTTGCCGGGGCCGTGATCATCGAGACCATCTTCCAGTGGCCGGGTATCGGGCTCATGTTCATCAGCGCGATCTCGCTGCGCGACTCGCCCGTCATCATGGGCTACGTGCTGGTATCCGCTTTTGTCGTGCTTATCGCCAACCTGTTGACCGACGTCGTGTATTCGTGGGTTGATCCCCGGATCCGGTACGAGTAGGAGATCCCAATGACAACTGCCGCTGCGTCAACGATCGTGCTCGCCACGAGCAAGCCGGAGAGCCTGTGGACGAAGGCCCGCAGGCGCTTCTTCCGCCATAAGCTCGCCATGTTCGGGCTGGTCACCCTGTTCCTGCTGATCTTCGTTTCGGTGGCCGCGCCGCTGCTCACGCCGTATTCGCCCATTACGCTTGATCTGCGCGCGATGCGCAAGGCGCCGACCGCCCTGCACTGGCTGGGCACCGATGGCACCGGCCGCGACGTCCTGACGCGCATCTTCTATGCCGGCCGCATCTCGTTGTCCGTGGGCCTGGTGTCGGTTTCCATCTCCATGCTCATCGGCATCATCATCGGCAGCATCGCGGGCTACAAGGGCGGCAAGGTGGACATGTTCCTGATGCGCCTGACCGACATGTTCATGACGTTCCCGTCGCTGGTTATCATCATTACCGTAGCGGCCGCGATGGGCCCCAGCGTCTATAACGCTATGCTCGTGATCGGCCTGCTGACGTGGCCGTCCATCGCCCGGCTGGTGCGCGGCCAGTTCCTGACGTTGCGCGAACAGCAGTTCGTGCGCGCGGCTCGCTCCATCGGCGTATCCGATTGGGAGATCATCTTCAAACACATCTTCCCGAACACCATCAGCTCCATCGCGGTCGCGGTGACCTTCGGCGTGGCGAACGCCATCCTGTTAGAGGCGTCGCTGTCGTTCCTGGGGCTGGGGGTGCAGGCGCCGACGCCGAGCTGGGGCAACATGCTGCGCGACGCCCAGAGCCTCAACATCCTGGAAGACATGCCCTGGATGTGGCTGCCGCCCGGCCTGATGATCGGGCTGGCGGTGTTGAGCATCAACTTCATCGGCGACGGCCTGCGCGACGCGCTGGACCCGCGATCCATTTTGTAGAGATAAGGCTAAGGATAAGGCTGAGAATTCATATGAACCTTCGACCTTAGCCTTGATCTCAACTTTAGCCTTACTGGAGACATTAATGCGTACATTTGATGGTTTCTGGCCGGCGCTTATCACGCCGTATACTGAGAACGACGAAATCAACGTGAAAGTTTTGCGCGAATTGGTGGATTACCACCTCAGCAAGGGCGTCAGCGGCTTCTACCTGTGCGGCAGCACGGGCGAAGGCGCGTTCCAGACGGTGGCCGAGCGGAAGCTGGTGGTCGAGACCGCCCTGGCGCGCATCAACGGCCGCGTGCCGGTGATCGTGCACGTGGGCGCGGCGGTGTTGAACGACGCAGTCGAGCTGGCGCGGCATGCGCAGGCTCGCGGCGCGGCGGGCATCAGCAGCATCCTGCCGCCCGTGATTTACAACTTACAGGGCGTCGTGCCCTTCTTTGAGCGGATCGCGGCCGCGGCGCCGGAGCTGCCGTTCCTGCCCTACCTGTTCGGCTTCTCCCGCGATGCCGTGGCGCTGATGCGCGATCTGGCGCACATCCCCAACCTGGCCGGCACCAAGTACACCGGGCCGAACATGTACGAGATGAACCAGGTCATCCGTTTCCGTTCGGAAGGCTGGACCGTCTTTTCGGGGATGGACGAGCAGGCGGCTTTGGGGCTGATGTACGGCGCGGCCGGCGTGATCGGCTCGACCCTGAATTTTATGCCCGGCGTCTACCGGGAGATCTACGCCAGCGTTCGGGGCGGCGACCCCGCGCGGGCGCTTGAATTCCAACGCCGCGGCAACCGCATCACCGAACTGATGATCAGCAACGGCTTCGTCGGCTCGTTTCGCGAGGGGATGCGGCTGCTGGGCTTCGACTGCGGCCAGCCCCGCCTGCCCAATCTGCCGCTGCCCGAAGCGAAGCGCGCCGCGCTGCACGCTGGGTTCGAGGAATTTGGGTTCGCGGAACTGGCCGCGCTGTAACCCGAAAAATCGGACGCGGACGAGCGCGGATCAACGCGGATGGCTGAATTGTCAGTCCATGCCTGTTGCCCCGCAGGTCCGCTGGTCCAGATCTCAACTTTCGTGAGCAAGAGAATGACCGCTACTGATACTTCAACGATCATGTCCCCCGCCCGCGTTGAGGCGCTGCTGGCAACTTATCGGGATGGCCTGCTCAACAGCACGCTGCCGTTCTGGTTCCCGCGCGCGGTTGACGAGGAGCACGGCGGATTTATGTTCTCGCGCGACCGTGACGGGTCGCCCTTGGACAGCGACAAAGCGATCTGGCTGCAAGGACGGGCTTCCTGGCTGCTGGCGACGCTCTACAGCGAGGTGGCGCCGCGGCCGGAATGGCTGGCGTGGTCGCGGCACGGCATCGATTTCCTGCGCAAGCACGGCTTCGACGCGGATGGCCGGATGTTCTTCCTGGTGGATCGGGAGGGTCGCCCCCTGCGCAAGCGGCGCTACATCTTCAGCGAGACGTTCATGATCGCCGCGCTGGCCGCGTACGGCCGTGCCGCCGGGGACGCGGCCGCGGTGCAGGAAGCGCTTGAGTTATATCAGCGCGTGCAGAGTCATCTTGACACACCCGGCGTGTTGGAGCCGAAGTGGAACACCGCCGTGCGGCCCATGCGCGGGCTGGCCGTGCCGATGATCATGATCGTCACCGCGCAAATCCTGCGGCAGGCATTGCCCGACCCCACCTTCTGCAATCAGACGATTGACCGCTACATCGGCGAGCTCCGCCGCTACCACATGCACCCGGAGCTGGCGACCGTGCTGGAGACCGTCGGGCCGGACGGCGAATTCCTGGATCACTTCGACGGCCGCACGCTGAACCCCGGGCATGCCATCGAGGCATCGTGGTTCATCATGCACGAAGGACGGCTGCGCGGCGACCCTGAGCTGATCCGGACCGGCCTGACGATCCTTGACTGGATGTGGGAGCGGGGCTGGGATCGGGAGTACGGTGGCATCACCTACTTCGTGGACGTCAAGGGGCTGCCGGTGCAGGAGTACTGGCACGACATGAAGTTCTGGTGGCCCCAGAACGAGACGATCATCGCCACGCTGCTGGCTTACCGGCTCACCGGGGATGAGAAGTACGCGCGCTGGCACCGCATGATCCACGACTGGACCTACGCGCGCTTCCCCGACCCGGAGCACGGCGAATGGTTCGGCTATCTGCACCGCGACGGCCGGCTCTCCTCGCGCCTCAAGGGCAACACGTACAAGGGCGCGTTCCACGTCCCGCGCATGGAGCTGATCTGCTGGAAGCTGATGGAGGAGATCAAGGCCGGGTAAAGGCGGCCGCAAACTTCTGGCTGCATAAATCACAGGCGTCAAACGCTTTGGGTAGCGTTTGACGCCTGTTCGCGCCGAGGACTCGCATCACAGCGCTGCCGCGTGCCATAAGCCCTTCTCCGTCAACACATACGTCGCGGCCGGAAACTTCATATTGCTGGCGATCAGCCCGTGCCGCTTGAGGGTCTCGACCACGGCGCGCTCCACGGCCTCGTCCGGCCCGTCGAGCGGGTGCAGGGTGTAGGTCTTTTCGCCGTCCAACGTCCGGTGGGCCTTGAGGGTCGCGCCGGCGAGCATGGTGCGCAAAATGCGAGTAGATTCGGAGGAAAGCCTCATGAGCTGGGACTGCTCAACCTCGACCTTGGCCTTAACCTCAGCCTTAACCTCAGCCTCAACCTAACTCCCTGACGTACTGCTGCAACTGCCGCTGGTTGATCTTCTGAAACTGATCCGGGATGATCTCCGCCATCTCGGCCTCGCTCAGCCGGATGCGCAGGACTTCCAGCGCGTCCTCAGGCGATTGGCCGTAGGCCAGTTTCTTTTTGCCGCTCGTCATGGCGAACAAATACATGTAGTGGGGGTTGCTGAAGCTGCTCATGCCTTCACCAGCGCCTGTGCGTACAATCCCTGATACCCGCGCGCTTGCTCTTCCGGGCTCAGCCCCTGGTTGATTTCGGCGTCGTACTTGCCGGCCAGCAGCTCGCGGTAGAACTGGTAGTCCACGCCCCGCACCTTCTCGTCACCGGGGAAGCGATGGTAGTTTTCCTTCGACATCAGGCTCTTGCCCTCGGCGATGAGCTGGAAACCCAGGGCCGAGCCGGGATAGGGCGCGTAGTAGGAGATCGACGGGAAGACGCGCTTCATCCGCTTGAGCATGCGCATCGTCTTGAACGCGTCCTCGTGCGACTCGCCCGGGATGCCCAGCATGATGTTGGACCAGAAGCGCGGGGGCTGTTTGCCTTCGCGCGCCATGTCATCGCCGATGCGGTTCAGCAGATCGATGGCGAAGTTGTTGTCCTCTTCGGTGCATTCCTTGTTCAGGAGCTTGAGGGTGCGGTCGCTGCCCGACTCGAAGCCGATGGAGATCAGGTTCCAGTTGGTCTCCCGCACCAGCGCCTCGAAGAGATCGGGCCATTGGCGCACAGTGTCGGCCCGGCCGGCCGCCCAATACGTCCAGCGCTTGTGCGCCTTGCGCGGATACTTGTCGATCCACTCCCGCAGCCAGCTCGGATTCTGGAAGAACATCGAGTCATGGATCACGAACGAGCCGACCCCGTACTTGTCATCCAGGTAGTTGAGCTCGTCTATCACCGCATCGACCGGTTTGCGGCCCATGTTGGGGACGTAGGAGCTCTCGTTGCAGAACACGCACTGCCATGGGCATACGCGGCTGGTGAGCAAGGTGACGACCGGGCCAGGCCCCCAGCCGCACTCCGGCTCCAGCGGCCAGTTAAAGCGGCGGCTGATGCGGCGGCTGGCCGGTTTGGGCCACAGCGTACGGTCGATCATGGGCCACTCGGCCATCGACGCGGCGCTCTCGCCGATCACCAGGCGCGGAAACGCGGCGTGATCGTGCACCAGATCCACGATGACCTTCTCGCCCGGCCCCTGGCAGACGTGGTCGAACTCGGCGATTTCCAGCATTTCGTCCGGCGCAACGGTGGCGTGCATGCCGCCGGCCATCACGATCCCGTGTGGGTTCACCTCTTTGAAAACCTGCGCGGCCTTGCGGCCCGAGGGGAAGGTGTAGCTTCGCACGTTCATCAGCGCCATCTCGTAGCCGGCAATCTGCCGCTTGAGTTGGTCCCACGAAGTGACGGCGCGGGTCGAGACAACATCGGTCAGGGTTCCGTTTTGATGGAGGATGGTGCGGAGGAGCCCCAAGCCATGGTCCTGCCACTGTTCGTGCGGCCCGTCCGGGTTTACCAGATCGCCCAGGTCACCCAGGTCGATCCAGACGATTTTCGGTTTTTCCTGTTTCCACGGCCAAGCTATACGCATCTTGTACATCACCTGTAGAGAATTAGGAAGCTATTCTAACCGATTTTGGGGAGATAAGCCAATTTGCCTGCCGCTGAGCTTGCGCGGTTTGACCTTCTGGATTGCTTCAACTATACTCGCAGCCAGGAGATCTAAGATGGAAACAATCCAGGTAGAAGTATCGTCGGAACTGGCCCAACGGCTGCGGACCTATCCAGATAAGCTCACACAGATCTTAGAAAGGGGACTGCACATCATCGAAGCCGAAGAAAGGCCTGCTGCGACGAGTATTTCCTCTGCACGCCAAAAGACACTTGACGCCTTGCGCGCCTCCGGGCTGATGCTGGAACTCGATCCCACTCTGGTCAAGCGTTACCGGGCGGGGATAGACAAACCGCGCTGCACGCCCGTCTATGTGAAGGGCAAGCCCTTAAGCGAGATAATCATAGCAGAGCGCGGGCCGGCATGGGATGACCAGGCATGACCACCTACTATCTTGATAGCAGCGCTCTGGTCAAACGTTACGCGGTAGAGATCGGCACGGCATGGGTGCGGATGCTCTGCGAACAAGCCGATAACGTGATTGCAGTAGCCTTGTTTGGGTTAGCAGAGGTAGCAGCCGCAGTCAATGGCAAACTCCGTGGCAAAGCAATTGATTCGGCCACCAGCGACGCAATTCTGAACGACCTTAAGGCTGATGCAGTAGCGCAGTATTCATTGCTGGATGTTGACCAATTTGTGGTTGATGAGGCAATGGATTTGACCAGCCGACATCGCCTGCGCGGCTATGACGCAATCCATCTTGCCAGCGCCTTGCGTCTCAATCGCGCGTTGACCGAACTTCAGTTACCCCCGCTCATCCTGGTTTCTGCTGATGGCGATCTTTTGAAGGCGGCGCAGGGTGAGCATCTTGCAATCGAGAACCCCAACGAGCATCCCTGACGATGGGTCGAGGCGCGTACGAGCAAAACTATACCCAGCTCAATCTCCCCGAGCTGGCGATCGACGCTGTAGACGCGACGCCAACCGCGGTCGCGCTGTCTTCTGATTTGACCGGCCCTGGCCCGGCAGCGGTCGATCTGTACTGCGCCGACAACCTGGCGCTGCTCGACGCATTGAGCGGGCCGTGGGCCGGCACGTTCCAGTTGATCTACCTCGATCCGCCGTTCGGCAGCGGCAAGGTCTACAGCGCCCGCGTCGACGGCGCGCCGGGCCGGGGTGCGCAGCCGGTGGATGCCTACCGGGACACCCAAGATTTCGATGCCTATCTCGCCTGGCTGGACCGGCGGCTGGCGTTTTGCCGCGACCTGCTGGCGGCCAGCGGCACGCTGTACGTCCACCTCGACTGGCATGCGGTGCACTATGTCAAAGTGTCGCTGGACCGCCTCTTCGGCCGCGAGCGCTTCCTCAACGAGATCATCTGGTGCTACCACGGGCCATCGCCCATCCGTAGCGCGTTCAAGCGCAAACACGACACGATCCTGGTCTACACCCGCTCGGCCGATTATTTCTTCGATGCGGACGCCGTGCGGGTGCCTTATGATCCAGCGACGGTGAAGACGTTTGCCAGCAGCCCCAAAGCCGGGTTCGGCAAGGCGCCCGATCTAGCGCGCGGCAAGGTGCCGGAGGACTGGTGGTATTTTCCGGTGGTAGCGCGGATGCACTCCGAGCGCACCGGCTACGAGACACAGAAGCCCGAGGCGCTGCTGGCGCGGATCATCAAGGCGTCCAGCCGGCCGGGCGATCGGGTAGGCGACTTCTTTGCCGGCGCCGGCACGACCGGCGTGGTCGCCGCGCGGCTGGGGCGTGGTGCGGTGCTGGTTGATCGGAACCCGGTAGCGGTGGAGAAGAGCCTGCTGCGCCTGGCGCGGCTCGAACCCCGGCCGCAGGTCAGCCTCTGGCGTTATTTTGCCCATCAGGCCCAGGAGTGAAAGCCATGACGAAACAAGCACAGGACAAAATCCCCGGCGGACAACAGCGCGGCGTGGTGGTGATGTTTGATGCCGAGCGTGGGTTCGGGTTCATCCGTCCGGACGGTGCGAAAGAAGGCGAGGGCAAGGATGTATTCGTTCATGTGCGTAACGTGGTGGGACGCAAGACGCTGCACGCGGGGCAGCGCGCCAGCTACTTCGTGACGCGCACTGACAAGGGGCCGGCCGCGATCAACGTGCAGGCCGGTTCGGTGCTCGGCACCCCGTATCTGAAATACAGCTTGATCGGCCTCGGCGCCGCCTTGATGCTCCTGTTCGGGCTGGCCACGGCGCTCAATCAGCCCGGTTCCCTGGCCCTGTGGCTGGCGCTGTGGGTGGGGGCGCTGAGCCTGGTGACGTTCGGCATCTACGGCTACGACAAGGCGCAGGCGCAGGGGGGCGGCCCGCGGGTGCCCGAGGTGGTGTTGCATCTGTTGGGGGCGTTGGGCGGCACGCTGGGGGCGTTTGCCGCGATGCGGCTGTTCCGACACAAGACCAGCAAGCAACCCTTCGGGGCCATCTTCTGGCTGATCGTGGCCGCGCAGTTTGGCGTGTTGGCTTGGTGGCTGTTGAACCGGTGAACAGATCTACGCTTCGTACATCCCGCGTAGTTCGTTGCGCTTCACCCGGTAGACCTCGCGTGCCATGTCCATGGATTCGTGCAAGTAGCGGGCCAGATCGCTCTGCTGGCTTTTCGTATCGCTCACATCTCGGTTCAGCCAGACGACTTCCACCTCTTTGATGGTGTAACCGGCCTTCTCGAACAGATGGAGCAGCTCGACATCGTAAGCAGAGACCTTCCAGCCCGTGGGCCGGCTCTCCTGCTTGAAGAACTGAAGCTTCGGGAATGCATCCAGGGCCGCTTCCCGCCGGCAGGTTTTGAAGCCGCATTGTGTGTCGTTGATCCCGCGTAACAGGAACAGGCTCCGCAGCGTGCGAAAGACGAAGCTGCCCAGCTTGCGGACCACCGAGAAACCCTCCCGGGTCGCGCCGCGGGAGCCGATCACCACCTGAAATCCCGCATCGTACCAGGGCAGCAGCTTGTCCAGCTCTTCGATGGGGGTGGACTGATCCATATCGGTGAAAAGGACCACCGCGCCCTGAGCACGCTGAATGCCGGCCCACACCGCGGCTGGTTTTCCCCCGTGAGGAATGTTGGCCAGTGAGAAGTGGGGCTGTTGCTGGACAAAAGCCTCGATCAGTTGCTGGCTCTCATCGGTGGATTCATCGTTGACGATGATCACTTCCCATGAATACGTCTGCCGGATGAGATAGTGATATACCTCATAGAGCACCCCCCGTTCGAGATTGCGCGCCTCGTTGTAGCATGGAATCACTACCGAGAGATAGGGAGCCAGCGACCCAATCGTCATAACCGATCACCTTACATCAGAATCAGCAGCGCCAGGCCGGCCGCGACCGAAGCTCCGGCCGCCGCTGCCAGGAAGTTAACCCAATCGTTATTCAGCCAGCGCCGGCCGCGCACCAGGCGGGTGGGTTGGCCGCACCGATGAACGAGGCGCTCGGTTTCAACGTCGCATCGGTCGCACCGGTAGATCGCCTGAACCGTCGCGCCCAGCAGGCTGTCGAACAGCGAGCCGGCCAGGCCGCTGAGCGCGGCCACCGGGATCACCACCCAATCGCTCAATAGCCATGCGCCGGTGGTCCAGCGCGCAGCGATTTGGATCAGGCAGAACCCGACAACGCCGATGGTCGTCGCACCGGCCAGGGCCGCCAGGGTGCCCTCGACGGTGACGCCGCCCGATGTGCCTACGGGCACCGGCCGGCCGGTTGTCAGCAGCCGCGGCCGGCTGCGCGCCAGCACGCCCAGCTCAGTGGCCCAGGTATCCGCATTTACCGCAGCCAGCGCGCCGTAGAAGCCAAATGCCAACGCCGGATAGCTGGCCGAATCTTTGCCGGTCAGGCCGATGGCGAGGGCGATGGCCGCTGCCAGGCCGCCATTGGCCAGCGTCTGCGCCAGGTCGCGGCGGCTGCCCTTGGAAAACTTTTCGGCCAGGCCGGTTTTTTGGCGGCCGCGGTAGTGCGACAGCAGGCTGGAGCTGACAAAAAAGGCGATCAAGACCAGCCCGCGCACCCAGCCGCCGAAACCGAAGATCAGCGTGCCGGTGAGCACCGCGCCGAGCACGCCGCTGCGCGACAAGGAACGGCGCCAGTACGCCACACCCCCGATAGCAAGGCTGAGGCCCAGGCCGAGCAGGAGCTGTGAAGCCACGCCTTACCACCGCATCAGGTTGAACAAAGCTAACCCGGCAATGCCTTGCACGACCATCGCACCGCCCCACAACAGATAGGCCGCCCCGCGCTGGATGCGCCGGTACAGCCAGACGCCGGCGCCGGTGTTGAACAGCCAGGTCACCAGGCCGATCAGCGGCAGGGCAAAGAGGCCGGACTTCGGCGCAATGCGATCGGGCAGGCCGGAGATGTCGAAGTGCAGCGGCAGGTCCGACGAAAGGTACGGGAAGCGGAAACACAACACGCCGAACATCACCAATATCCCCAGTAATCCCGCACCCATCAGCACCAACGCGCCGCGATCGCGCCACAGCGGCCAGGTCCACAGCGGTGGGCGCCGCAATGCGGCCTCAACTGCGCGTGCGGGCCCCAGTGCGACACGTTCCTGCAGCGCCGTCAGAAAGCCCGGCGCATCTACCGGCGACACGCCATAGCTTTCCCCGGAAGTCACCAGGATGATTTGCTCGGCAAGGGGCCGTGCGGCGTAGGAGTTCACCACCCCTAACCCCTCACAAACCAGGCGGCGCCGATCGGGACACGGCCAGTGCCACGGCTTGGACTTGGAGTGTACGCTGGCATCCGAGCCGACGATGAGGCGCTGGATGCTGCCGATGGGGATGACCTGGCGCGTAGGCCCCCAAACCAGGGTCACGGCATTGCGATCGACCCAGTACTCCAGGTTGAACGTCGCCAGGGTGCGATAGCCGACGTAACCCATCGCCAGCACGCTGGCCAGCACAAAGACGCCCAGCACAAAGCTCAGACCGGTCACGGGGCGCCCGATCAGCCACGACAGGAGCAAGAGATCCAGCAGGCCTACCCCCAGCACGGCAAGCACGCCATACCAGCGTTCCAGACAGGGCAAAGATTTGTAGCTCACGCAAACTCTCGTAAGTAGATGTGCATCACCGACGGTGCATCATTGTAATCCCCATGTGACCAACTCGGCTAATTGGGCCGGATCAGTCATGTCCAGGTTCAAGGGGGTGATCGAAATGTAGCCCTGCGCCAGCGCGCCGACATCTGTGCCCACCACCGGTTCGCCCGCAGGTGGGTCGCCGCCGATCCAATAATAGGGGCGGCCTTTGGGGTCGAGGCGTTCGATTAACACATCCCGGTAGATGCGGCGGCCGAGCCGCGTCAGTTGGATGCCGCGCACCTCGCCGGCCGGCAGCGCCGGAAAGTTGACGTTCAGCAGGACGTCCTGCGGCAGGCCGTGCGCCAGGACGTGCCGGGCTAGTCGGGCCACCGTGTCGGCGGCAAACGTCAGGTCTCCCGCGCAGCCGGCGCAGATGTCTTGCGATGCCGCGATAGCCGGCAAACCGAACACCGTGGCTTCCATTGCGGCCGCCAGTGTGCCGGAATAGGTCACGTCATGGCCCAGGTTGACGCCCTGGTTGATGCCCGAAACGACCAGGTCTAGCGGCTCGGCCACCACGCCCAACAATGCCAGCCCCACGCAGTCCGACGGCGTGCCGGTGGTGGTGATCACGGGTGTGCCATCGGGCCACGCGCGCCGGTCGATGCGCAGCGGCTTGTGCATGGTCTTGGTGTGGCCGGCAGCCGACCAGTTGTGATCGGGCGCGAAGACCGTCACGCGGCCCACGGCCGAGAGTGCGGCCGCCAGCGCCTGCAATGCGGGGGCCTGGTAACCGTCGTCGTTGGTGATGAGGATATGCGGCACGATCACATCCTCCATCGCTCATCCAACCACGCAACGGCAGGGCGGGCAGGCCAGAGCAGACCGGTCTTCTGCGGCTCCTTCGGCTTATGCATCACCAGGATGCGCACCTTTGCGCTCTCAGCTTCGTTCCCGGCCTTGTCGAACGCCTTAACGTAGATCGTGTGCGTCTCGGTCAACACGCCCGAGTCGAGGATTTGGCCGAAACCGGATTCGGTGGTGAGCACCAGACGCTGGCCCTTGGTGCCATCCTTGCGCGTGTACGTTTCTATCTTGGTTTCGCTCTGGACGTATTGTTCCACGGTGACCGTGCCATCGGTGTTGGTGATGGTCCGTGTGGCTATGATAGGCGGGCCGAGCTTGGGCACTCTGTCGGTCATCTTGATCGTCCAGCGAACGCTGTATGGCGAGACGGTAGCCTCGCCCAGCTTCTGGCTGTCGAGATAGAACACCACCCGATCCATCTCCCAGTTGTCCTGCGCATCGGCGGTGATGCTGACCAGCTCATCCGTTTCCATTTCGTATTTCTGGTCCTTGCCGGGGTGCACAATGCTGACCACAGGCGGGGTGTTATCGACCGCCATCGGCGCTTCGTAAGTCTGGACGTTGCCGCTGTTTTCCATGACGACCAGGCGCAGGGTGTAGAGGCCGTCGAAGCCGGTCGTGTCCCATGTTTCCAGCAGGCCATTGCTCACCTGCTCGCCGTGATCGGGGCCGATCTGCCGCCAATCGTTGGGCGTCTTCTCGGCGGCGACCTCGAGCCTGTAAGCCCGGAAGTCGCCGGAGCGGGCGTTGCCGGTGATCTGCACGCTGCCCTTGACGCGCGCACCGATGATGGGCGTGCCGATGACGACGTCGCCGACCAACTCGCCGCCGCCGCAGGGGCCATCCACCTCCACCGGCGGCTGGGCCAACCCTCTTTCACGCACCCAGTCGGCCGAGCTGGACGGGAAGACCTGGTAGACCACCCGCTGGATCAGCTCCGGTGGGGTGCAGGCTGACGCCCGTTTGCCGTTTTCTCGGTTGATCTCGAAGGCCTGGTAGACGGTGTCTTGCTGCACCGGCTCGTGGCCCGCCAGGAAGATTTCGGTCGCTGTTTGCGGGCAGTCGGGAGTGGGCAACATGCCCGAAGGCACGCACACGCGCACCTTGGTGATCCCTGCCGGCTGCGTCCAACCCTCGGCCGGCAGTCCCTCGACGCCCTTGGCCAGCACCTTGTTGAAGATCGGTGCGGCCGTGATGGAGCCATCGGCCAGTTTCATCGATTTATTGTCGCTGTTGCCGGTCCAGACACCCACGGCCAGTTGCGGTGTATAGCCCATGGTCCAGGCGTCTTTCCACTCATTGGTGGTGCCGGTTTTGGCCGCGACCTGTCGCCCGGGCAAGACCAGGTAATTCGCGTAGCTGCCGAAGGCGACCGCCCGCGGGGATGGGTCGCTGAGGACATTGTTGAGCATATAGTTTGCGGCAGGCTTGACGGCCTCTTCGGTGCTGGGCGTCGTGAATTCGTGTACCAGCTTGCCATCTTTGTCTTCGATTTTGAGGATCACAACCGGGTCGAGCTTGCGATAACCGGGGCGTTGGAGATCCTCCGGGATAGGCTGGCCGGCCATCACACCGCCGTTCGCAAAGACGCTGAACGCGTAGGTGTGGTCCAGCAGGGAAACCTGGCCGCCGCCCAGGGTCAAGCTGAGACCGTAGGTGTTCAGCTCCCGATCGAGGCTGCTGACACCGACGCGGCGCGCCGTCTTGATCACATTGGAGATGCCCACCTGATCCATCAGCCAGACAGCCGGGATGTTGTAGGAACGCTGCAAGGCCCAGCGGAGCATCTGCGGGCCATGGTACTTTCGGTCGTAGTTTTCGGGCACGTAGGGTGGGTTGCCGGGATCGGGGAAGACCGTACGCACGTCCATCACCATGCTCGAGGGCGCAAACGCGCCGCTTTCGAACGCGGTCAGGTAGGTGTACGGCTTGAACGACGAGCCTGGTTGCCGCGGCGAGGTCGCCATGTTGATCTGCCCGTCGATGCTCTCATCGAAGTAATCCAGGCTGCCCACCATCACCAGCACCTCGCCGGTGTTGGGCCGGATCGCAACGACCGATGCGTTGGTGACTTCGTGGTCGAATTTCTGTTTTAACGCCTCGGCGACGGGCGCAAAGGTCGGCAGATCGTTCTGGCACGCCTTCGGCGTTTGCAGGCGCAGCGAGCCGATGTGGCTGCGCGCCGCACACTCGGCATAGGTCTGCAGATCCCAATCCAGCGTGGTGTAAACCCGCAGCCCGTTCTGCCAGATGTAGTACGGGTCTTCGGGCGTGTTGTACTTTTCTTCGAGCTTCTGCAGGACGTAGATGGCGAAGTGCGGCGCATCGGGCGGCACGCCAAAGCGCTCTTCAGCCGATTCCCGGGTGTACTGCCACAGCGTGCCGGTCAACTTTTTGGCGCTGTCAGCCTCTTCTTGCGTCAGCACATCGGCTTTGACCAATGCGTTCAGTGCACGGGCCGTCGCCGGCCGATCGCCCGTGGCCACCAGGGGCAAATCAGACTGGCCGAGCAGATTTTTCTCCAATAGCTCCTTCAACAGGGGGGTGTTGAAGTAGCGTTTGGCCGCGTCCGCCTGCTCTTGGGTCAGATAGCCCGCATCCACCATCGAGGTCAGCACTTTGCGCTGGCGGCGATAGGCATCGTCGGGCGCCTGGAACGGGTTCAGGCCGGGATACTGCGGGATGGCCGCCAACATAGCGACTTCATCCAGGGTCAGATCGGCGACTGTTTTGTCATAATACACTTTGGCGGCGGCTTCGATGCCGTAAGCCGCGTTGCCGTAGAAGTTGTAGTTGAGATACCACTCCAGGATCTGGTTTTTGCCTTCGATGCCGGGATATTTGCGCGTGATCTCAATGGCCATGATGGCCTCTTTGAGTTTGCGCGCATAGGACTGCTGGTAGCGTTCCTCGGGGGCGATCAAGACGTTTTTGACCAGTTGCTGGGTGATGGAGCTGGCGCCCTGCACACCGCCGCCGCGTAGATTTGAGATGAAGGCGCGGACGATGCCCTCGAAGTTTACGCCGATGTTGGTGTAAAAGCTGCGATCTTCCAGCGAGACGGTGGCATAGCGCACCAGCTCCGGGATCTGGTCGATCTTGAGGTAAGTGCGGTCGCCGCGAAACGGCCGCGGATCGATGGACTCGTACAGCAGGTGCTGGCCCGTCCGATCGTAGATCTTGACCGTTTCATAGGTGGCCTGTTCGGTCTGGATGGAGCTGGGATCGGGCAGGTTTTGGGCGAAAAAGGTGTAAACGCCTGCGACCGAGCCCACGGCGCCGAAGATCAGGGAAAACACCAGGAGTAGATTGACGAGGATGAAGCCGGCGCCGATGTAAAGCGCCCACCGCCCGACGGGCGGGCCGCCCTTGGCGCGGCGGTAGCGTCGCCAGCGTTGGATTTGTTGCGTGCGATTCATAAAGTTCCGTTGTGCTCCGTTGCCAGGCAGGGCCTGGGTGTTATCCAACAGACTGCCTGAGCCGGTTTTTAGTTCCGTATGGGTCTTGCCACTATATGAGAAAACAGCGGGGGGCAATCTCATCCCCCCGCGGCCGAGGTATGTTAGCAGAAAAAGGGGGGTTTGGCAAAACAGGGTCAGCCGGGCAGCCGTTCCAGCACCAGGAAATGGCTCAGCCCGAATGCCTGCAAGGGCGTGTGTTCCAGGGTGTACAGCACGCGGCGCAGGATGCGCCCCAGGCCGGGGCGCCGCGCGACCACGTTATCGAAGCCGGGGTAGACGATGCTGTGATGGACCACCCGCACCGGCTGCCCGGCAAACAGGCCAAGCAGCCCGGCGCTCGTGTAGGCGCGCACGTGCGGCGCCAAGCGGTTGCGCAGCGGATTTGGCAGCCAGTTGATCAGCGGCGTATTGCCGAAGTGATACTGCCCGCGCCAGTAGTGGCCGTGGGTCTCAAAGGGATACAGCCGATTGGGGCAGAAAAGCGTGAGCCGGCCGCCGGGCGCCAGCACGCGCACCATCTCCGCGGCCGCAGTGCGGTCGTCGGAGACGTGCTCGATGACTTCGTGAGAGAACACGACGTCAAAGCTGCCGTCCGCGAGCGGAAGCGCTTCGGCCGGCGCCAGCACGATGCCCGGGATGCGCGCGGCGGCCTGCGCCGCGACCGCCGGGTCCACCTCAACGCCGACCACGTGCGGGCTGAACCGGCGAAACTGCTCGGTGTACATGCCCACGCCACAGCCGGCGTCCAGGATGCGCGCGTCCTCCAGCTTTGCCCATTGACGCACCAGCCCCAGCCGGCGCTCTTGTCCGGCCCGCCAGACGTAAGAAGGATGGCCGAGCCGGGCCGCGTCGTCTGCCGTCCGGCGGTAAACATCGTTAGATGATGTGTCCAACTGTCTTAATCCTGTGGAAGTTTTGAGCCTACGCCTGGCCTGCAGCGATCCGGCGCGCGAGCTCCGCCTCGATGGCATAGCTGTCGCCGTCGATCCGCGCGACCTGGCAGCCCGCGGCCTCCAGCTCCTGCGCCACCGCTGCAGGGATGGCCTCCGCGCCGCTGCCGATCAGGGTGACGCGGGCGGCCTGGCGCGCCTGGGCCTTGTCGAAGCCGACCGTGAGCCCAAACGTCTGCACGTAGGCGACGGCAAGCTGCCAGTTCACGCGGCCGGCCGGCGTGTTGACCGGGGCCAGCAACACGTAGTGCGGCAGCGGCTTCTCCGCCGGTGCGGGCATTTCCGGCACGGCCAGGTTCACGGTGACGCTGTTTTGTCCATCCAGCAGGATTTCAGCGGATGTGACCGCCGTGCCCGCCACCGAGACCTGGTAAAGCCCGGCCGCCAAGGCCCTGAACGCGAAGCTGTCATCGGCCGCGAGGGCGGTTGTGGCAACTGTGGCGCCCTCGCACAGCAGCACGATTGAACGTCCGGCGCCGTTGGTCACGCGGCCCTGCACCACGCTGACGTTAGCAGGCGCCGGTGCGGGCGTTTCCGGCACGGCCAGGTTCACGGTGACGCTGTTCTGCCCATCCAGCACGATATCGGCGGATGTGACCGCCGTGCCCGCCACCGAGAGCCGGTAAACGCCGGCCGCCAGCGCGCTGAACGAGAAGTTGCCATCGGCCGCGAGGACCGTTGTGGCAACCGTGGCACCTTCGCGCTGCAGAACGATCGAGCGCCCGGCGCCGTTGGTCACGCGGCCCTGCACCCCGCTGGCGTTGACAGGCATCGGCACGGCCGCCGTGACACGCTGGAAGGTTACCTCGAAGCTGTGATGGAACCGGGTGTTGCCCGTGGCTTCGTCGGGGTGATCGGTGTGCAGGCCAGTCACTTTGTCGCTGGCCAGCTCTAGCCCCGGCACCCCCAGCGCGATCACATCACACACCTGGCCGGGCCACATGGGCAGATTGGTGCCAGGCTCGCTGGTTGGCTTATCCACCGTCACGACCTGGAACCCACCGGACCAGCCGATCCGCGCCTGCGCGCCGTAAATACGGGCGCCGGCCTCGTCGTTGATGTTGACATAGAGGTTCTGCCGGCCGTTGTTTTCGTGCGGGGCTAGGTGGCGGACGCGGACGGCCTTCCAATAGCTGGCGCCGGCCGCCGGTGTCGCAGACGTCACCTGCACGCCATAGGCGGCAGCTTCGTTGGCATCACTGCTGACGCCGCGGCTGACCGCGGCCGGCTGGGATGTCGCTCGGCCAAGCAATGCCTCCCACAACCGCTTCCAAAATGTCGCGAATGTCATGGCGCGCATCCTTTCATTGCAGTCGGGCGGCCTGTGCGTAAAGATCGCCGGCCACGCGCTCGACGGCGCAGCCCGCGGCTCGCAGTGTTTCCTCGGTGGCGGCGTTGATGACGTCGGTATCGCCCAGCAGGATCACCCTGGCGGCCAACTTGGCCTCATCGACGGAAAATCCCAGCGCGGTGGTCGGATGGCTGGCCAGATACTCCTGCAAGAGACGCAGTCGCAACTGGATGTGGCCCGCGCGGGCTCCGCTGGCCCGTTCCAGCAAGATGTATTCGGCGAAGACCTTCTCAGTGGGCGAGACCACGCTGTCAGGCGCGATCAGGGTCACGCGGCTGTCCTCGCCGGCCTTCAGCACCACATCGCTGCTGGCGCTGGAATCGGCCAGGGAAACCGTGTAGAAACCCGGTTCGAGCCGCTCGAAGGCGAACACACCCTCGCTGTCGGTGCTTGTTTCGCCGATCGCACGTCCGGCTTGCAGCAAGAGGATGCGCGCGTCGGCGATCGGGGCGCCGCTGACGCGTTTTGCTTGCCCCCGCAGCGCACGCTGCCCGGGTTTGGGCAGGATGATGGTCGGCATGGCGATCTGCTGGCCTTCACCGAGGGTCACCCGCGCCAGCTCCAGCGCGGCGATGCTCACCCGGTATTGGCCCGGCGGCAGCCCTTCGAAGGCGAACGTGCCGTTTACGCCCGCGGCCTGGGTGCGCTGCCAGCTCAGCGGTTTTAGCATGGCCAGGTCCACCGGGGTGCCGGCCGCGGCCCAACTCACCGCGCCGCTCAACCTGGCCGTCAGCGCGAGATCGCGCACGACCTCGTTGCTGCCATCCAGGGTAAATGGATCGCCCAGCGGTGCGATGCCGGCGAGGGCCAGCGCGTAGTCGGTACCGGCCGACAGGGCGTCAAATCGGAAGCTGCTGCCGGCATCCAGCAGTGCTGAGCGTGGACCGTCGGCCAGCGCGCTGCCGGTGAGTACCAGGTTGGCAGACTGCGGCGGGTTTGTGATGTGGCCGCGCACGATGCTGCCCGCCTGGATGGTGGGTGTGCGCCGGAAAATGACCTCCCAGGCAAAGGAATTACCCGTTTGGCCGGCGACCGCCGACGTATTGAGCGACGGCGTGGTGTCGCTGGGCCAGTCGCCCTGCGCCACGGAGAGCTTGAACTCGCCCGGTGAGGCGACAAACTCGAAGTTGCCGGCCGGCTTGTATGGATCCTGGCCGCTGGTCGTGGTGGGGAAGCCGCCGGCGGGTGGGGCGCCCGACCAGCTCATCTGCACCTTGATGCCATTGAGGCCGTTGCCCTGGTCATCCAGCACCCGGCCGAAGAGGCGGCGTCCATCAGGCGTGGCCCGCGTGCTGGCAACCACGTAGCGGAAGCCGGGCGGTGCGGGCAAGCGCACCTCAGCCTCGGCAATGCTCCAGCCGTCCAGGTTCACGGTCGCCGAGCGGCCCTGGCCGGATTGTGCGCGGTACGCGCCTGCGGAGAGTTGCTCGAAGGCGAAACGCCCATCGGCGCCGGTGGTCGTCGAGCCGATGGCCTGCGCTGCACCATCCGCCAGTTGCTGCAAGGTCACGGCCGCAGCGCTTTGGGGGGCGCCCTCAGCGGAGAGCACCTGGCCGCTGAGCTGCGAGGCGCTGCCGGCGCCGCTCAGCACGATGTCGAGGGTTTTGCTTTCCCCCTCGCCCAGGCTGATCGCTGAAACGACCGGGCCCCCGTTCACAACTTTCAGGGTGTAGCTGCCTGCACTCAGGCCGGTAAGGGCAAACGCACCGCCGGGTTCAGTGGTCACGGCCCGCGGCGATTGACCGGCCGCTTCCAGGCTCAGGCGGACGCGGCCCAGCAGCTCACCGGTTTCCCGGCGCACTTGCCCGCTCAGGCTGCCCCGCCCTTGGGGTTTCAACCGGCTGACCGACGGCAGCGCTCGGAGCGCATCCACGATGGGCAGGCTCCCCTTCAGGCCGAACTGCTCGTTCCAGGCATCGGTGTACCACGACATCTGCTCCCAGGAATAGTTCCAGTCGCCCAGCCGTTGCGCGGCCAGGATCCAGGTGCACATGGAAAAGTACCAGTCGGGCACTTCATTGGCTTGCATGCGCCGGACGATTTCGAGCTGCCATTCGAGTTGCTGCTGGGGCACGGTTTTGTTGTAGCGTTTATCATCGCCCATGCCCACCACGGGGCCGCCTTCGGTGCTGATGACCGGCACATAGAATCCCAGGGCCTCATAGATGAGTTTGCCGGCTATCTCGTAGCCGCGGAACCCTGCCGTGGCCTGCGCGATGGTCTGGCCGGGGTTCTTGTGGGTCCGGCGCAGCTCGTTGATGTCGCTCAGCAAGCGCTGGTCCCAGGCCCAGGCGCCGAGGCGGTC
Organism: Anaerolineae bacterium; assembly: GCA_026645775.1. Lineage (GTDB taxonomy): Bacteria > Chloroflexota > Anaerolineae > CG2-30-64-16 > CG2-30-64-16 > MO66. Next base: position 86,294 of record JAPKMS010000040.1, read on the forward strand.
GTACTCATCTTGCGTCACCGGGATGCCGAGCTGATTGACCGGATCATCGGGGTAGTCCAGAGGATGATTCAGGCTATAGTTGTGGATCGCGACCCAGCAACCGCGCTCAAACAAGTCGCGCCGGCCGCGTGCCACCACGCGTGCCACCCCCTTGACGTCCTCTGACACACCGATTGACGGGAACCCCAACAGCCCGCCCATGCCCAAGATCGCGTCGGCGTCGCTGATGAAGTTATCCACGACGATATCCAGCCAGTTATCCGGCATCGGCCCATCCCATTCGGCAGGTATATCGGGCTCGTTGTTGGTTTCAAAGTAGCGGACGCCGGCGTTAATCAGGGTTCGGGCAGCCTCGATGCCGCGCCCTCCCACACCGACCGGGTTGGGTTTCTCTTTAAACAGGCGCACCACCGGCATTATGCCGGCCGCCAACAGCCGCTGGCAGAGCTCGAGCGATGAGCCGCCGCTGTCATCCATCAGCTTCAGCCACTTGATCTTGAGGGCCTGAAGCTCGGCGATCCAATAGTCCAGCTCGCTGCCCTTCGGGTGATACACGCTGCCCGACCAGTGCACACCGCGGCCGTTGTCATCGGGCGGGCGGGGGAAATCTTCGAGCTTCATCCGGTTGGCCGGCTCGACCGGCGTTGTCTCGCGCAGACCGGCGATTTTGGAGATGAGGGTGATGGGGCGTTGTTGGTTGTCTTCGCCGAGGTGGCGGAACGATGTCCATTTGCCGGCGTGCCCCACCTGGAACAGGCACGCGCCGCGCACCCGGCTGTCCTGGCAAAGCTGGTCGTTGTACCATTGCAGCGTTTCCCAGTATTGTTCCTGGCTCACGGTGTCGTTGGGATAGAGCCAGCCCACATCGCCGGCCGGGCCGCTCGGGTATTTGTACATGCGCGCCAGGCCCGCCTCGGTGATGATGGCCGTGTGCTGCGCGCCGTATTTTTGCCGGATGCCGTCCAGGCAGGTCTTGTAGTAGAGGGCCGCGGTGGCCGTGCCCGCGCGCGGATCGAGGGTCGGCCAGCCGTACTCGTGAAAGCCCAGGTAACGGTAGGATTCCAGGGTGCGCGGGAACCAGTCGAGGTAGTGCTCGGGCCGGGTATAGTTGCCGGCGCCGAAGTTGAACGCGACCGCCTCAACGCCTTGCGTACGGAGCCGGTTGCGCATCGCGGTCTGGAAGCGATCCAGGTTGGCCGCGCGGCGCTTGAATTGCTCATCTACGGCGTAATCCTGGAAAGAGGCCGGGCCGCGCAGCGCCTCGTTCAGGGTCATCCAGGCATCTACCAGCAGGCGGCCGTTGACGCGCTCGGTGGCGTATTGAAAGTCGTAGTTGAGGATCTTGTCCGCGTAGGCCGTGCCCGCTGCGTTGGGATCGCTGCTGTCAAGCCACTGCTCCTGTTCCTGCGCGGAGACGACGAAGCGGCCGATGATGAACGAGTCCGGGGAGATATCGCGCCGGATTTCCTGCAGCAGCGTGCGGTCACCGGCGTGAAACAGGATCGTCGGCGGCTTGACCTGGCGCAGCGCGTCGCGCAGCCCTGGCACCGTGCTGTTCTCAATGTAGAAGCCCAGTTTGTTCATCGCACCCCTCCCACCCGCTGACCGCTTGCTCACCGGAGATGACGTGCCTGTTGTGCTTGTGCGTTTAGCTTGTTTATGAGAATTACTGGTTGATTATACGGCCTGACGACGACTCAGGTCAAGCGCCTCTCGCCGCGCAGGAGGCTAAGCAGCTCCAGGGGCACCAGCAAGGCGCCGGCCTCGAAATCGGCGAGCGGTTTCCATGACACCTCGATCGGGACGCCGTTATCCTGCGCGCTGGCGAAGGTCTCCTGCTCGTACAGCGCGGGGTCAGCGAAGCGGCCTTCGTAGAGCAGCACGATCTCGTGGCCGCGTTTGCCCAGGTGGGAAAAGATGTTTTCGACGGTCCCCAGGTAGCGGACGTCGGTCACCTCAGCGCCGAGCTCTTCGCGCATCTCTCGGACAAGCGCGTCGCAGCCCCGCTCACCGAATTCGATCCCGCCGCCGAGCGGCCGGTAGAAAACCACATCTCGCCCCGGATCTTCGCCGCGAAAGACCAGCAGCCGGTCATTGTGCAGAAAGATGCCGAGCACGATCGCACGGATTTTCTCCTCATTCATGCAGCATCAGCTCCTCTTTAGACCCGAACCGCACCGTGTTATCCACCAGCCGGAACCAGGCCGGCCGCAGCGCCCAAAAGCGGGCCCGCGCCAGCGGACCTGTCAACGCGCCCGGCCCCGCCTGGCCGGCCAGCAGCGCGGCGACGAAGGCATACTTGCGCCCGTAGACCGCTGCGGCATGGGCGATTTCTGCACCGGTGACCTCTTCGGCTAGGCCGCGCAGTTGCACGCCACGAATGGCGCGCCAGTCCTGGCCGTCTGCCTGGATCGTCCCGGCAACACGCGGGTCGGCCAGCAGATTCTGCCCATGTTGTGTCCGCTCTTCCGACAGGAAGTAGAGGTTCAGGTCGTCGTCGATCGCGTAGAACACCGCGGCGGCCGCCGGCGCGCCATCCGGCCCGACGGTCGCCAGGGTCAACGTTGTGTGTTCCGCAAGGAAGGTCGCGACCCGGGCCCGCAGCTCACCGGCCGTCTGCCCGCTCGCCGATTGGCTCGTCATCCGTCATCCGTCCTTCAGCCCCCGTCGTCCGCCGCAGGCACAGCGCGATCCCTGTCAGCAGCAGCGCGCCGCCGAGCACCTGCCGGGCGGCGAGGGGCTCACCCAGCAGCGGGATCGAGAGCAGCCCGGTGAGGACCGGCTGGGCCAACAGCACCACGACCGCGGTCGATGCCGGCAGATGGCCCAGCGCATAGTTGATCAGCAGCCAGCCGCCCGTCTGGGAGATGATACCCATCGCGATCAGGGACAGGTAGGTGCGCGAGCTATGGCCGAGGAGCGGCAAGCCTTGGACCAGGCAGAACGTCGTCAGTGCGATGGCTGCCGTCGCGGCCACCAGCCACAGGTAGGTCAGCGAGCTCAGGTCCCGGCGAGCGCGCTGGGTGTTCAGCAGATACCCGGCGTAAAAGACCGCGCCGACGAAGGCCAGCGCATCCCCGCCGTTCAGCTTCACGCCCGCGGCCAGCCGGACCCCGGAAACGACCGCGGCGCCGGCCAGCGCCAACGCCAGGCCGGCCCAATAGCGCCGCCCGAGCTTCTCTCGGAAGAAAATCAGCGCCCCCAGCCCCACCCAAACCGGCGCGGTGTTGTCCATCAGGGTCGCATTGGCCGCCGAGGTCAACAGCAGGGCCGAGCTGAGCATGCCCAGGTTGATGGCGAACCACAGCCCGCCCATGACACCGAAGCGCACCCCCGCACGCGGCACGCCCGTCCGGCGCAGATGCAAGGCCAGGGGGATCATCAGCACGACCGTTGCGACCAGCATACGGATGGACGCAGCCACGGGTCCGGGCACGCCGGCCCATTTGGTGAAAATTGCCGTGAAGCTGATGCAGAGCACGCCGACCGCCAAGGCAAGGTAGGCCGTGGTCGGATGGGCTGTTACGTGAGCCGGCGCCGATGATCCGCGGGCGGGAATCTCGCGGGTAGCCAAAATGCTGTCTCCTGACGGGGCAAGGTGGGCGAATCTATCGCAGCGGTGGGCATTCTAACCGCGGGGGTGGAGACAGGCAAACTGGCGGTCTATGGCATGGCCGCGGGCAGCGCTTTCCTGAGCCGGCCCGGTGTTTGTTCTCTGGGGTGTCGGGCGGAAAAGCGTTGGGATATGGGGGTGCAGGGGCGCAGCTCCCTAACAGCCGTGCCCCTCCCGCATCGTCATGCCGCTTACTTCTCCGTTTTCTTCTTCTCTTCCTCGACCAAAACTCGCCGGAGCACCTTGCCCACCATCGTTTTTGGCAACTCGGAGCGGAACTCCACCTGCTTCGGGACTTTGTACTTCGCCAGGCTCTTCGCACAAAACGCGATAAGCTCATCGGGCGTCGCGGTTTCGCCCGACTTCAACACGACGTAGGCCTTGACGCTTTCGCCGCGGTACAGATCGGGAACGCCGGCCACCACGGCCTCCTGGACTTTCGGGTGCTGGAAGAGCACCTCCTCCACCTCGCGCGGGATCACGTTGAAGCCGGAGGCGATGATGATGTCCTTCAGGCGATCCACAATGTAGAAATAGCCGTCCTGGTCCATCCGGGCGATGTCGCCGGTGCGAAGCCAGCCGTCCTCGGTCACCTGTTTGGCGGTTTCATCAGGCTGGTTCCAGTAGCCCTTCATCACCTGCGGGGCGCGCAGCCAGAGCTCGCCATCTTCGGCCAGCGGCTTGTCGACGAGGGTCTCGTAATCCACGATGCGGGCTTCTACATCGGGGAAAGGCAGGCCGATGGAACCGTTTTTGCGCTGGCCGTAGATGGGGTTGCAGTGGGTCACGGGCGCGGCCTCGGTCAGGCCGTAGCCTTCGACCAGCCGGCCGCCGGTGATCTCGCCAAATTTGACCTGCACGTCCATCGGCAGCGGCGCCGAGCCGCTGATGCAGGCCTTCACCGAACGCAGGTTGTACGCCGTGACCTGGGGGTGGTTGATGATGCCGATGTACATCGCGGGCACGCCGGGGAAAACCGTCGCACGCTCTCGGTGGATGGCCTTCATTACCCCGTCGATGGGGCGCGGGTTGGGCAGAATGACCAACTCCGCGCCGATGCAGATCGCCAGGCTCATCGACACCGTCATGCCGTAGACGTGGAAGAACGGGATCGCACCCATCATGCGCTCCTTCCCATCTTCCAGTGTGCGCATCCAGTTTTTCACCTGGATGGTGTTCACGACCAGGTTGTAGTGGGTGAGCATCGCGGCCTTGGGCACCCCGGTGGTGCCGCCGGTGTATTGGAACAGCGCCGTATCATCGGCCGCGATCGTCACCTGCGGCGGGGCTTCGGGATGCGCGTTCAGGAGCTTCCGGAAGTTGTAGACACCATTGGCTTCCGGCACATCTACTATCTGACCGTGCTTCTTAACGGTGCTCTTAACCACGGCGTTGAACGGCGCGGGCACGTAGTCCGGCACGTCGGCGATAATGACGCGCTTCACCTGCGTGCGATCCTGGATCTCTTTAAGCCGGCTGTAGAAGCCGCTCAAGATCACCACCGTCTCCGCGCCGGCATCGCTGAACTGGTGCTCGATCTCGCGCGCGGTGTAAATGGGATTGGTGTTGACCACAATCGCGCCCATCTTGAGCGCGCCATAGAACGCGATGACGTACTGCGGCAGGTTGGGCAGCATCAGCGCCACGCGGTCGCCTCGTTTCACGCCCAGCGCGGCCAGGGCCGCGGCAAACCGGTTGACCTGGTCGAGCAATTGCCGGTAGGCGAGGGTGCACCCCAGTGTGATGGGGCCGAGATAACGGAGGATCAACTTTGTGGCGATCTGGTCAGGATAGTGGCGAGCGCTCTCCTCAAGCATTTGCGACAGCGGCATCTCAGGATAGGCAAGGGTATGCGGAACTTCGTTTTCGTAGTGTGCCAGCCAGGGCTTCTCCATCTAAGGCCTCCTCTCTGCCGTAGCGACGATGCATGTTGAATTATACGTGGCTTGTAGTAAACTTGTCAAGCGTTTTTTTCGTCATCATGGGGCCCGATCTGAATGGGCTTTCAACGGCGATCATGCTAAAATAGGCGCCATGTCTACCTCTGATGAGATGCAAAGGCGCCTGGAACGCTTGACTCGGCTGCGCAAGCTGGGCGTGCGGCGCGGCGTCACTGACGCCCCGCCGCCGGTTGCGCCGCGTTCCGCAGACAATCGCGCTTCGGAATCGGGAATGGAGGCTTCCACCGGTTTTGTAGCGGGTCGGGCGCGATGGGCTGATGCCGCGAACCCGGAAGCTGGGTCCGGCGTTCAATCCGGTGCGCTGCTATCCCCCGCGCTGCCGGGCGAGCTGGTCGAGACGCCGTTCGGTCC
>JAPKMS010000376.1 GCA_026645775.1 Anaerolineae bacterium
CGTCAGTCCACGAAGGTGGACTTCGCAACGGTAGCCGCGACTTCCAGTCGCCCGGCCATCTTGCCGGCCCGGCGGTTGAAACCGCGGCCACGGTGGCGAAGTCGGCCGCCGCCGACTCAGCGTCAGTCCACGAAGGTGGACTTCGCGAAGGTAGCCGCGACTTCCAGTCGCCCGGCCATCTCGCCGACATCAGCACGGTCATCACGCGGCCGGATGGCTCGATCGCCTGCCAGGGGCGGACGGTGGTACACCTACCCCCCCAGCCCCCCTCCCTACCAGGGAAGGGGGTGGCGCCAAGCGCCCTTCCCCTCGCAGGGGAGGGGGCGGGGAATAGGTCGCTCAAATGGCTGGCGCTGGGCCAGGCGGCTGAACTCTGCCGCACCTTCAGCATCGCCGATCTGCAAGAGTATCGCGATCTGTCCGGGGATACCAACCCCGCTTTCAGCGAACCGGTGTGGCAAGTGCCGGGCGGGCTGCTAGGCGGGCTCTTCTCTTTCCTGCTGGGGACGCGGCTGCCGGGCCGCGGCACCAACTGGCTGAAGCAGCGGCTCGCCTTCCCCGCCCTGTGTTTCGCCGGCCAGGAGGTCACGGCCCGCGTCGAGATCGTCCGGCTGCGGCCCGAGAAGGATCTGGTGAACCTGCGGGGGACCTGCATCGCCGGCGGGCAGGTCGTCTGTGAGGGCGAGTCCCTGGTGCTGGTGAAAGACCTGGAAGAACATGCCTGAAATCGAAGCTAACGACTGCCGTTTCTACTACGAGCTGGACGGTCTCGCCGACGCCGACGTGCTGGTGCTGTCGAACGGCATCCTGATGAGCACGGCAAGCTGGGGCTACCAGGTCCCGGCCTTTGCGCGGCGCTATCGCGTGCTGCGCTACGACTGCCGCGGCCAGTGGCAGTCCGAGCACCCGGCCGGGCCGTACAGCATGGCACTGCACGCCCATGACCTGGCGGCGCTGCTCGACGCGCTGGGTATCCAACAGGCGCACATCGCGGGGATCTCCTATGGCGCGGAGGTCAGCATGATCTTTGCCACGAAGTATCCCCAACGCACGCGTAGCCTGATCCTCTCCTCGGCGGTGAGCCAGGTTGACCCAGTGCTCGCCGGCATTGCCGGGATGTGGCTGGCGGCCGCGCAGCGTCGCGACCCGGAGCTCTTCTTCGCCGCGACCTACCCGTTCAACTTCAGCCAGCGCTGGATCGCGGCCAACCAGGCCGCGCTCGCCCAGGCCCGCAGTCGCTATGCAACACTTGATTTCGATGCGGTGGCGGAGCTCTGCCGGGCCTTCCTGGCGCTGAACATCACGAGCGAGCTGCACCGCATCCAAGCGCCGACGCTGTTAATGGTCGGCGAAGATGACAACCTCAAGCCGCGCGCCTATGCCGACATCATCGCCCGCGAAATCCCGCACGCGGCCTATGCGATCCTCCCGGGCGCGGGCCATGCGGTCTGCTGGGAAGCGCCGCTGGCCTTCAACAGCCTGGTGCTCGGCTTCCTGGAACAGCAGGGGAAAGGAGGTATTTGAACCCCGGATACCAATCTACCAATCTACCAACTTACTAATCTAACCCGGAGGAGAGACACATGCGTACCAAGAAATGGTTCATCATCAGCCTGATCGCCGTGCTGTCCATGATCCTGGCAGCTTGCGGCGGCGCGGCCACGCCCACCCCGGCGCCAGTGGCGCCCACCGCGGCCCCGGCCGAGCCCACCGCTGCCCCTGTTGCACCGACTGCGGCCCCGGTCGAGCCGACCGCCGCTCCAGTTGAACCGACTGCGGCCCCCGCTGAAGCAACCGGCAAGCCGCTCGTCATCGCCGAAATGACCGACAACTCCGGCGGGCTCGCCATTTACGGCCCGCTGTTCGAGCGCGGCTTCGAGATCGGCCTTGACTATGTCACCAATAGCACCCGCACCATCGCCGGCCGGCCCGTCCAGATCGTGCTAAAGGACACCACCAGCAAGCCCGACGTAGGTTCGACGCTCGCCCGCGAAGCAATCGAGAAGGATGGCGCTGAAATCCTGGTCGGCGTGCCCAGCTCGCCCACCGCGCTGGCCGTCGGCGGCATCGCTGCGCAGAACAAGATGGTGTACATCGCCGGCCCCGCGGCCGCGGATGCCATCACCGGCGCCAACTTCAACCCGTACGTCTTCCGCTGCGGCCGCCAGAACATCCAGGACGCGCTGACCATGGGCGCGGCGCTGGTCAAGCTCGGCGAGAACTTCATCCAGATCTCGCAGGATAACGCATTCGGCCAGGGTTCGGCCGCGGGCTTCTACGCTGTCGTCAAGGCGGCGGGCGGCAAGTTCCCCATCAACGATGACCCGAAGGCAGCGGGCGCGATCTTTGCGCCGCCCGACACCACCGACTTCACCCCCTACATCAACCAGATCCTGGACTCGAAGGCCAACGTCCTGATCGTGACGTGGTCCGGCGCGGGCTTCGTCCCCATGTTCCAGCAAATGACGCAACTGGGTGTCTTCGACCAGATGGCCGTCGCGACCGGTATGGGCGACAACCAGACGCTGGCGAAGGGCTACGCTGACGCGATCAACTCGGTCGGTGTGGTCGTCTACCACTATTCGCTCTTCGACACCCCGGAAAACAAGTACCTGACCGACGAGCACATCAAGCGTTTCCAGGTGCCGCCGGATCTGTGGGCGGAAGCGGGCTTCAACTGCGCGGTCATGGTGAAGCAAGCGCTCGAGGCCACGAAGGGTGACACCGACGGCGATAAGCTGATCGCCGCCCTCGAGGGCATGAAGTTCAAGGGGCCGAAGGGCGACTACGAGGTGCGCGCAACGGACCATGCGCTGCTGCAGCCCATGACGCTGGTCAAGCTCACCAACACCACCGACCCGGACTACAAGTTCGTCGAACTGGTGACGCTCTTCAAGCCCGAGGAAACAGCCCCGCCGTGCGCCGTGCCGGCCGAGCTGAATCGCTGCAAGTAAATCCCCTGACGCGACGGTTCCAGGTTACAGGTTCAAGAGCCTGTCCTGAACGCAGTCAAAAGGCTGGAAGGTTGCAGGTTCGTGGTTAACCACAAACCTGCAACCTTCAACCTGTAACCTTCAACCGAGGAGGGCTTATGGCTGACACCATCATCGAGACACGCTGCATTGCGAAACACTTCGGAGGCCTGCACGCGGTCGACGGCGTAGACTTGCAGGTTGCCGAAGGGGCCATGCACTCCATCATCGGCCCGAACGGCGCCGGCAAGACGACGCTCTTCAACCTGATCAGCGGCTATCTCAAGCCGACCTCCGGCCAGGTGTACCTACGCGGTCGCGAGATCACCAACCTGCCGCTGCATCGCATGGCACACCTCGGGATCGGCCGCTCATTCCAGATCACAAACGTCTTCTCGAACCTCACGGTGCTGGAAAACGTCCGCCTGTCCGCGCAGGCCCTGGGCCGCGATAATCTCAAGCTGTGGACATCGGCCCGGCGGTTCCGACGCTACGAGGATCAGGCGCTGGCCGCGCTGCAAGAGGTCGGGATGGCGGAGAAGGCCGGCCTGCCTGCATCCGTGCTGCCGCACGGCGACAAGCGCAAGCTCGAATTGGCAATCATCCTGGCGGGTGATCCGCAGGTGCTGCTGCTCGATGAGCCGACGGCCGGCATGGCCTCAGAGCAGGTGCCGGCCCTGGTGGAAATGATCGCCCGCATCCGCGCCCGGGGCAATAAAACGATCATCCTGGTCGAACACAACATGGGCATCGTCATGAACATCTCCGACCGCATCACCGTGATGCACCAGGGCAAGGTGTTGGCCGAGGGCAACCCGGCGGAGATCGCCGCAAACGAGGCGGTGCAGCGGGCGTACCTGGGGGAGTCTCAACATGACGAACATTCTTGAGGTCAACGCCATCCACACCTTCATCGGCCAGTTCCACATCCTGGAAGGCGTATCACTGACCGTGCCGCAGGGCAGCATCACCGCGCTCCTGGGCCGCAACGGCGCCGGCAAAACGACCACGCTGCGCTCGATCATGGGCCTGAACCCGCCGCGCGAGGGGACGATCCTCTACGCCGGCGAGCCGATCCAGGGTAAGACCGCCTATCAGATCGCGACGCGCGGCATCGGCTACGTGCCCGAATACCGCGCCATCTTCCGCGCCCTGACCGTCGAGGAAAACCTCAGAATCGCTGAGCGGTCAAAGGGAGATCTCGCGAAACGCGGGGACCTGATCTTCGAGCTGTTCCCCGATCTGAAACGCTTCTACCGGCTGCCCGGCGGCCAGCTTTCCGGCGGCCAGCAGCAAATGCTGGCGATCGCACGCGCCCTGGTGCCCGAAAACCAGCTTCTGCTGGTGGACGAGCCCAGCGAAGGGCTGGCGCCGATCATCATCGAGGCCATCGTCGCCGCGCTGCGCCAGCTTGCCGCGCATGCGACGGTGCTGCTGGTGGAGCAGAACTTCCGCATGGCCTCACAGCTCGCCGACCGTTACTACATTGTTGACGATGGCCAGACGGTCAGCTCAGGCCAGATGGCCGACCTCGTTAAAGATCGGCCGCTGATCGCGAAGTACCTGGGGGCCGGGTACGCGGGAGCGGGTCTGGTGCCTGCACAAAGCACGACAGCGTAGGTGCGGGGTGCCCCCGCCCCCCACGCCAAGCCTGTCAAGGAGTTATTTCATGGCCTCATTTCTGCGCAAGAACCGGCCGCTCCTGGTAACGCTGCTGATTGTGGCCGCGGTTCTCCTCTGGATGACGAACCGCTACGAACCGAAGGTGACGGCCAGCATCCTGTTATCGGGCCTGACCCTGGGCGCGCTCTATTTCCTCGTGGCATCCGGGCTGTCGCTGATCTTCGGGCTGATGGATGTGCTCAACTTTGCCCACGGCACATTGTTCATGATCGGCGCCTATATCGGCTTCACGGCCTACGCCAACCCGCGGCTGATCCTGAACACGCTGCCCTTCGCGCTGGCCCTCCTGGGCGGGGCGCAGGCCGGGCGCTGGTTGGGCGGTCTGCTGCCGGCCCGCTTCAAACAGCGCTGGCAGGACTCCTCTTTCCTGGTGCTGACCTTCCTGCTGGCCCTGGCCTTGCTGTTCATCGGCGTGCGCGGCTTCAACCTTGAGAAGCTGGTGGCGGCTACGGCCACGGCCACCGGCGGCGTCGTGGCAACTGATCTGGCGCAGGAAGCCGCTGGCCGCTTCTTGCCGCGCATCATCCTGCTGGCCGTTTCCGGCCTCTTCCTGGGCCTCGGATTGAGCCGGGTCGGCACGGCTGAGGTGCGCCAACGGCCCCGCTGGACAAGCGCAGGGGTTGGCCTCATCCTGGTCGCGGCCGCCTTTGCGCTGATACCCATCCGCACGCCGGGCGAGGTCTTCCTGTTGAGCGTCTCATCCAACGTGCGGTTCGTGCTGGCGCTGGTGATCGGCCTCCTGGCCGGCGCGGGGCTGGGCGCGCTGATCGAGTCATCGCTGATTCGCCCGCTCTATGGCCGGGTCTACTATCAGCTCTTGCTGACGTTGGGCCTGAGCTACGTGGGCGGCGAACTGGTCAAGAGCGTGTGGGGGACGGTCGGTTTCTACATGGATATTCCGGCCTTCTTCGGCGGTTCGGGCGATAACTGCCCCTCACCGAACCTGTGGTCCTGGTTCAGCGATCACTGCCAATCCATCAATGTGCTGGGCCGGCCCTTCCCCAGCTACCGGCTGTTCATTATCGCCCTGGGCCTGGCGATGTTCATTGCCATCGCGCTGCTGCTGCAACGGACGCGACTGGGTATCATCATCCGCGCGGGCGTGCAAGACAGTGAAATGGTGCAGGCGTTGGGGATCAACGTGCGGCGAGTTTTCACGCTGGTCTTCGCCATCGGCTGTGGGCTGGCGGCGGTGGGCGGTGTGGCTGCGGCGCCCTTCCTCGGCGTTAACCTGGGCCTGGGCCTCGAGGTCCAACTCCAGGGCTTCATCGCGGTGGTGATCGGCGGCATGGGCAACTATGTGGGCTCGGCGGTGGGCGCACTGCTGGTCGGCCTGGCCCGCGCCTTCGGCGACCAACTCGTCCTCTCCGGCATCCACCTGCCCTGGATGGATGGCGTCGTTCGCATGTCACCCTCGATCGCCCGGGCTTCGACCGTGCTGATCATGGCGCTGGTGCTGCTGCTGCGGCCGGCGGGTCTCTTTGGGAAGAAGGATTAGATTGGTAGATTAGTAAATTGGTGATTGGTAGATTGGTGATTGGTAGATTGATAGATTGGTAGATTGGTTGTCTGATCGGTCTACCAACTTACCAACTTACCAATTTACCGACAGGAGGATTATCCGTGAACAAAACCCGCACCCTGACTTCCCACTCCCGCAACTGGCTTGGCCCGGTCGTCCTGGCGGCCCTGGTCGCGTTTCCGTTCATCTTGGCGCTGCTGACCGGACAACCCGTGACCGCCGGCTCGCCCAAGTTCTGGCAGGGCATGCTCATCCAGGTCTTCATCCTGGCCGTCTACGCCATGAGCTACGACCTGCTGATGGGCTACACCGGCATTCTGAGCTTCGGGCATGCCATGTTTTTCGGCGCGGGCGCCTACGCCGCCGGCATCCTGCTCAAACACGCCGGGTGGTCTCTGGGACCGACGGTGCTGGCCGTGATCGGCGTCGCCATCCTGCAAGGCCTCCTGATCGGCATGGTCTCGCTGCGGGTGAGCGGCGTCTATCTCACCATGGCCACGCTCGCTTTTGCGCAGATGTTCTTCATCCTGGTGCAGGCCACCGACCTGCGCGACATCACCGGCGCGGAGGATGGGCTGCACGGCATCCACGTGCCAGAGTGGATGAACCCAACGGACCAA
>JAPKMS010000377.1 GCA_026645775.1 Anaerolineae bacterium
ACCCACTGACCTGGCGCATCCCGGCCGACCGGCGTCAGGCGGCTGCCCGCCGGCAGCGTCGCCAGCACCGGGTAGTCCGTGCCGGGTCCAGCGCGTATGTTGAGTTCTTGCGCGGGACCGGGCCGGACCACGGCCACGCCAGGCGTGGGTGTCGCCGTCGGGGTGGGCGTTGAGGTAGGGGTCGGGGTCTCCTCAACCTCAGCCTCAGCCTTGACCTCAAGGGTTGGCGCGGGCAACCGCTCCAGCAGCGCCAGGGTCAGTGCCGTGTCGTCCCGGCCCGATGCCGCCAGCAGCGCCGGGACCAGGTCCTGGCTGCTCTCCAGGGCCACCGCCAGCGCTTGGCGGGCCGTCGCCTGCCAGGTCAGGCTGACATCCGCCACAGCTTGCGGGCCGGCGCAGCTGGGGGGGCCGGTTGCGCCGCCACAAAGGGCTGGACGCTGGTCAATACTAGCAGGATGCCAACCAGCAGGGTGCCCACGCGCCAGGCGCCGGGCTGGCGCCGATGTGTTTGCTTCATGTGAGTGCTCCTTTGTGCCACCGGATCGTGTATTTGTTGCTCGCCATCAGTCCTCCACCGCTGGGCGCCCGGCGTCCGCACCGGCCTGGCACTGCGCCAGCGCCTCCCACATGCGCGCCCGCTGCCGCGCCGCGCGCGAGCGGTAGCGCCACAACCAGCCCAGCCCGTCGAGAGCGAGCCAGATCAGCAGCCAGGCCGCCAACGCGGCCAGGCCGATCACCAAAAGCCCGTGCAGCCGGAGGTCGTCCACCCCGCTACCTCTCTCTACCGCACCGGCAAGCTTTGCAGATCGCCGGCCAGGTCGACCAGCTCGGCCAGCACCCAGCCGGGCCGGTCGCCGGCCACACAGCAGACCTGCACCCAGCGGCCCGCCCCATCGCGGCCGATCGGGGTCAGCCGGCGGCCGCCGGGCAGCGTCGCCAGCACCGGCGCGGTGAGTGCGGGCGCCGCGCGCACGTTCAGGCCCTGCTCCGGCCCCGGCTTAACCGTCACCACGCCCGGCGTCGGCGTGGACGTCACCGTCCAGGTGGGCAGCGGCGTCACTGTCGGCGTGACCGTCGCCGTGCCCGCACGCACCAGCGGCGCCAGGGTCAACGCCGTATCCGCGCGCGCCGCCGCGGTCAGCAGCACCGGCAGCAGCACCTGGCTGCTCTCCAGGGCGACGATCAGCCTGTCAGGCTCCTGGGGCGTGAGCGCCACGACGCGCAGCCCTGGCCCGATCAGCTCGGCGCCCTGCCAGACATCGACGCGCTGGCCGGGCCGCAGTAGATCGCCGGGCACGCGGGCGCGGGACACGGTCAGGCCAACGATCACCGCCGCCGCGTCGGCAGTGTAGCGCAGCGCCGCGGGCGCCACCACCCACGCGCGCCACAGCGGCACGCCGGGCAGGATCTCGAGGCGAGTCACCTGACCGATCACGGCATCCGGATCGGCATAGACCGGCTGGGCCAGCGCCCGGTGGGGCAACTGGACAACGGTCACCATCTCGGCCGTGATGACCGTGTAGGGGGGGATGGCGGTCTGCGCGATGACTACCGGCTCAAGCCCGGTCTGGGCGCGCAGCCGCAGACCGAACCCGCGCGCGGCGGCCACCGCCGCGGCTAACGCCAACAGAGCGCCGACCGCGCGCTGCAGATGGCCATGGCTCAGGAGTGAATGCAGCACACATGCCTCCAGGCGATCCCAAGATTTATCCGGCCTGGCCGGCGCTAAGTTCGCGCCGGCCAGGCACGCTGCTACTTCTGCTCATTCACGCCGAACAGATCGAGCGGATCAGGGATCGCCATGGGGGAGCCCGCCCGCACCTCCAACGCCGCCTCGTAGACGACCGCCGGCGGCTCGTACGTTCGCTTCGGATCACTGGTCATGAGAATCCTCCCGGCGCCGGCGTGCGCGGAGCACGCCAGCCATGAGGGCGAGCGCGCCCAGCACGCCCACCACGCCGTACAGCGCGATCCACCGCGCATCTTCGCCCGGCGCCGCCTGCGCGGTGAAACCTGAAAGGCTCACCGCGGTCGGGCCGAACGCGAACACGTAGTCCTCGACTTCACCGTCCGCCGCGACCCCGGTCGCGGCCAGGCCGCCGGCCGAAGACAGCCGGAAACGCGCGAAGATAGTGCGGTTGCCGCCGCCGAAGGTTCCGGCCGGCACATCACAGGTCACGATGTGGGGCCCGGTGGCGAGCACGCCCCCCGGGATGGGCGTCCCGGCCGCATCGCGCAGCACAACCGCCTGCAAGCCGTGGCCAAAGTCCAGCCAGGCCTGCACCGTCCCCGAGTGTCCGCTGACGACCAGCGCCAGCTTGCACCCGGCCCCGGCAGCCGCCAGGCCGTCGGTCCAGCCGCCGCTCGTGCTGTTCGGCGCCCCCAGGCGGACGACGCCATCCTCGTCCGCCCCATCCCCGGACGCGTCCGGGGATGACTGGCCGTCACTCTCGGCATCGAGGCTCGCACCCAGCGCGAAGCCAGCCACTACTCGGTGTCGCGCCCCGTTCACGACGAACTGCGTCGGATACGCGGCCGGCAGGTCCCCCCAATCGAGCGGGGGCACCAGGCCGGCGTCGAGCGTCTGGTTGAAATTGCCGGCCGCGAGCAACACGGTCCCCGACTGGCCGGCCCCCACCGCATCCGAGTCTACCGCGTCATCGCTGCCCTGGTTAGCCGGGCTGAAGACGTAGCCGGGCGGTGCGGTAAACACCACGTAATAGCCGCCGGCCGCCGGCACGCCGAACTCATAGTACCCGGTGGCGTCTGTGGTCGTGGTGTCGAGGCGGGTATTCGCGCTGTTGTACAGCGTCACGGTCACATCCGGCGCCCCCGGCTCCGGCGCATCCTGGATGCCGTCAGCGTTCAGATCCAGCCAAACCGTGTCGCCAAGCTGCGCCAGCGGGCCGGCAGGGAAGACCAGGCCGCCGTCCCAGGTAAAGTCGTGCGCGGCCGGCAGGGTGAGGAGCGGTGTCTCGGCCTCCGCATCGCCCAGGGTGAAATCCGAGTCCACGGCGTCATCGCTGCCCTGGTTAGCCGGCGACAACGTGTAGGTCGCTGGAGCCGTGAAACGCAAGCGCACCTGTTGGCCGGCGTACAGGCCGCAGAACTGGTAATTGCCGGCAGCGTCGGTGACAACGGTGGCCAGCTCCGCGCCGCTGGCCGCGAGCAGCCGCACGGTCAGGCCCGGGGCGCCGGTCTCCGCCGCAGCCTGGAGGCCGTCCCGATCGCTGTCGATCCAGAGGCGGTCGCCCAGGCAGTAGGTCTCGAAGAGGCCCGCATCCCAGGAGAGATCGTCGCTGGCGCCCACCGGGATGAGCGCTGAACGCGCAGCCGCACCGGGCAGCGCCGCGCTCGGCGTGACATCGGAGTCCAGGGCGTTGTCACTGCCCTGATCGGCCGGGCTGAAGACGTAGCCGGCTGGCGGCGCCACCTCGAGCTGCACCGGCTGGCCGGGCAGCAAGCCGCAGAAGCCATACCGGCCGGCGCCGTCAGTCACGGCCGTGCCCAGCTCAGCCGCCGCCGCGTCCAGCAGCCGGACGGTCACACCGGGCAGATCCGCTTCGCCGCCATCCTGCAAGCCATCCCGGTTGGCGTCGCGCCAGACGCGATCGCCCAGGCAAACCAGCGCGGTGCGGGAGTCCTCGACCTCCCCATCCGCCGCGTCCCCGCCGGCGCTGAGGCCGCCGGCCGCAGAGAGCCGGAACCGGTAAGCGATCTGCGGCGGCGCGGCGGCCAGCGCCGGCACCGTGAAGCAGCTTGGCTGCCCCGTCACACCGCCGACCGGGATGGTGGCGTTGCTCAACGCCACGGCCTCGCCCGGATCGGCGAAGTCCCCGTCGTTATTGAAGTCAAACCAGCCCTGCAGGGCCGCGCTCGCGGCCGTGGCGTTGTGCGCCGTCACTGCCACACACGCCGGCTGGCCGGGCCGGATGCCCGTCAGGAGCGTGATGCCGTCCTCGTCATCGGGCGTGGCGCCGGCGGCGTCGTCGCCGGTCGCGTCGGCCGTGGGCTGGCCGTCCGCCTCGTCATCGACCGCGGCGCCCAGGTATAGGGCGGCCGTGAGCGTGTGGCGCGGGCCACCGCCCGCGGCCGTGGTGCCGTAACTGGCGGGCAGATCGCCGAAGTCGTACACGGCCTGCGCCACCAGGCCGGCGTCCACCGTCAGATTGCTGGCGCCGGCCGCCAGGGTGTAGGTGGCCGTGCGCAGCGTGGCCGGGGCGGGGTCGGAGTCGCTGACGTCATTCGCGCCGACATTGGCCGCCGTCAGCCCGTAGCCGGCGGGCGGCGTGAACTTGACCGCATAGACGCCGGGCCGCAGGACAGCGAACAGGTAGTTGCCGTTGGCGTCGGTCGTCAGGCCGTACGGGGCGCCGTTGGCGTCGTTGAGCTGGACGCCGGCCGCGTCCACCAGGCTGACGGTGACGCCCGCGGCGCCGGCCTCACCCGCGGTCTGCAAGCCGTCGCCGTTAGCGTCGTACCAGACGCGATCCCCCAGGCTCGCGGCTTGGGTCGCGCCCTGCGAGACCTGCTTGGAAGCGGTGCAGGTCAGCGTCACCAGCACCGTAGACGGGGTGGTCGGCGCCCAATTGGCGCTTGGATACGTGACGGCGATGGTGTACACCGCCGCGCCGTCCGCCGGCACGGGCACGGCGGTCATGGTCCAATAGCCGACTGGGCTGCCGTTCGGGATCGTGAACGCCTGATCGTAGCCCGTTTCGGCGCTGGACACGCGCACGACCGCGCCCGCAATGCCGGTTTCGCCGGCGTCGCGCGCGCCGTCATTATCGAGATCGTTGTAGACGTAGCCGAAGATCTGGCTGGTCGTGCAGGCTGGCGGCGCCTGGCCAACGCACGGCAACACGATGCCGATGTCCTGGGTGCTGGTGGGCGACCACGTTTGAGTCGCAATGTCCCAGGTCCAGGTTTGATAATACCGGCAGATGGTGCCGGGCGTCACCGCGCCGCCGGGATCGCTCCACTCGGCTCGGGGGTCATTGCACGAGCCGGTGTCGCGATCGATGAACGTGCAGATTTCGGGACAGTTGTAGTTTGGCGTTTGCGGGTTGGCCGCGTCGTTGTTGACCCAGAGCTGCACCGTGATCGGGGCGCAGCCCGCCGGGTCGGTGCAATCGAAAGCCGGCCCGTCCGGCTTCCACACGCCGGACCCGTCGTTGTCACGCAGCCAGCCGGGCTGCGTGACACCCGAGTTGGTCGAGTACCAGGTGTAGTCCAGCGGCGACGGGTGAGCGCTGTCGGGCTCGGCGCTGGGCGAGGGGTTGGAATCCACCCGGTCGTAGTCCCAGCGGGTGTTGTTGGTCGTGCCATTGTGGGGGCCCTCGTTATAGGTGTCCGCATTGCACGCCTGATACACGTTGATGCCGCGCACGGTGTACGCCGCCGGCGCGGCCGGGACGGCCGGAACAGCAGCCGCGCCGGGCTGCCCCGCGGCCGCGGGGCCGGGCGCGCCGGCCGCGGCGGCGCTGAGAATTAGCAGGATCAGCGCCAGGATGCGAGTGAGCTTCATGGGTTCCTCCTTGTAACGTCAGGCAGGGCGCCGGCCAGCTGGCAGGCGTAAGACACGGTGAGCTGCGGGCCGCGGCCTGCCGTTTCCGAGGCGTAAAACGTGGCGCCGCTGTTCGTGACAGTCAGCCGCCAGCCGTCATTGGCCTGGTCGCGGCCGTCCGCCAGAAAGCGCGTAACGTCGAGCTGGTTGACGCCCCACACCAGCTGTTGTCTGTGCGCGAGCGCGGGGCGATAATCCTGGTCGGCCGCGCTGGCGCCGGCGCTGGCCCACGGGTCAGCCGCCGTCGCGTA
>JAPKMS010000378.1 GCA_026645775.1 Anaerolineae bacterium
GCGCGAGCCGCCCAAAGACCGGATGATCAACGTCAGCGGCCTGCAGGTGCGGATCGTGGATGAGCGCTACGAGGAGCGCAACGCGGAGGGCAAGCTGGTGTCACCGCAAGACTACCTGCGCAAGGTGCGCGCCGAGCTGCAGATCGTTTGCGCGTCGCTGTTCGAGCTGCGCGCCCGTTGGAGCGATCCGGCCCGTCGTCGCGAGCTGCTGGCCGAGTTGGAGCGCCGCCAGATCGCGCTGGATGTGTTGACGGAGATCCTCCAACGGCCGGATGTGGACAGCTACGACCTGCTGGCGCACCTGGCCTTCGATGAAGGACTCCACAGTCGCGAGGAACGCTCGGTGGCGCTGTTCAACTTGCATCAGGACTTCTTTACAACGTACAATGCTCAGGCGCGTGAGGTGCTGCACATCCTGGTCGAACGGTATGTGCAGGGCGGCGTGGATGAAGTCCTCGATCCCCAGGTCTTCACGCTGCCGCCGATCCGCAAGGAAGCGCGCCAGGTCGCCGTAGTCTTCGGGGGCATGAAACAGTTAATCTCCGCGCGCGACGAGATGATCCGGCGTCTCTACCTGCAACCGGCAGCATGAAGATGGAAATCGCTTTTGTCGACGAATCCGGCAACCTTGCCCTGTCCGCTGAAATCAGTCGTTTCGTGGTGGCGGCGCTAGTGTGCCCGCAAAGCCGGGCCATCGAGTTGCACGTGCGCCGCGCCCGCCGTGCGCTGCGGCGCCGGCTTGCTGTGAGCGAGCTGAAGGCCGCACAGTCTGACCCGGCCACAATCCGCCGCTTGCTCATCGCCATTGCCGAGGAGGCGTGCGAGATTTATGCGGTGATCGTGGATAAGAGCGATCTGCCGGAAGGCGAAGCGGAATGGTGGTATCAAGAGGCGATCGCCGCGACGATCGCTTCCGCAGTTGAGCGCCATCCGAAACTGCACGTCCTGCTCGACAAACGATACACCAATCCGCATCAGCGGCGGGAGCTCGAAGAACGCGTCCGGCTGGCCATCGCTCACGTGCCGGACCAGGTAGTGATCATCGAGCAGGGCGATTCCACGGCGCATCCGGGGCTGCAGGCGGTGGATTTTGTGGCCTGGGCGCTCCGTCGTCAGGCCGAGGGCGCCGAGGAGTGGGCCGCCATCATCGCAAAACGCATCGTCAGCACGAAGACGATCCGGACAAAATAAAACAGCGGCTCTGCCTGGGCGCCGATGACCACCGCTTCGAGGAGCGGAGTGGGGTGTTCTACGAACACCCAGCGGTCCCAGGACTTACGATACCGCTTCAGTTGCTATTCAACCACGAATCGCCGGGTTTGTCAAGTCAAAATTAAAAACGAAGGTCATCGCACCTTCTCCGCTACGGATACAACGACTCATGCCAACCAACGATCTCGACACCCGTTTCTGGCGCGCATGCGATATCCTGCGCCGGGACGACAACACGCAAAGCCTGCTCGATTATGTCGAGCAGATCTCCTGGTTGCTCTTCCTCAAGTCGTTCGAGGACCTGGAAGACACGCGCGTCGCCGACGCCGAGTACGAGGGCCAGCCGTTCGCGCGCGTGATTGGCGGCTTCTACCGCTGGTCGGTGTGGACCGGCGGACGGGTCAACCAGGCCCAGGCAGGCCAGCGCGAAGCCGAGGCGAGCTTGCGCGCGGCGCAGAAGGCGCTGCTGGGCCTCGAGATCATGCTCGTGCCCGACCCCGATGCGCTGGGCGCCGCGCGACGGGCATTCCGGGAGGCCGAAGCCGCGGTCAAGGCGGCCGCGGCGCAGGTCGAGGCCGAGCGTCAGGCGCAACGCGCGGCGCTGGCGCCGTTACTCAACGGTGACGAAGAAGACCGCCAGACGGCCGAGGCTATCCTGGCCGGGCTGACTCACAAATCGCTGCTGAGCTTCCTCAACGACCGGCTC
This sequence comes from Anaerolineae bacterium, assembly GCA_026645775.1. GTDB lineage: Bacteria > Chloroflexota > Anaerolineae > CG2-30-64-16 > CG2-30-64-16 > MO66. The sequence goes on from JAPKMS010000378.1 coordinate 1,919, forward strand.
TTTCCACACCTGCGCGAGCTGCGCGGCACACCGGAACGCGAGGTGATCCGCCAGATCTTCGAGGAAGCGCCGAGCAAGATGGTGAAAAGTGGGGTCATCCTGCGCGATGCAATCGACGTGGTGGATGGCATTGACTTCCACGCCAGCGAGAACGTCCACACCCTCTCGCACCTCTACGAAAGCCTGCTGGTGCGCATGGGCCGCGAGGGCGGGATGTCCGGCGAGTTCTACACCCCGCGGCCGATCATCAAGTTCATGGTGGAGCTGGTGGCGCCCCGGTTGGGGGAGACGGTTTACGACCCCGCGGCGGGGTCAGCCGGGTTCCTGGTCGAAGCGTACAGCTACATGGAGGAGCACCACGTCCGCTTGGCCGCCGACCGGCGCAAGCTGCAAGACGTGACTTTCTTCGGCCAGGAGAAGAAGCCGCTGCCCTACCTGCTGGGCGTGATGAACTGCGTGCTGCACGGCATCACTGTCCCGCGCATCGTGCGGACGAACACCCTCAGCGCGGACGTGCGCAAGTTCAACGAGCGCGACCGCTACCACGTGATCCTGACCAACCCGCCGTTCGGCGGCACTGAGGACGTGAACGCCGTCAAAAGCAACTTCCCCTATCCCTCGTCCGCGACC
>JAPKMS010000379.1 GCA_026645775.1 Anaerolineae bacterium
AGCATGCGTAGCGGCCTGAGCGGAGGCCGGGGCAGTTCCCGGCCGCAGTCGAAGCATGCGTAGCGGCCTGAGCGGCGCCCGCGCCCTTCGACTCCGAGCCGCGAACCGCGGCGGCTCTCCGCTCAGGGTGCGCGGATCATTTTGATGCAGTACGGTGGCCGACGGGGGCATGACAACTTCGCTCAGGATGCTGGCGTATTTTCAGACCGAAGGGTGGAATGCAGGCCAGCGAGGTGGTACGGAGGCTTCGCGCTGTTCCGCAGCGCATCTCGTAGACCCGCTCAGAGTTTGCCCTGAGTACAGCGAAGGGGTGACAGCACACCCCATTCCCAATAGCGTCTATAGCCGCCGATACGCCTCCGGCGCCATGCCGGTCTCGCGGCGGAAGATGCGGCTGAAATAGCTGCTGCTGGAAAAGCCCACGTCCAGCGCGATCTCCGTGATGCTCTTGTGGGTGCTCTTCAGGAGCTGCCGGGCCTGCTGGATGCGAAAGCGGTTGAGGTAAGCCACCGGCGTCAGGCCCAGCTCCTTGTGGAAGCAACTGGTGAGGTAGTCATCGCTCAGGCCGACGTGCGCAGCGATCGCTTGCCGCGAGAGCGGCTCAGCGTAGCGCTCCTGAATGTAAGCCATTGCCTGGCGCACCAGGCGCTGCGCCTCGCCGCTCAGCGCGCGCTTACGCGCCAGCGCGGCGTCCAGATGCGTCAGCGTTTCTTCGAGGTTGAACACGCCCTTGCTCAACACCCGCGTCACCCCGCTGTTCAGCCGGCCCATCTCCGACTCGGTCAACGTCTGACCGGTGACCACAACCACGGGAATGGTGCGCGTCGCCTCGCGCTCGCGCATCGCCTCCAGCACCGCGAAGCCGTCCATCTCGGGCATCATCAGATCCAGCAGCACCAGGTCAACGCGTTCGCGTTGGAGGACGTCGAGCGCCTCCAGCCCGTTGCGCGCCTTGAGCACCCGGTGGGAAGCTGAATGCCGCTGCACGATGCGCGCATGCATCTCCAACGTGTCCGGGTCATCGTCAACCACCAGGAACACGCGCTGCGCTTCGGGGGAGGGCTCCGCCTCCGGCAGCAGCCACTGCTGATCGAGCGCACGCGTCAGCTCGGCCAGCTCGATGGGCTTGGTGAGATAGTCCAGTTCCATCACCGCGCCGCTGCCCTGCGAGAGCGCGTAAAACAGCACGGGAATCCCCTGCGTCATGGCATCGGCCTTGAGCATCTTCAGCACGTGCCAGGCCTGATCCGATCCGAGGGTCACATCCAGCACCACCGCGGTCGGAGGCGCCGCCAGGAGCAGCGGCTGCCAGCTCGCGGGCTGGTCCAGCCGCGCCGTTGTCACTTCAAACCCACGCTGCTGCAGATGCAGGCGCAGGCGCTCGCTTGAGGCCGGCGCTGTGGTGAGCACCAGCACGTCCGGTTCGCCCGGCATGGGGGCCGGCGCTGCGGCGGCCGCCGCAGCAGCAAGCGGCGCCTGAACGGCCGGCGGCTCTACGGTCGGCAGGGTGAAGTGGAAGGTCGAGCCGGCGCCCTCCTGGCCGGCCGACTGCACGCCGATCGTGCCGCCGTGCAGCTCGACCAGGCGCCGGCAGATCGCCAGCCCCAGCCCCAGGCCCCCGTAGCCGCGGGTGATGCTCCGCTCTGACCGACGGAAGTCATCGAAGATCGCGCCCTGCTCTTCCGGCGAGATGCCAAGCCCCGTGTCGCTCACGCTCACGGTGACGGCCCCGGCCCCGGCCTCCACTGCCAGGCTCACCTCCCCGCGCGTCGTAAATTTGATCGCGTTGCTGATGAGGTTCAGCACCACCTGCGACAGGCGGGTGCGATCGCCCCACACCCACGGCCCTGCCTCCGGCAGGGTGGCGCGCCAGGCTACGCCCTTGTCCGCCGCCAGCCGGCGGCCGGTCTCCGCCGCGGTGTGCAGCACCTGTCCCAGATCCACGAGCTGGTTGGCCAGTCGCAACTGTCCGGCATCGCTGCTGGCGAGATCCAGCACATCGCCGATCAGCCGGCCCAGGTGCTGGGCGTTGGCGTTCAGCCGCTCCAGATCGCTGTATGCCGTCGGGGGCAGCGGCGCATCGCCCCGCTCGCTGTCGCGCAGCAGGATCTCGCCCAGGCCCACGATCAGGTTCAGCGGCGTGCGCAGCTCGTGGCTCACGGTCGAGAGGAAGCGGCTCTTCATCCGGTTCGCCTCCTCGGCCAGGCGCCGGCCCTCGGTAGCATCGCGGTAGAGCTGCGCAGTGTTGAGCGCGGCCGCGAGCTGCTGGGCGATCGCACCGTAGAGGTCGAGCTGGCCGGCGTCAAAGGCGACAAAGCCCAACTGTCCACGCGGGTTTACCAGCGGCAGCAGCGCCAGGCTGAAGGGGCGGTCGGCGGGAAGCAGGCCTGCGGGCGGAAATTCACGGCAGGGGAAGCGGATCAACGCCTGATCGGATGGGGCCAGGGTGCGCAGTTGGCAGCACTCGGCGAAATCAGCATTCGCGCCCTCGAACAGTGCGACGGCGGCGAACTGAATGTCCATCTCAGGCAGGTGATGCACCAACACATCATAGGCCTGCGTTTCGTCGAGCGCAGCCTGCAGATGCGCGGTCAGAATTCCGAGACGGTCGGCAGTCCAGTGTTGATCCACCACGTAGCGGCGGTGACGCCGCAACGTGCCGGCGGCGACCGCGTCGCGGCCGGCGTCTGACAACAGGCGCCGCGCCCGGCTGCGGCGCGCCTCGTCCGGCCAACGGGCGGCCAGTGCAGGCAGCTCATCGCTGACCACCGCAAAAGCAGCCTGCCAGATTACGGAATCGTCCCAGCCCTGTGCTGCCCGCCGGAGGATGGCGTCCACCGCATCATACAGGGCCGCGGGGGCATCCTGCTCGACGCTGGTGATAAAGGCCTCGGTCAAACGCTCCCGCACCGCCCGGACCTCGGCCGGTTCGGCTGCGATGTCGTGCAGATCACGTGAGCTGGCGTCTTGCGCAGCAGGTTCGCAGGTGCGCGCGCCCCGGCCACAGCCGCACGATTCCCGAACGACGAGATGGGTGGCAACCCTGACCGGCTCAAGCGGGGGCGGCTCGCCCTGGATTTGGCGCAGCAGGTGTGCGACCGCCCGATAACCCATCTCAAACAGCGGCACAGACACGCTGGTCAGCGCCGGCTCCTGCACCGCGCTCTCCGGCCGATCATCAAAGCCGATGAGGGCGACATCCTGCGGCACACGCAGCCCGGCCTCGGCCAGCGCTTGCATGGCGCCCAGAGCGGACTCGTCGTTGCTGGCCAGGACCGCGGTAAACGGCGCGGCGGTGGCCAGGATCTGCCGCATCGCAGCGTAGCCGCCGGCCGAGATGTGCCGGCCATAGGCGATGAGCCGCTCGTCCGCCGCCAGCGCAAACTCCTGAAGCGCAGCCCGATACGCGTGCAGGCGCGCGCCCGTGTCGCCAGCCATATCCTGGAGGCTGCCCGCAATGAACGCGATGCGCTCATGCCCGTGTGCAACAAGATGCTGCATAGCCTCGCGGATGCCCGTGGCATTATCCGCGACGATGGTCGGGCCGGCCTCTCCGGCCGCGATGAACATGACCGGATGCCCGGCGGCGATCAACGCCTGACATTCGCCCGAACGCGCTTCGCTATGCAGCGGGTTGACCGCGATGAGGCCATCGGTGTTCCACGGGCCGATGGGTACGAAATCGCTGTCGGAGGATGGGAAAGGCCAGGCGGGGCGCAGCGGATCGGCCGACGTGGCCGACGCGCCCATGCCGCAGCCCAACAGCAGGTTGCAGCCCAGGTCGGCCGCAGCCTGGCGAATGCCGCGGTAGATCGGGTTCAGATAGCTGAGCGGCGTGGCAGTCCAGTAGTACTGCCAGCCGGCCAAGACCCCGATGGTCGGGCGGCCATGATGAGAAATCGATGACACGGTATGCCTCAAGCCTGTACGACGTCACGAATGTTGTAGACCGGAATTTTCCACATTATACTCCACTCCCAATCGAGCCCCTAATGTGCTCCGGCCCGGACGGCGCCGCGCAGAGGTGCCTCAGCAGCCTCTTCACGCTGCGTCAAGCTATCCCGTCCCCTCGCCGTTTGACGTTGGCCGCCACCCTGCCACTCTCCCCAGCAAGAGACCAGCCGACGCCAAGATCGTTTCCATACGTGTTGATTCGCACGAAAGGCTGTCCTATGGTATTCTCCTGCAGCTAAGGATGTCTCCAGCGAGGATCATCCATGACTAACGCTTACAGCTACACCCCCGCCATCTGGCTGCCTCTGGCCGCCGCCATCTTCCTGGTCACCCTGAGTCTGTATAGCTGGCGACGCCACAGCATCGCCGCTGCGCGGCCGCTTGCCGTCAGCGCAGTATTGGGTGGGTTGTGGTTGCTGGGCATCGCGCTCGAAGCCAGCGCCAGCGCCCCGGCCGCGCAGATCGGCTGGCACAAATTTCAAGCCGTGTGGCAGTTGCCCGCCGTGAGCGCCGCGACCTGCTTCGCCCTGGAATACGCGTTCCCGCGCCGCTGGTTGAGCCGGCGTTGGCTGGCCGTGCTCGCGCTGCCGCCGCTCCTGGCTTTGGCCCTCATCGTCAGCAACGATAGCAAGCTCATGTGGCGCGCGCTGGCGATCGGGCCGGACGGCGTCACGGTGCAAGCCTACACGACCGTCGGCGCCATCCTGGTTGTGTATGGGCTGGGCCTGGTTTTGGTCAATGTGGCAGCCTTCCTCTGGCTGTTCATCCGTTCCCCCCAACATCGCTGGCCGGTGGCGCTGATGCTGGTAGGCGTGCTCGCCGCCCGCGGCCTCTATCTGTACGCTCCCGCCCTCCTGCACTCGCCCATCCTGAGCGATCCGGTCGTCCTCAGCATCGTGCTGGTGTGGACCATGTACGCCATCGCACTGTTCGGCTTCCGCATCCTCGATCCGCTGCCTGCCGCGCGCACCACCGCGCTGGCGCAGATGCGCGAAGGCATGGTGGTGTTCGATGCGCAGTGGCGCGTGGCCAGCCTGAACCCGGCCGCAGCGAGCATGTTCACCCTATCCATGCGGCGCGCCCGCGGCAAAACCCTGGCCGAGATCATGCCCGCTCTCCCAACGCTGAGCGCGCGCCTGGCAGACGCTGCGCCCGGCGTTGTCGAGATCTGCCTGGGCGGGAGTGGCCCCAGCTACGCGCTGGACATCTCTCAGCTCCAAGACTTCCACGAAACGCCCATCGGCTGGCTGCTGCTGCTGCGCGATGTCACCGAGCAGCGCCAGGCACAGGCGCAGATTTTGGAGCATCAGTGGGCACGCGCCATCCTGCAAGAGCGGGAACAACTGGCCCACGAGTTGCATGATGGTCTGTCGCAGAGCCTCGCGTTCCTCACCTTGCAAGCGCAAGCCGCCCAGGTCTATTTGCAGGCCGGGCAAGGCGAAGCCGCGCAGAGCAGCCTGGCCCGCCTGGCCGAGGTTTCCCGTGAGCTGCAGGGCGACGTGCGCGAGCTGATCGGGAACCTTTTGGCCGTCGGCCTGCCGTCCGAAGGGTTTTGCAGCGCGCTGCGCCAGGCAGTGACCCGGTTCGAGGAGCAGACCGGCCTGAAAGCCACCCTGGACATCGTCGGCGAGGCGGATACCGTTTGCAGTGCGGACAGTTTATCTCCCGCAACCGGCGTGCAGCTTTTGCGCATCGTACAAGAGGCGCTGGCAAACGTGCGCAAGCACGCGGACGCCCCCGGCCACGTGTACGTGCGGCTAGCGGTCGAGGACGGCCAGGCCTGCCTGGCGATCGTAGACAACGGCGCGGGGTTCGATCCGGCGCAGCCATCCCCTGGCCGGCGGCACTTCGGCCTCCAGGTGATGCGCCAGCGCGCCGAGCGGATCGGCGGGCAGCTCACCGTTCAGTCAAGCCGCGGCGGGGGCACGCGCATCGAGGCCCGTGTGCCACTCTCGACCGCAGAACAAGGAGCCCGTGATGAGAATCCTCCTGGTTGATGACCACGGCCTATTCCTGGAAGGCCTGGATAACCTGCTCCGTGCCGGCGGTTACGAGGTGGTGGGCGCGGCGCACGACGGGCTGGAAGCGATGCGGCTTGCCCATGAGCTGCGTCCGGATATCATCTTAATGGACATCCGCATGCCCCGCTGTGACGGGCTGTGCGCCACGCGCGCGATCCACGCCGAGCTGCCTGAAATCAAGATCGTGATGCTGACCACCTCGGCCGACGATGCGGATCTGTTCGAGGCGATCAAATGCGGGGCCAGCGGCTACCTGCTCAAGAACCTGGAGGCAGCGCAGTTGTTCGACTACCTGGCGGGGTTAGGCCGGGGCGAGGCCCCGCTGTCACGCGAGCTGTCGGCCCGCCTGCTGGCGGAGTACGCGCACCAGGCGGCCGCGCTCGACGCGCGCGTGACCGCAGCCCGCACCGACGCGCCGAAAGACGCCCCATCCGTCCCTGAGCTGACCCCGCGCCAACGGGAAATTCTCGAAATGGTCGCCGGCGGGCTATCCTACAAGGAAGTCGGCGCGGCGCTGAACCTGAGTGAGAACACGATCAAGTACCACATGGGCGAGATCCTGCAGCGCCTGCACCTCAAGAACCGCGGACAGGCGGCAGCCTACGCCCTGCGGAGCGGGCTCCTGACGCAGTAACGCGGGGACGCGGGGACGCGGAGACGCGGAGACGCGGGGCGCGAGCATCCTGAGCGGAGCCGGTGGGCACTATCACCGGCGGAGTCGAAGGATGCGGCTGGGGCGAAAAACCGCTCCGCACCCTTCGACTCCGCTCCGCTGCGCTCAGGGTGCTCCGCTCGCATACGTTCATCTTCTCCCCTTCTCGCCCTCCCTGCGTCTCCCTATCCCTCAGTATAGTCTCCCTCGCCCGCGCGACTATCCGTTTTCTATCCCTACGGAGAGTGTTATGACGCGCCGGCCTTCGCTATAATCATCTGTATGACGCCCCGAAGAGTACTGTTCTATGGCAATTCGCTGTTGCTGTCGCTGGTGGCTGAAAGCCTGGCGCAAAGCCCTGGCCTACACGTGGTCCGGGCTGCGACGTGGGAGGAAGCCTCCCGCTCACTAGCGCAGCAGACGCCGAATGCGCTGATCTTTGACCTGGCCAATTCCCACGAAAGCCACATCCTCCCGCTCTTGCTCAAAAACCCAAACCTGCTGTTGATCGGCCTGGACCCGGAGTGCAACCAGGCCGTGTTGTTATCGGGGCAGGAAGTCCACTCGCTCACGCTGACCCATCTCAAACAACTCGTGCAGGGTGAAGAATCATAATTCCACCCCTGGAGGGATCCCATGAAACTCTCCCGCCATCTCCCCGCCCGTATCTTGGGCTCATTGCTTGTCCTGATGCTGATCACGCTGGCTTACGCGCCGACCGTCTCGGCCGATGCGCCCTCCGGCTCGCCTGAAACGACGATCCGACGCGCCTGGGCGGCCGCACGCGAGATCGGCGCCTATCGCTTCACCAGCGACCTGGTGCAGGTCACCCGCCCGGCCCCCGCGCTGAGCAGCGTCGGGCAGAGCAGCACGCGGGATCAGCTCCACCTGGAAGGCGACGTGGACCTGCCGGCGCACGAGTTTGCGATGCGCTTCTGGACGGCCGGGGGCAGCGTTGCGAACCCTGAGTCGGCCGCGGAGCTGCGCATCCAGGGGCAAACGGCCTGGACGCGCCAGCCCGGCGGCGCATGGCAGCGGGTGGAGAACTTCAGCGGTAGTTTTGCGCCCAACGGCGACTTCCTCTCCTACCTGGC
>JAPKMS010000380.1 GCA_026645775.1 Anaerolineae bacterium
GCCAAGCTCGACCCGAACCTGGGCGTGAGCCTGGTGAACGATGCGATCTCGGCCGGCGCCAAGGGCATCGCGATCACCGTGCCGGATCAGACCATCGGGCCAGCCATCGCCAAGGCGGCGAAGGATGCCGGCGTGGTGCTGATTGCCACCGATGACAACATCAAGGACGAGGCCGGCAACCCGGTGCCGTTCGTGGGCTTCGACGGCAAGGACATGGGCAAGAAGGTCGGTGAGGCCGCGGCGAAGCTGCTGACCGACAGCGGCTGGCTCAAGGACACGGCCAAGAAGGTCGGCGTCCTGTCGGTGGAAGTCCAGACCCTCTCGGTCTGCAACGACCGCACTGACAACGAGAAGGCGGCGATCCTCGCTGCGGGCGTGCCGGCGGCACAGGTGTTCCCGGTGCCGTACACGGGTGAGGCGTTGTCCTCCCAGGATGCGGCGGGCCCGATCATCACTGCGCACCCGGACATCACGAACTGGATCGTCTTCGCCTGCAACGACGAGGGCGTCCTGGGGACCCTGAATGCGCTGGCGACCGCGGGCGCAAAGACCGACGACATCATCGCCGTGGGCCTGGGCGCGTATGAGGCGTGCAAGCCGTGGGCCGCCGGCCAGCCGTCCGGCTTCAAGGCGGGCCTCTTCATCTCCGGCCTGGACGTCGGCAACACCGCGGCGACCGTGCTCTACGATGCAGTCGTCAACGGCAAGACGCCGCCGGCCATGTCGTACGCACCGACCTCCATCGTGGATGCGACCAACTACAAGACCGTGATGGACCCGATCTCCCTGGCGAACTGCTCCAAGTAGTTTCTAGAACGAAGCAAAATCCGAATAGAGGCTTTAGCCGGTGTTGCGGTGAACAAGGGCAACCGGCTAAAGCCTCAAGCCCCTAGATGATCTGAACGCCTGCCCGTGGCCCGAGCATGGAGGATATCTGATCATGACCATGACATCACCTGCCGCCGCACCGAGAAACCCGGTTTCTCCCCCAGATGCCGCGGCGAGCCTTCCCGAACTGCGCGGAACGCTGAAGATTCGCAACGTCAGCAAGGCTTTCCCGAACGTCCAGGCTCTGGCCGACATTTCGCTCGACATCCGGCCGGGCGAAATCCTCGCCTTCATCGGTGAGAACGGCGCCGGGAAATCGACGCTCCTCAAGATCATCAACGGCGACTACCAGCCGGACACCGGGACACTCTCGATCGATGAGCAAGCGCTGTCGTTTTCGAGCCCGCGTGATGCACATGCGGCCGGCATCCGCGTGATTTACCAGGAACCCGAGATCGTCCCAGGCGTTGACGTCGCGGAAAATATTTGGATCGGCGAGCTACCGAAGCGGATGTTCCTGTTCTCTCGCCTGCGGCTCAACGAGCAGGTGCGGCGCAGCCTGGCGGAGTACGGGTTCGAGAATGCCTTGCCGATGAACTTACTGGGCGACCAGCTCTCATCCGCGCAACGCCAGCTCGTAGAGATCATGCGGGCGCTGAAGTCGGGGGTCCAGGTTCTTGCGCTTGACGAGCCGACCTCATCGCTCACAGACGAGGAGGTTGATCGGCTCTTCACACTCGTCCGCCGTCTTCGCGATGAGGGCGTGGCGATCATCTACGTGTCGCACCGCATCAGGGAGATCCTGCGGCTGTGTGATCGCATCGCGATCTTGCGCGACGGAAGCCTCGTCGCCGTCAAGCAGGCCTCCGAGGTGACTGAGGCCGAGATCGTACGCCTCATGGTTGGCCGGGACCTCTCCGAAGTCTTCCAGCGACGCCCGGCAGGCACCGACCATGAGGTCCTCCGGGTCACCGACCTGCACAGCAATTGGCACCGCGGTGTCAGCTTCCACATCAACGCGGGCGAGGTCGTCGGGTTCGCCGGCCTGGTGGGAGCGGGACGGACGGAGCTGGCGAAGGTCATTTTTGGCGAGTTAACCAAGACCAGCGGTCGAGTCCTGGTGGATGGTCAGGAGGTGAGCATCCACCGCCCGGATGAAGCGATTGCGAAGGGGATCGGTTTCGCGCCCGAAGATCGCAAGCGCGAGGGCCTGGTGCTCGTCCGCAGCGTCCTCGAGAATGCATCGCTGGCGATCCTGCGGCGCCTCAGCCGCTTCCACTTCGTGCGCGGCCGCCTGGAGCGGTCTACTGTGGCCGGTTTTGTCGAGCGGCTCCGTGTGCGCACACCCTCGCTCGACCAAGAGGTCGGCAAACTCTCCGGCGGCAATCAGCAGAAGGTTGTCCTGGCGCGTTGGCTGGCGGTGAAGCCGAAGATCCTGATCCTCGATGAGCCGACGCGCGGCATCGACGTCGGCGCGAAGGCGGAAATCTATCACTTCATCGACGATCTTGCCAATCAAGGATTGGGGATCATGTTTATTAGCTCCGAACTGCCGGAGATCCTCAGGCTCTCGGATCGCATCTACGTCATGCAGAACGGCCGGATTACCGGAGAACTCACCGGCGCCAGCGCGACCGAGGAGGCAGTCCTCGGCCTGGCGATGGCCGATCAACTATCCGCGCTCCCGACCGGAGCCGCGACACCCAATCGGGAGGGCAGCATCCTATGAGCGACAACGTGACAATCACCCGCACAAAATCTCCGGTGAAGCGTGACGGCGCGCTTCGACGGTTGATCGGTTTTATCGGCGCCGACAACCTCTCGCTCATGTTCGCGCTCGTCGTCCTCGTTCTGCTCGTCACGGTCGTGAGCGGCTGGTTCGGGCTCAGCGGCGGAAACAGGTTCTTCTCCTGGCAGAACCTTTGGAACAGTCTTGCCCAGGCGATCGTGATCGTCGGGCTGCTCGCGGTCGGCGAGACGGTGGTGATCATCGCCGGCGCCCTCGACATCTCCATCGGTTCCGTCGCATCGGTTGGCTCCGTGGTGGCCGCGTCCGTTTTGGTCGGCGTGGGAGTCGGCACACGACTCGCCTCCTTGCTGGCAGGCAGTGTGTTCTTTGCGGTCGCGGCAGGAATCATCGCCGGCGCGCTCTGCGGCCTGATCAACGGCCTGATCGTCACCCAGCTTCGGGTGAACCCGACCATCGCCACCCTCGGCACGCTGGCGGCGTTCGCGGGCTTCGCCTTCCTGCTGGCGCCGGAAGGCAAACCGGTGGGGGTGCTGACGCAGCCGGCTTTCACCTGGCTGGCCCAGGGCCGATTCCTGGCCGATGCCCCAATCCCGCCGCTCGGCGGCACGAAATGGACCGGCATCCCGGTCCTGACGGTGATCTTCGTGATTGTGGCGCTGCTTATCCACATTCTGATGACCTACACCGACTTCGGCCGCGCGATCTACGCGATCGGCGGCAACGCGACGGCCGCCCGCCTCGCGGGCATTAACCTCTCGCGCGTCCGCATCCTGATGTACATGCTGTCGGGCGGCATCGCCGGGCTGGCCGGCGTCCTGCTCACGGCGCGAACGACCTCAGGCAACCCGATTAACGGCACCGGATTGGAGCTGCAGGCGATCACCGCCGTTTTCCTGGGCGGCGCCGCGACGGCCGGGGGCAAGGGGACGATCTTCGGAACCTTCCTCGCCGTCATCCTCGTCGGTGTCCTCAACAACGGCATGAACTTGCTCGGGTTCAACACTTTCGTCCAGCGGGTTGCCCTCGGCTTCCTGCTGATCGCGGCCGTGGCAATTTCTCAGGGGCGTCAGGCGCGCGCTGAGCATGTCCGGACCCGGATCGCGGCCCAGGATTGATGCCGGTCGGCGAGCTGCCAACACAAGAACCTCATGTGAGAGGTGGGGAGGAAACTGCATGATTTCACGCGAAAGGGTCGCCGCGGCCCTGGCGCATCGAGAAGGGGACCGCGTTCCGCTCGATTTGGGCGGATGCGGCCAGACCGGCATGCACGCCACCACGGTCTATGCGCTGCGCCAGGCGCTGAAACTAGACCCGCCCGGCACACCGGTCAGGGTGATCGAGCCCTATCAGATGCTGGGCGAGATCGCACCCGATCTACAGGAACGGTTGGGGGTGGATGTGGTCGGCCTGGCGACCCCAGGGACCCTCTTCGGCTTCAACAACGAGGATTGGAAGCCGTGGACCTTCTGGGACGGCACGCCGCTGCGGGTGCCGGGCAAGTTCAACACAGACCTGGACGAAAACGGCGATCTCTTGATGTACGTGGACGGCGACAGGTCGGCGCCCCCTTGTGCCAAGATGCCCAGGGGCGGTTTCTACTTCGACTCGCTCATCCGCCAAGAGCCACTTGATGACGCCAGCCTCGATCCCGATGACAATGCTTCGGATTATAGCCCCATCTCCGACGCTGACCTGGCGTATCTGCGCGCCGAATCAGAGCGGCTTTACCGCGAGACCGACAGGGCGCTGGTGATGGTGTTCGGCGGCGCGGGCTTCGGCGACATCGCGCTCGTGCCGGGGCCGTGGGTCAAACGCCCCAAGGGTATCCGGGACGTGGCCGAGTGGTACATGAGCACCGTGACCCGCAAAGACTACATCACGGCGGTCTTCGAGCAGCAGTGTGAGGTCGCCCTGGCGAACCTGCCGCGCGTGTACGAGGCGGTGGGGGATCGCGTGACCGTCGCCTGGATCAGCGGCACGGACTTTGGGTCGCAAAACAGTTGCTTCATCTCGCCCCGGTCATTTCGCACGCTGTACAAGCCGTTTTACACCCAGGTCAACGCCTGGATCCACGCGCACACCGCCTGGAAGACCTTCATCCACACCTGCGGCTCGATCCAGCCGCTGATCCCGGACATCATCGAGGCCGGATTCGACATCCTCAACCCCGTGCAGACCTCGGCAGCCAACATGGCCCCGGCCGACTTGAAGGCGCGCTTCGGTGACCGGATCACCTTCTGGGGCGGCGGGGTGGACACGCAGCACACCCTCCCCTTCGGCACGCCGGACGAGGTGCGTGCCCAGGTGCGCGAGCGGTTGGCGGTCTTCGGCAAAGGGGGCGGCTTCGTCTTCAGCCCGATCCACAATGTCCAGGCCAGCGTACCGGTGGAAAATCTACTGGCGATGTATGAGACGGTGCAGGAGTACGGCGGGTATGAGTGCAATCGGACGGAATTGGGGAATCGGTAGATTGGTAAATTGGAATACTGGTATCTGGGGAGAACTATGACTCACATTCGATCCACTCTATGGCATGAGCTCCCCGCGTGGGCGTTGGAAAGCGAGGCCCTGCGCGTCGTCATCGTGCCCCGGATGGGCGCCAAGATCGTGTCGCTGGTAGACAGGCGCGGGGACCTCGAATGGCTCCCCGGCCCCATGCCCGGCCGATCCGTGCGGCCCGTGGCCTACGGGGCGCCCTTTGCCGAGCAGGACATGGCCGGCTGGGACGAGATGTTCCCGACCATCCTGGCGTGCCCCTATCCCGGCCCCGGCCCGCAGCACGGTATCCCGCTGCCTGATCACGGCGAGGCATGGGCGCTCCCGTGGGAAGTGACGCGCGCCGCGGAGGGCGAGCTGACCCTGACCCTGCGCGGCCGCGCCCTCCCCTACCGGCTGACGCGCACGGCCACGCTAGGCCAAACCGGAATCGAGGCTTTAGCCGGTCACTTGCATGACCCAGGCCAACCGGCTGAAGCCTCGAATCCAGATGACGCCCTGATCCTGCGTTACACGCTGGAAAACCTTGGCGATGACCCGATGCCGTACATGTGGGCCGCGCACCCGCAGTTCCTGGCCGGCGCCGACTGCCGGATCGTGCTCCCGCCGGAGCTGACCGAGGTGGTCAACACCGCCGGGCCGGACGTGGGCTGGGGGCCGCGCGAGGCGCGCTACGCCTGGCCCAAGGCGACGGCGCCGGATGGCCGCCGCGTGCGCCTCGACGAGGTCGGTTTGCCTGCGCTGCATCGGGGCCGCAAGTTCTTCGCCCCGCCCGATGCCCGGCCCGCGTGGGTCGAAGTGCGGCGGGGCGATTCGGGCCACTCCCTGCGCCTGGCGTGGGACCCGGCGGAAGTGCCCTACTTTGGGCTGTGGGTGGACGAGGGCCTGGTCAACAGCGAGGCGGTGGTGGCCCCCGAGCCGACCACCGGCTGGTATGATGACGTGGCGCTGGCGTGGGAGAAGCAGGAAGTGACTGTCGTCCCGGCCCGCGCGACCGTTGAGTGGCGCCTCACCGTCCGGCTCGGCGCCATGGGCAGTCCTGTTCCATACGGCGCATGAAAGCGTGGCGCAAATTGGCAACTTGGGTATGGCCCATGAAAACGCCGGCGGCTCGGTCGGAGACCGGCCACAGCATGGAAGAATCAGGTCAATCAGGCGCATCTGCGTCATCTGCGTTCTATTTTCAGAGCAGCGTCCATGCCCCTGCCGGGGCACAATCGAGAACGAAAATGCAGTGATCAGGCAATCAGGTGCATCTGCGTTA
>JAPKMS010000381.1 GCA_026645775.1 Anaerolineae bacterium
GCTCCCCTGGTCTATCGGGCTGAAGACATAGCCATCCGGCGCACTGAACGCGATGTAGTACACCCCGGCCGGCACGTCCGTGAATTGATAGATGCCGTTGGCGTCGGTGGTGGTGCTGGACACCAGGCCATTGTTGTTGAAGAGGTCCACCTGCACGTCCGCCAAGCCGGCCTCGCCCGGGTCCTGGATGCCGTCCGCGTCGGTGTCTACCCAGACGCGATCGCCGATGATGCTCAGGCCGGGCACGATGATCACGCACGCGTCATCCGAGACCGGGGACGCGGTCCTGCCTCCCGTGTCGCGCGCGCCGCTGACGCTGGCCAGGTCCGCGGTGCCATCCACGCAGACCGCGCGGTAGCCGAGGTCGGCCGTCAGGAAGGCCTCGCCATCCGCCAGGTTCACCGTGAGCGGCTCGTTGCCCGTGGTGAGCGTGGCGCCCGGCGGCAAGGTGGATTCATCCACCCGCACGCAGTAGGCGCCGGCCGGCAGCCGGGTGAAGAGGTAGCCGCCGTTGCCCGCGGTGACCTGGCTGGTGAGCAGCGCGCCATTCGCGGCGCATGCGTCCTCATGAAGCGTCACCCTGACGCCGTTGAGGCCGGGGTCGGGGTCGTTGTCCGGCAGGCCATCGCCGTTCAGATCGTAGAAGACCCGGTCGCCGATGGCGCCGGTGCCGGCGAAGTAGTAGCCGAAGTCGGCGTCCAACACCGACCCGCCGGTGGCGAGCGTGACGGTGCGCGGTTCGACCGCGCCGGTGATGCTGTAGCCTGCCGGCAGCGTGCTCTCGTCCACGTTCACTGTGTAGACGCCGGCCGCGAGGTTGTTGAAGATGTAGTAGCCGCTGGCGCCCGGCTCGGTGGTCGTGGTGCGCACCAGGGTGCTGCCTTGGTAGAGGTTCACGACGACGCCGGGCAGGCCGGCCTCGCTGCTGTCCTGGACGTTATCCAGGTCCTGATCCTCCCAGACGCGGTCGCCGATGCGACCCAGGTTGCTCTCGTTCTTGGTCGGTGAGTTGTGCGCCGAGGCCAGTGTGACGTCACCGCACGAACCGCCCAGCAGGCTCTTGGGGATGGAGAACTCATAGATGTAGTTCCACTCCCAGTAGCGGCCGGAGGTGCTGTTGTAATCGAAGGTCGGCGAATGCTTCAGCGGATCGCCCCAGATGCCGCCGGTCCAGCCGGAGTTCTCCAGGTTCCACTCCAGCGATGTGGCGGCCGCGCTGATGGGCGGCGTGCCGGGGTTCTCGCTGCCATCGCCACCGGTCTGGCCTGAAGACCAATTGCCTGCCGTACCGGCCAGGTAGTCCAGCGTCAGGCCGCTGTAGCTGCCGCCGGGGTAGGTCACGTTGAACACGGCCTTGTCGCTGCCCAGCAGGTCGCCGAACTTATGGGTGCGGTTCCAGCCATCGAGCAGCAGGTACGGATTGTCGGGGTCCGCGTAGACGTTGCTGTTGAATGCCCTGTCTACCACCAACGCCCAGTAGCAGGCGTTGGCGCTCTGGTAGCCGTAGAGGTTGCCGGGCGCATCGTTGGCCGGGTAGGCAAAGGATTTCAGGAAGCCGTAGCTTGCATCCAACCGGCCGTCCACCACAGGATCCGCGTCAGGGGCGGCCGGGATGGCCGACGTCGCGCCCTCGGCGCCGACCGCGGCTGCGGCCAGCAGGGCGGCCGCGGTGGTCTGCGTCACGGCCCGGAACCGGAGGACGACCTCGAAGGTGCCGCCAGGCGCCAGGTTGCCCAAGCCGACGGTGAGATCGCTCCAGTTCAGGACACCGTCGTCCACGTTGTCGACCGAAGCCGGGGTCGCGCCCAGGTAGTCCAACACATCTGCGTCGTACCAGTCCTGCAGCGGCAGCACGTCTAGGGTTGTGAAGCCGCTGTTGTGGATCTGGATGCTGAACGTGAACTCCTGGCCCGGGTAGAGCGGGTCAGGCCCGGTGTAGTCCTTGGTGATCTCCACCTCGGCGAACGCGTCCACATAGCCGAAGTCGGCGTCGAGATACTGCTGCCCTTCGGCCAGGCTGATGCGCGGGGTCGGGTCGTTGAAGGTGGTGTTGACGTAGCCGGCCGGCAGCGTTGCATCGGTCACATCCACGAAGTAGTCGTCGGCCGGGAGGTCCTGGAACAGGTAGCGGCCGGCCGCATTGGTGGTGGTCGTCGCCTTCAGGGTGTCGCCGGCAGTGAAGATACCGTCTCCGTTGTCCGAGTAGAGCTTCACCTGCGCGTTGGCGATGCCCGCCTCGCCCGCATCCTGCACGCCGTCGTAGTTGGCGTCATACCACACGAAGTCGCCGATCTCGCCGGGGCAGGGGCCGGGCTCGGGGTAGATGCTGTTGGTGCTGAGCTTGCTCGGTGACGCATGGATTTCGGGCACTTCCAGCGAGCCGAAGCCGGCCGCACCGAACGCAGCCTTGTCAATCTTGAGCTCGTAGATGACGTCGAAGATCCAGTCCGGGTAGGTATTGTTCGGCGTGTAGGTGTTGTCGGTCGCGGGGGAGTTCACTTCCAGGTCGGTGCCTGCACCGGCGCAATTGCCATTCGTGCAGTAGCCGGTGTTGTTCAGGTTGTAATCCAGGGAGGTGGCCCACGCCTTGATGTTGGCCGCGCTGCCCAGGTTCACGGAGCCTTCGCCGCCGGTGACGCCCAGGGAGTCGTAGCCCGAGGGCGTGGTCGGCCCGATGGCGGCGGAAGTCAGGTAATCCTGCGTGATGTCCAGCACGAGTGTGCCGTTGGCGTCATAGCCCAGGAAGAAGGCTCTATCCGAGCCGGTCAGGTTGCCGAAGGTGTGGCCGCTCGGCCAGCCGA
>JAPKMS010000382.1 GCA_026645775.1 Anaerolineae bacterium
CGAAGAGATCGAGCGGATGAAGGCCGAAGCCGCGGCCCGGCGGGCGGCCAAGGCCGGCGGTGAGGCGGCCGCGCCGGTGGTCGAGCCGCCCGCGCCCGTTTCGCCGCCCGTCAGCGCTGTCCCGGCGGCGCCGCCCGCCGAGGCCCCCGCCGCGCCGGCCGGTGTCGCCGCCAAACGGACACCCGAGGAAATCGAGCGGCTCAAAGCGGAGGCGGCCGCTCGCCGTGCAGCCAAGGCTGCTGGATCGGGCGGCGAGAATCAGTAGCAATGGAAGCGCCCGGCCTCAAGGAGAGGCCGGGCTTCTGATCTCCTACAGGAGGTAGCAATGGCTGTTGAAATTACGTACCACGGCCATGCCTGTTTTTCCGTCAGGACCAAGCAGGTCCACCTGCTCATCGATCCTTTTCTGACCGGCAACGCGATGGCCGATATCAAGCCGGATGCCGTGACCCCGGATTATATCCTGGTGACGCACGCGCACGGCGATCACCTGGGGGACGCGCTGCCAATCGCCAAGCGCACCGGCGCCACGGTGATCAGCAACAACGAGATCCATACCTATATGGCGAAGCACGGTGCGCGTTCGCACGGTATGCACATCGGTGGCGCGCACGTATTCCCGTTCGGCAAGGTTAAGCTGACGATTGCCCATCACGGTTCCGCCTTCCCGGATGGCTCCTATGGCGGCAGCCCATGCGGGTTCCTGCTGTGGCTGGAGGACAAGGTGCTCTACCACGCGGGAGACACGGCGCTGTTCCTGGATATGCAGTTGTATGGCGAGGAAGGCATTGATGTGGCCATGCTGCCCATCGGCGACAATTTCACTATGGGCCCCGAAGATGCCGTGAAAGCGGTAGGCTTCTTACAGCCCAAACAGGCGATCCTGATGCATTATAATACCTTCGGGATTATCGCACAGGACGCCGCGGCCGTGGCTGAGGCTGTTCGCCTGCATACTCAGGCGGTTCCGGTGTTGATGAAACCGGGTGAAACGCTCGTGCTGTGAGACGATCACGAGCGATGTGTGGAGGAGTGCCATGGAACTCGCGGCCGTGATTATTGCCTCGGTGGCGTTGATCGTCGCCTATCTTGCGGTGCGTCAGATCAGCGCACTGCAGGAGCGCCTGGATCAGACTGCCGGCATCGTAGCGGAACTGCGCACCGCGCTGAATGAAACCACCGGCAAGCTGAACGAACAACTGTCCGGTCAGCGGCTGGCCGCGCGGCAGCAGTCGGGGGAGACGGTCTTTTCCCCGAAGATGACCATCGCTGAGGCGATGCAAGTGCATCCCAAGGTCAGTGACGTGCTGGACAGTTTCCATCTGGGCGGCTGTTCGCACTGTGCTGTCAGCGATGTTGACACCCTGGAGGGCGCCTGTCAGACCTACGGCATCGACCAAAAGGCGTTGATGGCTGCGCTGAACGGGTTGGCCGGCGGCAACACTGGCGGTGCAAGCGTGCCGGTGAAAAACACCCAGATCAAAGTGAATTTCTGAGATTGAGCCAAACATGTATCCAAAAGCAGAGTTGTTGTTCCCGCCGCGGCTGATCGGGTCATTGCGCGATCTGCGCGGCCCCGATTGGGCGGCCCTGGTCGAGCGAGTGGCCAAGCTGCCGGAGACTGACCCGGAAAGCCTGGCGTTTTCGTTGATGATGGTGCGGCTGGATGGCTGCGTGAAATGCCATGAGGGCAGCTTCAAATATATGCGCGGCTGCCACCTGTGTGCGACGCAAACGATCATGCAGTTCAAGGGGGTCGACTCGGACCTGCTGGCGCTCTACCTCAAGGCCCGGCGCGACATCGATGCCTACCAGGCCGGCGAGCCGATGGAAGTGAGCGATGAGGAACGGGAAGCAGGAGAGGAGTAGGTCCCTTTGATGCCGACTGCCACAAAGCGAATTGCGATCATCGGCGCCGGAATGGCGGGCCTGGCCGCAGCCTACGATTTGAACCGTGCCGGCCATGCCGTGACGATCTACGAAGCGGCCCCGGGCGTCGGCGGGCTGGCTGCCGGTTTCCGAGCGCCGCATTGGGATTGGACGCTGGAGAAGTTTTACCATCACTGGTTCGCCTCGGATAACCACATGCTCGGCCTGATCGATGAGCTGGGTTGGCGAGACCAGGTCCTCTTCCCCCGGCCCTACACGGCGATCTACTTCGACGGCAAGTTCTACCCGTTCGACTCGATCACCAGCAACATGCCGTTGTTCCTGCTGCGGCACTACCCCCTGCTCGATGTCGCCCGGTTTGCCTTGGCCGGCGTCTTTCTCCGTTTCTCCTCCAACTGGAAACCGCTCGAACAGCATACGGCGGCCGATTGGACGCGGCGCTATTTTGGGCCGCGCATCTATGATTTGTTCTGGCGGCCGATGCTGGTGGGCAAGTTTGGCGAGGAGAACTATAAGACCGTCAATATGGCCTGGCTTTGGGCGCGGCTGCACGCCCGCACCACGCGGCTGGGCACCTTCACCGGTGGGTTCCAGGCATTTCTCGACAAGCTGGCCGATCTGCTGCGGGCGCGCGGGGTGGAGATCCGGCTGGGCGCCGCGGTGACGGGCATTCGGCGCACGGATGCGCCTCTCCCCGGTGGGGGTAGCCTTGTCGTTGAGACCGCTGCCGGCGCCGAGACCTACGACGCGGTCATCTCCACCAGCTCCCCGGCGTTGATGGCGAAGCTGGCGCCCGATCTCCCGGCGAGCTATGCCGGCAGCTTGCAGGCGCTGAAATCGATGGGTGCGGTGGTGCTGGTGATCAGCCTGACGCAGCAGTTGACAAACTATTACTGGCACAACCTGCCCAAAGAAGCCGGGTTTCCTTTCCTGGCGATGGTGGAACACACCAACTTCCTCGGCCCCGAGCATTACGGCGGCGATCACATCATCTACTGCGGCGACTACCTGAACCCGGATCACGAGTACTTCAGCCTGAGCAAGGAACAGCTCCTGGAGCGCTTCCTGCCTGCGCTGAGCCGCTTCAACCCGGCCTTCGACCGGAGCTGGGTGAAGGAGACATGGCTCTGGAAGACCGCGTACGCCCAGCCCGTGCCCGGCCTCAACCATTCGCAGAATATCCCGCCGCTGCAGACCCCGGTGCCTGGCCTCTACTTTGCCAGCATGAGCCAGGTGTACCCGTGGGATCGCGGCACCAACTTCGCCGTGGAGATCGGCAGGAAAGTGGCGGGGATGGTGATGGAGGATTTCGGATCGAAGGTTTCGGATTGAAGGTTTCGGATTGAAGGGATCGCTTACTTTAGAGCCCTGTGGAGGAAAATAGGTTATGTTCGGTAAATCGAATCGGGTCACCAAAGATATGGTGCTGGGCGCCTTGCAGCAGGTGCAAGAGCCCGAGTTGCACCGCGATCTGGTGACGCTCAATATGGTAAAAGACATCGAGATCGCTAACGAAGGCGATGTCAGCTTCACGGTGACATTAACCACGCCGGCGTGTCCACTGCGTGGTCAGATCGAGAGCGAGGCACGGGCGGCCGTGCAAGCTCTGCCGGGCGTGAAGAGTATCCAGGTGAAATTCGATGCGCAGGTGCGCGCCGACCACCGCATCGCCGGCAAACTCGATGTGCCCATCAAGAACATCATAGCCGTGGCAAGCGGCAAGGGCGGCGTGGGCAAGACCACCGTTGCGGCCAATCTGGCCGTGGCGCTGGGGCAAATGGGCGCGCGGGTGGGCCTGCTGGATGCCGACATCTACGGTCCCAACGTACCGATCGTCATGGGCGTAGATGAGATGCCCGACGTCATGGGCGACAAGATGATGCCGGCCCTGGCACACGGCGTGTTGGTGATGTCCATCGGTTTCCTGGTGCCCGAGGGCGAAGCGTTGGTGTGGCGCGGACCGATGTTGCACAAGGCGATCCAGCAGTTGCTGACCGATGTGGCCTGGGGTGAGCCGGGTAATGAATTGGATTATCTGGTGGTCGATCTGCCGCCGGGCACGGGCGATGCGCAGATGAGCCTGGCGCAGCTTGTACCGCTGACCGGCGGCGTCATCGTCACCACGCCGCAAGCGGTGGCGTTGGCCGATGCCATGCGCGGGATCACCGCGTTCCAGCGGCTGGAGGTGCCTATCATGGGCATCATCGAGAACATGGCCGGCGATATCTTTGGTGTGGGCGGCGGCGAGGCCGCGGCGCACAAGCTGAATGTGCCGTTCTTGGGCCGCGTGCCCCTGGCGTCCGTCGTGCGCGAAAGCGGCGACGCTGGGACGCCAGTGGTGGCTTGTTGCCCCGACACCGAGCAAGCCGAGGTCTTCCGCAAGATCGCCCAGGCCGTCGCGGCCCAGGTCAGCGTCCAGAACGCAAAGCGACCGGCCGTCGCCAAGGCGCCGATTAAGCTGGAAATATAGTCTCTTGGTCCGAGGAATGGGACGCAGACACTTGCACCAACCTGCGGTGTAACGCAGATTCACCTGATCATTGCATTTTCATGGCTGACAGTTCTCCGTAACAAGTAGATCAGGCAAATCAGGACAATCTGCGTTCCATTCCATCTTGACATATTCATCCCCTGTCCGTTATCCCTCACGCAAAGGAGCTGAGTCACCATGGAAACCACCCTCTGCCCCGCTGGCACCCCGTGCCGCTACGGCTGGTGGAACATCCCCATTCCCCTCCGCATCTTTTTCTTTGCCATGATGGCGTTTGCCGTCGGCATCATGATCTATTTTATCGTGCAGCGCATCAAGCTGTGGCGCCAGGGGCAGCCCGAGGTTTGCCTCGATCACTTCTGGGTCCGGGTGGGCCGAACGCTTAAGTATGCTGTTGCCCAGGTCAAGGTCCTGCGTCAGCGTTATCCCGCGGCCATGCATCTGGGCCTCTTCTGGGGGATGGTGCTGCTTTTCATCGGCACCGTGCTGGGCTCGCTGGACACCGATGTCTTCGAGCTGATCTTCAAAGCTAAGCTCCTCAAGGGCGATTTTTACCTGCTGGAAAAGGTTGTACTTGACCTGGCCGCGCTTTTCGTATTGGCCGGGCTGGGACTGGCAATCTATCGGCGCTATGTCGTCAAGCCCGACCGGCTGAACACCGACTGGCGTTTTCATTTCACCCTGCCGCTGCTGACATTTATCATCCTCACAGGCCTCTTGGTGGAAGCTTTCCGGCTGGCCGCACTCAAACCGGCGTGGGCGCCGTTCTCCATCGTGGCCTATCCACTGAGCCTGCCGTTTTGGGGCATGAGCGAGGCCGCGGCTGCCGGCGTGCATCGCGTGCTGTGGGTTGTCCACTTCGTAGGCGTCGCAGCCGCCTTCGCCACGCTGCCGCTGACCAACCTGTTCCACATCTTCACTTCGCCTGCCAACATCTTCGTCGCGCCGTTCCGGGTGAAGGGTGCGCTGCGGCCCATCGCCAACCTGGAGACTGCCGAGCAGTTGGGTGTCAGCAAGTTGGCCCATCTCCCCCGGCCTCGGCTGGTGAACGTGGACGCGTGCACGGAGTGCGGCCGCTGCCAGGACGTCTGCCCGGCCTACGCGGCGAAGCAGCCTCTGAGCCCAAAGAAGCTAGTGCTGGATCTGCGGGGCGCGCTGACCGAGACGGGACGGGGTGACACGGAGACACGGAGAAACGGAGACGCGGAGACGCGGAGACGCGGAGAAACGGGGGGTGAAGTCACCGCGTCACCGCGTCTCCCCATCTCCGCGTCACAACTGGTCGGCGACGTGATCAAGCATGAAACGCTCTGGAGCTGCACCACCTGTTATGCGTGCGTCTACGAATGCCCGGTGCTAATCGAGCAGGTCGATGACATCACGGATATGCGGCGCTACCTGGCGCTGATGGAAGGCGCTATCCCCTCCAGTCTGGCCACTACCCTCACCAATATTGAGCGGTCGGGCAACCCGTGGAAACAATCCAAGCGCAAGCGCGCGGCCTGGACGCAGGGCCTCGATTTCGAGGTGCCGATCATGGCGGCCCTCGAGGAGGGCGCGGAGGTGGACGTGCTCTGGTGGGTGGGCTGCGCCGGCGCTTACGACCCGCGCAACCAGAAGGTCACCAAGGCCATTGCCAAGATCCTGCACGAGGCCGGGGTCAACTTCGCCATCCTGGGTGAGGAGGAGACCTGCACGGGCGACAGCGCCCGGCGCGCCGGCAATGAGTATCTCTTCCAACAAATGGCGCAGCAGAATGTCGAGACGCTGAAACAGTACCGGTTCAAGATGATCCTGACCCAGTGTCCGCATTGCTTCAACACGCTGCTGAACGAATATCCGCAGTTCGGCGGCGATTTCCAGGTGATGCATCACACCCAGTACATCGAGGCGCTGCTGGCTGAGGGGCAGATTAAGGTTAAGGCTGAGGCTGAGGCTGAGGCTAAGATTACATTCCACGACCCATGCTACCTGGGGCGGTACAACGACGAGTACGAGGCCCCGCGCTATGTGGCGGCGGCCACGGGCTTGAAGCTGGTGGAGATGGCCCAATCGAAGGACAAGGCGATGTGCTGCGGCGGCGGGGGTGCGCGCGTCTGGATGGAAGACGAGGGGGACACCCGGATCAACTACAACCGGCTGGCCCAGATCCAGGCGACCGGCTGCCAGGAAGTCGGCGTCGCGTGTCCCTTCTGCCTCATCATGCTGGAAGATGCCAAGGGCGCCTGGGGCGCCGAAGACCTGGTGGTGCGCGATGTGGCGGAGATCGTGGCGGAGGCCCTGGTGACCGAAACCGCCGGATCTATGCTCACAACCACGCCATCTTGATGGACAAGCAGCAAACGAAAACTGTAACGGGGGCCGTTTTTCCGCTTGACGCCGGCAAGGTTGCATGGTACGATGCCGGCAGTCAGAGAGGGGTCCGAATCGGCTGTGCGCCTACACCCCTTACGATGAAACGCTGAACGGCAGCGGAAAGGAGACTTACCATGGGAGACAAGGGCGGGAAAAAGGACAAGAGCAAGGATCAGAAACAGAAGGCAACCAAAGATAAGCAGAAGGCCGAGCAAAAGCAGGATAAGCAGCCCAAGAAGGCTCCGTGAGAGGAATCGGGATTGCGTGGCGCATTTGAGTTGATCCCGGGTCAAGCCAGGCGTCAGGCGATCCCCCAAGCGATAACACGAACAAGGCTTTTGTGAATCAATAGCGCAAAGAATCCTACAGATTCTTTGCGCTATTTGTGTTATCAAGGAGGGGCGAATTTGAGGTTCAGATAAGCGGCTGGAGAACGATCTCTTTTGGAGGTGTCATGCCCGCATTGACCGCGTCGCAATTCGTCGGCAAAGACCATTCGGCTGCTCTCGACGATGATCGGGTGCTCGCCATGTATGAGGTCATGCTGCTTGCGCGCAAGCTGGATGAGCGGATGTGGGTGCTGAATCGTCAGGGCAAGGTGGCTTTTCACATCTCTGGCCTGGGCCAGGAGGCGTGCCAGGTCGGTATGGCGTTTGCGATGGCGCGCGGGGTAGACTGGCTTCACCCGTACTATCGCGACCTGTCTTTTGTGCTTGCGCTGGGAATGACCCCGCGCCATCTGATGTTGCAAGTTTTCGGCAAAGCCGAGGATCCCAGCTCCGGCGGTCGGCAGATGCCATCGCACTGGAGCTATCCGCCCAGCCGCATTGTCACAAGCTCCAGCCCGGTCGCCACTCAGGTGCCGCAGGCGGCCGGCATCGCCTTTGCCGCCAAGCTGCGCGGCCTGGATGAGGTGGTGGTGGCCACCCTGGGTGAGGGCAGCACGGCGCAGGGCGATTTCCATGAGGGCCTTAACTGGGCCGGCATCCACAAGCTGCCGCTGATCGTTCTGGTGCAGAACAACCAATATGCCATCTCCGTGCCGGTGGAGAAGCAGATGCCCGTGGCCAACGTCGCCGACCGCGGTGAGGCCTATGGCATGCCGGGTGTGATGTACGACGGGAATGAGATCATGGAGAGCTATAACGTGGCGCAAGAGGCGATCTCGCGGGTGCGCCGCGGCGAAGGCCCGATCCTGCTGGAGGCCAAGACTTACCGCCCCACGCCGCACTCATCCGATGACGATGACCGGTCCTACCGGAGCCGCGAGGAGGTCGAGCTTTGGAAGAAGCGGGACCCCATCATGCGCTCGGAACAGACCTTGCGGGAGCGCGGCCTCTTGGACGACGCGCTGGCCGAACGCATCCTGGCGCGCTGCGTCAATCAGGTCGATGATGCGACGGAGTACGCGCAACGCGCACCGTACCCGCGGCCTGAAGAGGCGCTGCAGCCGGTGTTTGGATGAGCCTTTCGCAGAGGTAGTGGCAATGCCGATCAAAACCAATATTGAAGCGCTGAACGAGACCCTGGCTGCGGAGATGCGGCGCGATGCGCGCATTATCATGATGGGCGAGGATGTGGGGCAGCGCGGGGGCGTCTTCCGGGCGACCAAGGGGTTGTTCGAGGAATTTGGGCCCGGCCGTGTCATCGACAGCCCGCTGGCCGAGCTGTCGATCATCGGCGTGGGCATCGGCATGGCGCTGAACGGTCTGCGGCCGATCTGTGAGATCCAATTCGCCGACTTCATCCATCCGGCTTTCAACCAGATCGTCAATGAGGCCGCCAAGATCCGGTATCGTTCCAACAGCGCATATCACGTGCCCCTGGTGATCCGGACCCCATACGGCGGCGGCATCAGCGGCGGTCTCTACCATTCGCAATCTATTGAAGCGATCTTTGCGCACACCCCCGGCCTCTACGTGGTGGCGCCGAGCACGCCGCATGATACCAAAGGCCTGTTGCGCGCCGCCTTGCGTGCGGAGGACCCCGTGCTGTTCCTGGAGCACAAGAAATGCTATCGGCTGATCAAGGGCGAGGTGCCGGCTGAGGACTACGACGTCCCCATCGGTGTCGCCGAAGTGAAACGGGCCGGCGGCGATTTGACGATCATCGCCTGGGGGCTGATGTTGCACGAATCGTTGCGGGCGGCTGAGGCGCTGGCCAGGGACGGCATCTCGGCCGAGGTGCTGGACCTCCGCACGTTGGCGCCGCTGGATCGGGAGGCGATCCTGGCGTCGGTCAAGAAGACCGGCAAGGTATTGATCGTCCACGAGGACACCCTGACCGGGGGTCTCGGTGCGGAAGTGGCCGCGATCATCGCGCAGGGCGCCTTCGAGTACCTGGATGGGCCGATCACGCGGCTGGCCGGCCCCGATGTGCCTGCCGTGCCGTTCAGCCATCCGCTGGAGGATTTCTTTATGCCCAACGCCGCTAAGATCGTCGCGGCCGCGCGTAAACTGGCGGCGTATTGACCGGGTGACGTGCCGGGTAAAGTGGGATACCTTTCGTCGTGTACACGCATCCCCTGGCAAGCAGCACGTTTCATGGAGCAGATTCATGCCAACACAAGTGATCATGCCCCAATTGGGCGAATCGGTGGTCGAAGGCACTCTGGGCCGCTGGCTGATCGCCGAGGGCCAGCCGGTGCAGGAGTACGCGCCCCTGCTCACCGTCACAACCGATAAGGTGGACACGGAGATCCCCGCGCCGGCGTCCGGCCTGTTGCTGCGCATCCTGGTGCCCGAAGGCCGGACTGTGCCGGCCGGCACGCCGTTGGCCTGGATCGGCGCAGCGGAAGCGGAAATCCCGGAGGCGGCCCGTGATCTGCCATCGGCTCCCCCGCTGGCCACGCCGGTCGCGCAGCGCATGGCCGCCGAGCACGGGGTGGACCTGGCGCAGATCAAGGGCACCGGCCCGGCGGGACGCGTCACCAAGGAAGATGTCGCGGCACACGTGCAAGCCGCCGCGCCGCGCGCGCCTCAGTCGGTGGGCTTTATCTCGCCGGCAGTGGCACGGCTGGTTGCCGAGTCAGGTGTGGACCTGGCGCAGGTGCCCGGCACCGGGGAGGGCGGCCGTGTGACTAAGAAAGATGTGGAGCATTTCGTTGCTGCCGGGCCGGCCGAGCTGCCTCCTTGGGAGCGGCCGGGCTCCGGCGATCTGTTCAAACCGACCGAGGCGCAGGGCGCCGCGCCTCGGCCTGCGCCAACGCGTGCATTGCCGCCAGCCCCCGGCGACTCGATGGTAACGCCGCTGTCCGCCATCCGTCGTTCGATCGCCGTACACATGGCCGCCAGCGTCCACACCGCGCCGCACGTGACGACGGTGATGGAGGCCGACATGACGGGCATCGTGCAGGCGCGTGAACGGCTGCGGGCTGAGTTTGCGCGGGGTGGCGTCCGGCTGACCTTTACCCCGTTCCTCGCCCAAGCGATCATCGCCGGGCTCCGAGCCGTGCCCGTGGTCAACAGCAGCTTCACCGAGGAGGGGTTGCTGGTGCACCGGCGCATCCACTTGGGCATGGCGGTCGCCATCGCCGACGGCTTGATCGTGCCGGTGATCCGCGATGCGGATGCGCTGAGTCTGCTGGGACTGGCGCGCGCCGTGAACGACCTGGCCGAACGGGCGCGGTCGAAGCAGCTCAAACCCGAGGAGGCGCAAGGCGGCACCTTCACCCTCACCAACCACGGCACTGCGGGCAGCTTGTTTGCCACCCCCATCATCAACCAGCCGCAAGCCGGCATCCTGGGCGTTGGCGCGATCCGCAAGCGGCCGATCGTTGTCGGCGGCGGCCACCCGCTCCTGCCGGATGTGGCGGATGCCATCGCTATCCGGCCCATGGCCTATCTGAGCTTCACGTTCGACCACCGTGTCCTCGACGGGCAGGAGGCGGATAGTTTCCTGGAGGCAGTGGTCCGGTTCCTGGGGGGGTATCCCGGGTGATTGGGAATGCGGTGGAAATGCTGGTAAAATAGCGGGCGACTAGTAAACCATACGAGGAGCTTGGAGTATCATGGCTGAAACTTCTTCTTACGACGTCATCGTGATCGGCGGCGGGCCGGGCGGCTACGTGGCCGCGATCCGCGCCGCGCAACTGGGCCAAAAAGTCGCCGTGGTTGAGCGCGAGGCGCTGGGCGGCGTTTGTCTGAATTGGGGCTGTATCCCGACGAAATCGCTGCTGCGCAACTCGGAGCTGGCCAGTATCCTGACCAACGAGGCGAAGGAGTTCGGTTTCAGCTTCGAGAACCTCAAGCTGGACTATGCCGTGGCGCACAAGCGCAGCCGCCAGGTCTCCGACCGGTTGGTCAAGGGGATCGGCTTCCTCTTCAAGAAAAACGGCGTGACGCACATCCAGGGCACGGCCACCCTGACGGGCCCGCAGCAGGTGCGCGTCGAGCCGTCGGGCCAGCTCCTGGATGCCAGATCGATCATCATTGCCACCGGTGCGCGGCCGCGCTCGCTGCCGGGCATGACGATCGACGGGCGGAAGATCATCACCAGCCGCGAGGCGTTGGAACTGACCTCCATCCCGAAGCGGCTGGTCGTCGTCGGCGCGGGGGCTATCGGCATGGAGTTCGCGTACGTCTTTCGCGCCTATGGCGCCGAAGTGACGGTGATCGAGATGCTGCCGCACGTGCTCCCACTGGAAGATGACGAGACCGCGGCCGAGGTGGCGAAGGCGTTCAAGAAGCAGGGCATCAAGACGCTGGTGAACACCCGGACCGAGGGCGTTGACCTCACTGCCGACGGCGTCACCGTGCGCGTCAAGGACGGGGCCAGCGGCGCGGAGCAGGCCATCGCGGCCGACGTGGTGCTGGTCGCGATCGGCGTGGCGCCCAACAGCGGCGGCCTCGGGCTGGAAGCGGCCGGCGTCCAGGTGGACAAGCGCGGTTTCATCCCCGTGGACGAGTTCATGCGGACCAACGTCCCCGGCGTGTACGCCGTCGGCGACGTGACGGGCAAGCTGCTGCTGGCGCACGTGGCCAGCGCACAGGGCATCGTCGCGGCCGAGACCATTGCCGACCACGAGACGCGGCCGATCCGGGACGCGGACTACGCCTTCATGCCGCGGTGCACCTATTGCAAACCGCAGGTGGCCAGCCTGGGCTACACCGAGGCGCAGGCACGGGAGAAAGGCTACGAGATCAAGATCGGCAAATTCCCCTTTGTCGCGAACGGCAAGGCGCTGGGCCTGAACGAGAAGGAAGGCTTCGTCAAGATCATCGCCGACGCGAAATACGGCGAGATCCTCGGCGCGCATCTCGTCGGCCCCGAGGTCACCGAGCTGCTGCCCGAGCTGGCGCTGGCCCACACCTGGGAGCTGACCACGGAAGAGATCGCCCGCACCGTCCACGCGCACCCGACGCTCTCGGAGGCGCTGATGGAAGCCGCGCATGCAGTGATGGGGACGGCGATCCACATGTAGGTTTTATATCTCTGAGGTGTAGGATGGAAACGGTAGTGACTTATCTGGATACTCTAGTGCGGGAGACTCACAAACCAGAGGCAGAAGTCATAACATGGGCCTTCCAAGCTGGCCTTCGGCAATTGTGGCGCGAGCGCACACTGGGCCAGTACTTGCGGCACGAAATCTCGCGCGATGCGGCGATTGAAGCCGTCGGGATTGACTGGGTGGATTTGGCGGAGCGCCAGCATCAGGCAATGTTGGAAGACGTGACCTGGGGGTTAGAGCAGTGAGTGTCGCCGTCGCTGATGCTGGGCCGCTAATTCATCAAGCTTCGTTCACGGAACGGTTGACCTATGCAAAAGAATGTCATGATAGATCCGATCCCTGTGGATCCCAAGCCCGCGCCGACAGTCCGTCGCGCCCGGCTCCACGACGAGCAACCCGCCGGCCGTAAGCCGGAATGGCTGCGTATCAAGCTGAGCCAGAACGACGAGTATTGGCGTCTGAAGTCGTTGATGCGCGGTCAGACGCTGCATACCGTGTGCGAGGAAGCGTTTTGCCCTAACCTGGGCGAGTGCTGGAGCCGCGGCACGGCTACCTTCTTGCTGATGGGTGACATCTGCACCCGTTCTTGTAAATTCTGCAACATCCAATCGGGTAAACCGCTGCCGCTGGACGAGGATGAGCCCCGCCGCGTGGCCGAGTCGGTGGCGCAGATGGCCTTGCGCCATGTCGTGCTCACCAGCGTGGATCGCGACGACCAGCCCGACGGCGGCGCGCACATCTTCGCCAATACCATCGGCGAGATCCGGGAGCGGGTGCCGGGCTGCACCATCGAGGTGCTTATCCCCGACTTCAAGGGCGAGCGAGAGGCGTTGAAGTTGGTGATGGACGCGCGGCCGGAGATCCTGAACCACAACACGGAGACCGTGCCCCGGCTCTCGCGCTGGGTGCGGCCGCAGGCCAAGCACGAGCGCAGCCTTGAGGTCCTGCGGATGGCCAAGGAACTTGATCCAAAGGCGCTGACCAAAAGCGGACTCATGGTGGGGCTGGGCGAAGAATGGGACGAGATCCTGGCGGTGCTGGACGAGCTGCGCGCCGTCAACGTGGACATCGTCACCATCGGTCAATATTTGCAACCCAGTAAGCAGCATCTGCCCATCGCGCGCTACTATCACCCGGACGAATTCACCCAACTGGCCAACGAGGGCTATGCCCGCGGCTTCAAGTGGGTGGAATCCGGGCCGCTGGTGCGTTCGTCGTATCACGCGGATGGGCAGGCGCGGATTATTGGGGAGCGGTAAACTGGTAAACTGGTAAATTGGGACCTGGTGGACGAAGACGTGTCGCTACACCAACCCACCGCTCCGCCAGTGTACCAACCTACCAATCTACCAATCTACCAATCTACCAACCTACTAACCTACCAACCATGCACATACTTGTAGCAGACATCGGCACCGGCACCCAGGACATCCTGCTCTTCGACAGCGAGCGGGCGCCGGAGAATTGCCTCAAGCTGGTGATGCCCTCGCCCACGTTGTTGATCGGCGGACAGGTGCGGCGCGCCACGGCGGCGCGGCTGCCGCTGCTGATCACCGGCGTGATCATGGGTGGCGGCCCGGTGTCGTGGGCGGTCGAGGATCACCGCCGCGCCGGGTTGCGCGTGCTGGCGACGCCCGATGCGGCCCGCACCCTCAACGATGACCTGGAGCAAGTCGAGCGTGAGCTGGGCATCGAGATCATCCCGGCCGAGGCCGCTGACAAGCTGACGACGTGTCGCGACTATGCCCACGTTGAGTTCCGCGACTTCGATTACGCGGCCATCCGGGGCGCTTTCGCCGCATTCGGCTTCGATTTGCGGCCGGATGCGTTGGCGTTGGCCGTCTTCGATCATGGCGCAGCCCCCCCGGAGATCAGCGACCGGCAGTTCCGCATGGATTACCTGGGCGAGCGGCTGCGTCGTGATCGCCGGTTGAGCACCTTTGCCAGTTGGGGCGACGCAGTGCCGGAGATGATGACCCGGCTCCGTGCTCTGGCCGACACAGCGACTGCCCAGAGTGGACTGCCCGTCATTGTGATGGACACCGCGCCGGCGGCCGTGTTGGGCGCGCTGGACGATCCGCGCGTCGCCGCGCATTCCCATCCACTGGTCGTCAACGTGGGCAACTTCCACACCCTGGCATTTCAGTTCAGCGGCGGCCACTTTGTCCGGCTGTTCGAGCATCACACAGGCGAACTCACCGCCGAGCGGCTCTCGGCCTGGCTGCGGGCGCTGGCTGCCGGCAGCATCCGCCACGAAGCGGTGTTCGGGGATAAGGGCCACGGCGCGTTGTGCCTCGACACGAGCGCCGCGCCGTTGGACCTCGTGGCACTGGTTGGCCCGCGGCGCGCCCTGCTGGCCGATTCGGGGCTGCCCATCTACTTTGCCGTTCCCCATGGAGACCAGATGCTCACCGGTTGCTTCGGCCTGCTGCGCGCCTGCGCCGATCTTGCGCCGAACTGGCGCGAGCCGATCAGCGATGCGTTGGCCGGGCGGGTGGATCGCAGCCTGTGGTGATTTCGCAAGCCGAACTAGAAGCTTAATCATGGACATCGTGCGCGGAAACGCGTACGCTGACTCCGCATCCATTCACACATCATGAGGTATTCCATGCCCGACACCGACACCATCAAAAATGTCCTTCGCATGTTCTCCTACGGCCTCTTCGTGGCGACCAGTCCCAGCGCAGAGGGCCCGCGTGCCGCAACCATCAGTTGGGTGACGCAGGCATCCTTCGAGCCGAAGCTGATTGCCGCGGCCATGCGTAAAGGCACCGGGATCTGCGAGGCTGTGCGTGAGAGCGGGCGGTTTGCCCTCCACGTTGTCGGCGCACAGCAGCCCGACCTGGCGAAGACCTTCTTCAAGGTCAACGCGGCCACCGCCGACGAGATCGCCGGCTATCGCTACGGGTTGAGCGAACATGGCGTGCCGATCCTGGGTGCGGCGAGCGCCTGGCTGGAGTGCGAGGTGGTTGAAGAGGCCAACCAAACCGGTGATCACACCATTTTCATCGCCCGGATCGTGGACGCCGACAGCCCCTCGGAGGGTGTGCAGGCGCTGCCCTTGCGAGATACCCCGTGGCATTACGGGGGCTGAGCGGCTCCCTTTCTGATAAGGAGGCTCGACAATGACGCCTGAGGTTTCTGTCACTGACGTCCGCAACGATGCCCTGCGCCTGATTTCCAATGGCCTTTACGTGTTGACAGCCTGCCACGGCGACACGCTTCATGCGACCAGCGTTTCGTGGGTCAGCCAGGTCTCGTTTGAGCCGCCGCTGGTGATGGTCGCACTGAAACGCAATTCTCATCTGGCGCATGCCGTGGGAAAGGCGCATCGGTTCGTGGTCAACATCCTCGACACGGAGCAGGGGACGTTGGCCGAGACCTTCTTTGACCATCTGACCGTGCCGGCCGGGACCGCGACTCTCGCCGGCCATGCCGTGCGCGACAGCGTGGGCCATTGCCCGCTGCTGACGGATGCGCTGGCCTGGCTCGAATGTCGCCTCGCGGTCGAGCTGCAGACCCCGGGCGACCACAAGCTTGTGTTGGGTGAGGTCACCGGTGCGGGCATTCGCCGGCCAGGCCTGCCCCTCGTGCTCTGGAACACGCCCTGGTCGTATGGCGGGATGAGGGAGTCATGACGGGACTCGATTTTCGCGCCGAAGCTGAAGCTCTGCAGGGGCAATTGATCGCCTGGCGCCGTGATCTGCATCAACATCCCGAGTTGGGGTTTGAGGTGAGCCGAACCGCGGGCGTGGTGGCGCGTACGTTGGGCGAGTTGGGCTACGAGGTGCGCACGCAGGTGGGGCGGTCGGGCGTCGTCGCCTTGTTGCACGGCGGGCGGCCCGGTCCGACGGTGATGCTGCGGGCCGACATGGATGCCCTGCCGATCCAGGAGATCAGCGATGCGCCGTATGTGTCGTGCGTGCCGGGGGTGATGCACGCGTGCGGGCATGATGGCCACGTGGCGATTGGGCTGGGTGCGGCCACGCTTCTGGCCCGGCACGCGGCCGAGCTGCCGGGCCGCGTCCTCTTTATTTTTCAACCGGCAGAAGAGGGCGATGGCGGCGCGGCCGCGATGGTCGCCGATGGCGCGTTGGCCGATCCGAAACCGGATGCGGCGTTCGGCCTGCACCTGTGGAATACGGTACCGCTGGGCCGGGTGGTGGCGCAAGCCGGCCCCCTCATGGCTGCGGCCGATACTCTGCGGATCACTGTGCGCGGTCGCGGCGGACATGGGGCGTTGCCGCATCAGACGGTGGACGCCGTTGCGGTCACGGGGCAGGTGCTCTCAGCGCTGCAAACGATCGTCAGCCGCAACGTGGACCCGCAGGAAACCGCCGTTCTGACGATTGGCACCGTGCACGGCGGCACAGCGTTCAACGTCATTGCCGAGACAGTCGAGATGCAGGGCACCCTTCGCACCTTCTCGCCGGTGGTGCGCGAGACGGTGTTGACCCGGCTGCAGGTGCTGCTGGATGGCGTCACCGCCGGCCTGGGCGCCAAGTACGAGCTGAAGGTCCACGAGATGACCAGCGCAGTCATTAACGACCCGGCTATGGCCGAGATCGCGCACTTGGCGGCGGTGCAGGTAGTGGGCAAGGCCGCGGTTCCCTGGCACGCCCCGCTGATGGTCTCGGAAGACTTCTCGGAGTTCGCCCGGCGGGTGCCGGCCTGTTTCATGTTGGTGGGCTCTGCCAATGCTGAACTGGGCCTGAACGCACCCCATCATAACCCGCGTTTTGACTTCGATGAGCGAGCCTTGCCCATTGGGGCGGCGCTGCTGGCAACCGCCGCCGCACGTTTCCTGGAGGGTGGGCAAATTTGAACTTCGGCCTCAATCGCATATAATTGCACATATCTACGCCAATAACACGCGGGCAGCCCATGCAGCGCAGACCTGCCGGCGCATAAACTACACAAAGGAGTGTACCTCATGTCTGTCAAACCCAACCCTTTTACGATTGCACAACACCAGCTCGATGATGCTGCTGCAATCCTTGGCCTCTCGCCCGCTATGCATGCTTTCTTACGCATGCCGATGCGCGAGTTGCACGTCAGCATCCCCGTTCAGATGGACGATGGCACTTATCAGACTTTCCAGGGTTTTCGCGTGCAGTACAACGATGCGCGCGGCCCTGCCAAGGGCGGCATCCGTTTCCATCCCGATGAAACGATCGACACCGTCCGCGCACTCTCTGCCTGGATGACTTGGAAGACAGCCGTGGTGGATATTCCCCTGGGCGGCGGCAAGGGCGGCATCATCTGCGATCCCAAGAGCCTGTCGCGCGGTGAGCTTGAGCGGCTCAGCCGCGGCTACATGCGCCGGGTGGCCCACTTCATTGGCGCCGACAAAGATGTCCCCGCGCCGGATGTCAACACCACGCCCGAGATCATGACCTGGATGCTGGATGAATACGAAGTCATCACCGGCCGCCATCTGCCGGGGGTCATCACCGGCAAACCGGTGCATATGTTCGGCTCCCTGGGCCGCGGTGACGCCACCGCGCGCGGCGGCATCTACACCGTGCGCGAAGCCGCCAAGCTGATTGGCCTTGATCTGCAGAACGCCAGCGTGGCGATTCAGGGCTTCGGCAATGTCGGTGGCTGGGCTGCGAAGCTGTCGCATCAGATGGGCATGAAGGTCGTCGCCGTCAGCGATATCAGCGGCGCGTTTTACGATCCCGCCGGCCTGGACATTCCAGCGATTGCGGCGCACGTGGATCAGAATCCGCGCCACCTGATTGAGGGGTACACGGCCGCCGGCATGAAGCCGATCACGAACGCGGAGTTGCTGGAGCTGCCCGTGGATCTCCTCTTCCCGGCCGCTCTCGAAAACGTCATCACGGCCGATAATGCCGATCGCATCCAGGCCAAGATCGTGGCCGAGTTGGCCAATGGTCCGACGACCCCCGAGGCCGACCAGGTGCTCTTCAAGAAGGGCATCTACATCATCCCCGACTTCTTGTGCAATGCCGGCGGCGTCACTGTGAGCTATTTTGAGCAGGTGCAGAACGCCTACAATTTCTACTGGCCGATCGAGGAAGTGCAGACCCGGCTCGAGGCGAAGATGACCACTGCCTTCCGTGCCGTTCATGAAATGGCGCAGGTGCACAACGTGCATAACCGGCTGGCGGCCTACCTGGTTTCCGTCCAGCGCGTAGCCGATGCCGTCGCAGCGCGCGGTTGGGTGAAGTAATTTTCGTCAAACGATAGCGGCCGATCGGGCGTTCCAAAAGGACCGACCCCACCCATCAGCTTTACCTGATGGGTGGGGCCGGTCCTTTTGCTATGAACGTTCCGCTCGTACCTCGCCACGTTTGATCTTGATGGACGGTAGTAATGACTTCTATCGTTCGTCGCCACTACGACTCTGCAAATCCTCGGTGGCGAGGTGCTAGGGTTATGGCACCCCTGGGAAGATCGCCATATCCTGGGTGCCTTGCTTGCCGCTATCGGTGAAGCGCATGCCGTACGGCAGGACGAGCGTCACCGTGTCCGGGCTCACATTCTTCAAAACTAAGTTGCCCCGACCCTTGTACAGGTAGTTGGCCGGCGAAGTGCTCTGGTAATCGGCGATGGTGGCCGAGACCAGGTCCTTGCCCAGAGCTGCGGCCAGCGTCTGCGCGTCGCCCGGCTCAGGTGCGGCGCCGCTCTCGGCAAAGCGGATGATTTCGTCGGCCAGGGTGTAGGTGCGACCCGGGATCTTTTTGCCATCCTGCAGGTACCAGACCGCAAGCTGGACCTGCAATGGATCGCTGTCGACATAGCCCTTTTGCAGAGCATACGCCACCGCCGCGCGCACCTTATCGCTCGCCAGATCAGCGGCCTGCAAGGTTTTGCTCGGGAAAGGCTTTCCATAGTTCATGCAAAAACCCTGGACCGGCACGGAAGTCGATGCGCCGGGCGCCAGCGTGACAACATAGGGCGCGGGGTAGGACGCCGCCAGATCCGGCAGGTCGAACTTGAACGGCTCCGACGCACCGAGATCTTTGCCGGCGGCGTCCAGCGCCTTCGTGACCAGGCTGTGGCTGCCGGCGGGCAGGGCGGGGACTGCGAACTTCCAGTTGCCATCGGCGTCGGCGGTAGTTTCGCCGAGCAGCGTGTCCCCATCGAAGACCTGCACCTTGGCGCCGGGCGCGGCCGTCCCGGTCAGCTCGAAGGGCGCGCCGGCCTTGAGGTCAGCC
>JAPKMS010000383.1 GCA_026645775.1 Anaerolineae bacterium
CCGCCCACTGCCAGCCCTGCGCTGCGGCTGGTGAAGTGGAGATCGCGCCAGTAGACACCCGTCTTGGTGACGATCTTCTCCCAGCCGTTCACCATCGGGAAGACGACGGTCGGCGTGGCGGTCGGCGTATTCGTCGGCGTCGCGGTCGATGTCGACGTCGCCGTGGGCGTTTGCGTAGGCGTAGCCGAAGCCGTCGGCGTGTTCGTGGGGGTGTGCGTCGGCGTTGCCGTCGGCGTATATGTGGGGGTCGCCGTCTCGGTCGGCGTGGCCGTGGGCAGCAGTTCCAACGCAAACGCAACCGCGTGAACCGTGTGCGTGATCACCGTCACCGGCACAGGGTTAAGTGGGCTGCGCAGCACGGCTCGCGCGGGCACGTCGATCTCCACGGTCCAGTCGCCCGGCGCGACGCTGTAAAACCCATAATGGCCGGAGGCGTCAGTGCTGACCTGCAATTGAAGGGTGTTCGTCGGCACAGTGCGCAGCGACACCCGCACATCGCCCGCGCCGGCCTCGCCCGGGTCCCGCACCAGATCCCCGTCGCCGTCGATGAACACCTCACCCGCGATGATGCCGCTACCGGGCGCCAGGGTCGGCGTGCTGGTGGGCGTCGGGGTCTCGGTAGGCGTGTGGGTGGGCGTGGGCGTCAACGTCTCCGTCGGGGTCGCGGTCGCGGTCGGCGTGTGAGTGGACGTGGCGGTCGCCGTGGGCGTGGCGGTGCTGGTCGGCGACGCGGTCTGGGTCGCGGTGGCCGTCACGGTCGCAGTGGGGACTTCGACCGGCCCGTAGTGCCAGATGCGGCCCGTAAAGTCCACGACGACGTAGTCATCCATCGAAAAAGCCCATACATCCATGATATCGGCGGTGGTCGGCGCGCTCACCGCGGACCAGTTCACGCCGTCGTCGGTGCGATAGATGATCCCCTGGCCCAGGCAGGCATCTTTTTGATCGGTGGAGACGTTGTTGCAGCCGACCGCATAGCCGTGCGTGTCATCAACCATCGCCACATCCCAGAACTGGGCCATCGTCGGAATCCCCGACACGGTGGCTGCAGTCCACGAAGTTCCGCTGTTGGTCGTGTAGCGGATATGCGGTGACTTGCCCACCACCCAGCACTTGCCGGTGGAAGTGCACGACAGGCCGTACTGCCGCGTATTGGGGCTGATCGTCAGGCGGGTCCAGCTCGCGCCACCATCGACGGTGCGGAAGGTGTAGTAACGGCCGGTGCTGTAGCAGTAATCCTTCGCCGGGCATTCGATATCCCACTGGACGTAGCACAGGTAGGTGCCTGTTTGCCAGGCAACGGCCTTCCAGGTCTGGCCGTCGGTGGTGCGCACCCAGTTGGCGTTGGCGCCGGGAGTGGCCGGATCGTAACAGGTGGTGCCGGCCAGCACGGTGTCGCCGTTCCCCGTCCACCCGGCCGACCACAGCCAGTTGGCATAGCCTGATTGGTTGCTCCAGGCGGTCCAGGTTGCTCCGCCGTCGGTGGTGCGGCGGACGCGTGCATACTGATCGTTGCCCGCGATCCAGCAGTTATTCTCGTCCTTACACGTGAGGCCGCGCGCCCAGCCGTTGCTGCCCGCGACCGTCCGCGTCACCCAGGTCTCACCGCCATCGGTGGTCTTGCCGATGCTGATGGGCGCGCCGCGGCCGTCGTTGCCGTTGTTCCAATCCGGGCCGCCGGCGGCATACCCCGTGACATCATCCACGAAGGAGAGGGAATACCAGGAGACGCCGCTGGGGGCCTGGTGGACAAGTTGCCAGGCGCTTGCGGCGGGCGCAGACGCCTCCCCGGCGGGCATGGCTGCGGCCTGCGGCAGGATCGCCGCGGCAGATAAGATGACCAGGACGAAGGCCGCACAGATCGGCAGCAGGGCGCGCTGCCAGGCCGGCTGGCCTGATCCGGGCTCGTAGGCACGGGAGACGTTCTCTGGGCGCATGAAAGACTCCTCCATTGCTGATTCGATAGCCGCGCTATGATAGGCAGAGGGGATGAATGGCGGATGAAAAGGGCGGCGCTCGGAATGTGACGGTTTCGTCACATCATGACGCGGCCGCCTGGGCACTTGTCGTGGAGGGAAGAATTTCTTACCCCCTCTCCCACGTCATGGGAGAGGGGGCAGGGGGTGAGGGCTCGCGCCTACTGCCAGATCAGCGGCAGATAGGTGTACCGCGTCGTCGGCGTCGGTGTCGGCGTGATCGTAGGTGTCGCCGTCGCCGTAGGCGTGGCCGTGGGCGTCTCTGTCGGCGTCGCCGTTGCCGTGGGCGTGGCCGTGGGCGTCTCTGTTGCGGTCGCAGTCGCTGTAGGCGTGACGGTCGGCGTTTCCGTCGGCGTCGCCGTGGGCGTCTCCGTCGCGGTCGCCGTAGCCGTAGGCGTGGGCGTCGGCGTTTCCGTCCCGGCCCCCACCGTGCCGCGCCAGATCTTCCCGCCAAAGTCCGCGATGACGATCTCGCCGGGGCTCACGACCCAGATGTCCATGATGTCGGACTTGGTCGGCGAGGGGATCGACCGCCAGTTCACCCCATCGTCGGTGCGGTAGATGATGCCCTTGCCCAGGCAGGTGTCTTTTTGATCGGTGGAGACGTTGTCGCAGCCGATCGCGTAACCGTGTTTGTCGTCGACCATGGCCGCATCCCAGAACTGGGCCATGGTGGGGATGCCCGCGACCGTGGCCGCGGTCCAGGTGGTGCCGGAATTCGCGGTGTAGCGGATATGCGGCCACTTGCCAACTGCCCAACATCGGCCGGTGGAGGTGCAGGACAGGCCGTACTGCCGCGTGTTCGGTGTAAGCGTCAGCTTCCGCCAGCTTGCGCCGCCGTCGACGCTGCGGAACGAATAGTAGCGGCCGGTACTGTAGCAGTAGTCCTTCGCCGGGCATTCGATGTCCCATTGCACATAACACATATACGTATCGGCGTTATAGACTTTTTTGAACCACTTCTGCCCATCGGTCGTGCGCACCCAGTTGGTCGTCGTGTTCCTGTATTCAGAGGAGTTGTCGTAGCACGTGGCGCCGGCCAGCACCGTGTCGCCGTTCCCGGTCCAGCCTGCCGACCACAGCCAGTTGGGGTAGCCGGACACGTTCGTCCAGGGGATCCAGGTCGCCCCCCCGTCGGTCGTACGTTGGACGCGATAAGTCTTGTCATTGCCGGCGATCCAGCAGTTGTTCGCGTCCTTGCACGTCAGGCCGCGCGCCCAGCCAAGGGAGTTGGGGACCTGCTTTGACGTCCAGGTCTTGCCGCCGTCGGTCGTCTTGGCGATCTCAATCGGAATGACGCGGCCGTTGTTGGGCCCGTTCCAATCCGAGCCTCCGGACGCGTAGCCCACCTCGCGGGTGGGGAAGTACAGCGTATACCAGTGGACGCCGGTCGGTGCGGCGAAGACCTGTTTCCATACCGGATCAGGGATCGCGGTCGCAGTGGGGGTTGGGGCTCCCGGCGCACCGGACGTCTGCGCCACGAGCGGAACGGTGAACAGGCCAAGCGCAAGGATGACGAGCGCGGCCAGGAGCCAGCTCCGTCGGCGCACAGCGGGTGTGTCGGTCATCAGATTTTACCTCCCATTCGGTCGGGTTTGATGGCTGCCAGGCGCGGAACAATCCAGGACCAAGCCCGGATGGGCGCACGGCAGGACAAAAAGTATACCTGAGCGCGCAAATACAGGCAAACCACAGGTGTCTTGCGCGCCGGTTTCGGGGAAATCAACGCAGGAGTCAACAAGAAGTTACGGCAGCAGCCAGTTCCCGGTGGGAAATCACGCGCGCCGGCACGCCGGCAACGATCGCATCCGGCGGCACATCGGCGGTGACCACGGCGCCAGCGCCCACCACCGCGCCCTGGCCCACCGTTACGCCATCGAGCACGATCGCGCCGTAGCCCAGCCAGGCGTCGTCCTCGATCACGATGTCGCCGCGGCTGGTCAACGGCTGCCGGGTGATGGGCTGGCCTGCGGCGAGGCCATGCTGGTAGGGGTAGAAGGCGCAGGCCGGTGCAACCTGCACGCCCCGGCCGATCCGCACGCTGCCCCGGAAGGCGGTAAACTGGCAGTTGGGCTGGATGTGGCTGCCCGCGCCGATCTCCACGCTGCCGCCCTCGCCGATCTCGATGATCGTGCCGCGGTAGAGGAAGACATGGTCGCCCAGCGCCGCGTGTCCGCCGTCCCCGCGGTCGAAGATAACCACGTCATCATCGATGTAGCAGTGCTCGCCAAAGCGCAGATCGCGGCAATCGATCTGTGCGCGCGGGGAGACGTAACCGCGGCGGGTGAGCTGGGCCAGCGACCGTTTGCCTTTATACGGCGGCGCGGCCCACGTGGCCAGCCGCGTCGCCAGCCGGCCCGGCCCGCTCAGCCCGGCGCGGGCCATCCAAAACGTCATCCAGCGGTCGCGAAATGCAGACATGGTGAATCCCTTCTGGTCGTCGTTCAGACGATATCGAGCGTCGCCCGATACCAGGCAACGGCCGCGGCAAAGGCGGCCTGCAAGTCCGATTGAGGCAGCCCCAGCTCCCGCACCGCCCGCGCCGGGTCGGCGGTGAGCGCGGCAGGCAGGCCGACCGCGTGCCCGCCGCGCACCTGCGGGGCGCGCAACGGCCGGGTGCCTGCGGCCTCAGCCATCCGGCGCAGGAACGCCGCGTGATCCAGGTTGCCGGCGCCATGGCCCAGGATGTAGGTGCGGCCCGCCGCGCCGCGCGCCGCGGCCAGA
>JAPKMS010000384.1 GCA_026645775.1 Anaerolineae bacterium
GCTGCGCATCGCGATCAGCAAGCTGCTGGCCCGCCGCGCCGGCGCGCAGCTCCAGACGCTGGTGATCGACGAGGGATTCGGGTCGCAGGATTCGCAAGGCCGATCGCTGGTCGTTGAAGCGATCAACTCGATCCAGCACGACTTCGAGCGGATCATCGTCATCACGCACATCGACGAGCTAAAGGACCTCTTCCCCGCGCGCATCGATGTGGTGAAGACTGCGAACGGCTCACGCGTAAGCATTGCATGAACGGAACGCCGACATCTGTGCTGATAAACACCCCAGAGACGCAGAGAACGCAGAGGGGAACCCGAGAATGCTGTGCCCCTGTGCCTCTGGGGTGAGATCCGCTTATCACAGTCCCCGGACGATCACCGGCAGATAAAACGGCCTCAACTCGGAACGGGCGGTCAATGCAAAGTCGCCGCCGGTTTGGCTCGGCGGCACCGTGAACGAACGCACGGTCGGCACAACGAGATACCCCGGTTTGTTCGCCACGACGTTCCAGTTCCCATTCAACACTTTAAGCGTGTAGCTACCATCCGCGCCCGTCACGGCAGTCACGACTCCACCGGAGCCGCTGGCGCTGATCGAGACGCCAGCCATGACTGTCCCACGGTTATCTCTCACGACCCCTTTGATCGTATTGCCAGGCGCCTGGAACCCGAAGTTCACCGCTGTCGTGGATGGCGGGACGGTAACGGTCTGCTCGGCGGGCGCCGCATAGCCGGTCTTCGAGGCGCTCACCTTATACGTGCCCGCGGGCACGTTCAGGCTGTAACGCCCGCCTCGCTCCGTGGTGTCATAGTCTGACTCGCCGTCCCTGGCCCGCATTGACGCCCCGCACACCGGCTGGCCGTCCGAATCGGTCACGCGGCCGGCAATAAACTGGTCGCGCAGCTTGATGGTGAAGTCGAGACCCGTGCGGTCAGGCGGCAAAGTCACACCTGATGTCGAGACACGCGTGTAACAACTTGCCGAGGCGCTCACACTATACGTGCCGGCCGGCAGCAGCTTGGAGTACGCGCCGTTGTAGTACGTCGTCTTACAGTAAAAAGAGGTGTTCTCGCCGGACAACATCGGGCACACCCAGCCGCTCGCCACGCCACGGCCAGCAGTGTCGCGCACGAAGCCCTGGATCCGCAGTGTCACCGGCGTCAACACGAAGTCCACATCGGTTC
This sequence comes from Anaerolineae bacterium, assembly GCA_026645775.1. Classification (GTDB taxonomy): domain Bacteria; phylum Chloroflexota; class Anaerolineae; order CG2-30-64-16; family CG2-30-64-16; genus MO66. The sequence continues at coordinate 1,183 of JAPKMS010000384.1, forward strand.
GGTTCGGCGGGACCGTAACCGTGCGATGCGGCCAGTCGTACCCATCCTCCTCCGCACCGATCCGGTAGGTGCCGGCCGCCAGGTAAAGTGTGTACCGGCCATCCGCATCCGTAGAGTCGGAATCGGAGTCCGTGCTGCTGTAATCCGTACTGACAGAGACGTCGACAAGGGGACGCCCCTGCGGGTCGGTGACGCGGCCGCTGATGGTGTAGGCCGGCGGCAGGACGAAGTCCACGTGGTCGGCGTTCGGCGGCGCCACCACGGTCTGCGCGGGCGGGTCGGGGTAATCGCTCTTGAAGGCGGAAATGTTGTAGATATTGGCGCTCACCGTCAGCGTGTAGGCGCCCGTCGCATCGGTCTCGGCGCTGTACGACAGATCGCACGCAGAGGCATAGATCCAGGCATCCTCTACCGGTTGCCCCTGGCTGTTCCTGACGGTCCCGCGGATCGTATTTTCCAATGGCTCAAGGGCGAAGTCAACCTGGGTGGTTACCGCTTGGGCTGCAATCATTGGGAGCTTGACCAACCCGAAAGGCGCAGGGACGAAGCCATCCTTGCTCGCCCGAACGTGATAGGTTCCGGCAGGCACGGCAAGCGTATACGTGCCATCGGCCGTCGTCTGCGCGCTGCCGCTGCCGTTGCGGCTGCAATCGATGGTGGACGCGGAGACGTAGGCATCGGCCAACGGCTGGCCCTGGGTATCCGTCACGCGGCCGGTGATCGTCTGATTCCTGATTAACAGCACGAAATCCACGCCCGTCGCGGCGGGCGGCACGGGAACCAGGACGCTCGAAGCGGATTGGTAGCCGGTTTTGTTGGCTGATACGTAGTGATCGCCCGGCCCGGCCATTGTGGTGTACGTGCCGTCGGCCGCGGTGGTCACTGAGCTGATGCCGCCCCAGATGGTCGCACCCGCCACGGGCTGACCGACCCCATCCCGCACCGTGCCGCGGATCGGGAAGGGCTGCGGAAAGGTGAAATCCACCCCGGTTGCTTCCGGCGGCACCGTGACCTGGCGGTCCTCAGGATCAGGGAACCCGGTCTTGGAGGCGCCAATGGTGAATGTGCCGGCGATGACGGACAAAACGTATGCGCCGTTGGCATCGGTCTGGGCCGAGGCGTATACCGGATCATTCCACGAAGTGGAGACGTTGGCGCCTTGCACCGGCGCGCCGTCATAGTTGCGCACCGTGCCGCGGATCGCGTACCGGCGGGGATAGGTAAAGTTCACGGTCTGGCTTGGCGGCACAGTGACAACCTGGTCGGGCAGGTCCGGCAGGCCCGACTTGTAGATCCCCACGTGATAGGCGCC
>JAPKMS010000385.1 GCA_026645775.1 Anaerolineae bacterium
ATCGCCTGGGCCATCATCCTGGCCTTGATGTTGGCCCAGGCGCGCAAGGGCAAGGTTCCGGCCTGATCCCTAACCCGAAAACCGCCCCAGACGTGCCAGGCACTTATGAAGTGCCTGGCACGTGGCGGTTTTCGTCTCTGCTTGTGTCATGCGCGGCATGGGCGGCTTGTCTGAAAACGCGGTCGGAGGGTTTGCAGGAGGCCTGATGATGCAACAAGACACGACCATCGCGGACGAAAGCCTACGGGCAGAGATCCTGGCGGTCCTTGCGGCTGACAGCCGCACCGCCCACGCTGATCTGCGCGTCGGCGTGCTGAACGGCATCGTTCACCTGGCTGGCGCGGCCGATACCCTGGCTGAACGCGCTGCGGCCGAAGCGCTGGCCGGGCAGGCGCCTGACGTGCGCGGGGTGGTGAACCGGATCGCAGCGCCCGGCGCACCCAGCCCGGCGCGAGAAATCAACCTGGACCTGAAGGCCAGGAAACAACCTTTCTAAAGGAGATAGCCACACATGACTAAGTTCTTGAGCAAATGGTTTCGCAAATTCCACCGCTGGATCGCGGTGCCGACCGCGTTAGCGATCCCGGCGGCTGTGATCATCAAACTGTTCGGCGATCCGCAGCTCGTAGCCGCCTGGGAAAGGCTGGACAAGATCCCGTCTGTCCTGATGCTGGTTATGGCGATCAGTGGGGCGTACCTGCTGCTGCTGCCCTACATCGTCAGGGGACAGCGCAAGAAGAAGACAGATGCCGCGTCGAAGGGAAGACAACCGGTCGCAACAGAATGATGTCGGGTTGTCAAACCACCCGCACCGCAATAAACGCCAACCGGGTGTCGGCGATCATGCTGCGGGTCGCGCCGGCCGGGACGATCACCGTGGCGCCGGGTTGTATGTCGAACGTCGTCTCGCCCACGCGCATCTGGCCGGCGCCTTCCAGGAAGTGGTAGACGCCGAAATCGCCCGGATGGACAGGGATCTGGCCGCCGGGCTCCAGGCCGGCCACCACCACCTTGACTTTGCTGTCCTCGTGCAGCACTTGCGGCTGCGGGCCGCCCGCGGCGAAGACGACCTTCGCCCGCCAATCAGGAAAAAACCGGGGTTGATCCATCGAAATCCTCCACAGATGTGATATATCGGGTATGCTGGTTCCGTTATGATTGGATTGCGTTCAGCATACAAAAGGTGTACACTTTTGTCAGGGACTTTTGTCGCACAGCGGCGTGGATTAGACGCGCCGTGTGATGCGTTTGTGCGACATTTGTCGCTGCATGGATCGTCTTTTATGTGTATGATACTTGCGTAACCCATAGCCGGATGCTTTGCTTTGGCGTCTGAGTGCATGCTGGCCGGTGGGACGGGGCACACGGAGCTGGGGGCGTGCATGAAGAGCGCTTCGACACCCATGACCTACGAAACCTTCGAGCTGCGCATCCAACTGGGCCAGAACGACACGTTCGAGGCGCTGGTGACGCGCTCGCTGGCCGGGGACGCCCGAGCCGGCTTTGTCTTGCCCTTCACCGATGCTGAACTGGCCGCTTTCCTGTGGCAGACGCTGGGCGTGAGCCGTCACCTCGGCGCGGCTGACGGCGCATCGGGCCAGGCAGGGGATGTCCAGGATTTCGGCACGCGGCTCTACCGGGCGGTGTTCAACGGGGACGTGGCCGCGTGCCTGCGCCTCAGCCTGGACGAGGCCAAACGCCGCGGGGCCGGTCTGCGCATCCGCCTGCGCATTGATGACCGCCTGCCCGCACTGGCCGACCTGCCCTGGGAATACCTCTACGCGCCGGAGCTGGGCCGCTTCCTGGCCCTCTCGGATGACACGCCGTTGCTGCGCTATCTGGAGGTGTCGCATGGCGCGCAGTTGCAGCCGGTGCGGCCGCCGCTGGTTGTGATCGCGGTCCTGTCGAACCCGGAAGGCGCAACGCCGTTGGCCGTGGACAAGGAATGGCGCAACCTGCAGGAGGCTGTGTCCGGCATGGGCAGGCGCCAGGTGCGTCTGGAGCGGGTGGCCGCAACGTGGCCGGCGCTGCAAGCCCGGCTGCGGACGGGGCCAGCCCACGTCCTCCATTTTATCGGCCACGGCTACTTCGACGATGCGGCCAACCAGGGCGGCCTGCTTTTCGAGGACGAGCAGGGAAGGCCCGTCCTGGTGCCGGCCGAGCGCTTTAAGGTGCTGCTCTCCGACCAGGCGGCCCTGCGGCTGGTCTTCCTCAACGCCTGCGAGGGGGCAACCAGCGGCCGCAGTGACTCTTTCGCCGATGTGGCTCAACAACTGGTGCGGCAGGGCGTGCCGGCCATCCTGGCGATGCAGTTCCCGGTCACGGATCGGGCCGCCATCACCCTGAGCCGGGAATTTTACAGGGCTTTGGCCGATGGCTATCCCGTGGATGCCGCGGCCAGCGAGGCCCGTAAGGCGGTTTTCGGCCTGGGTGATAGCCCGGAATGGGGCACGCCGGTGCTCTTCAGCCGCTCCGACGACAACCGGCTGATCGAACTGCCGCAGGGCGATCGCCGGCCGGCCGTCGAGACGAAGCCCTTTGAGCCGGAGACGGTGTTGATCCCCGCCGGCCCTTTCCTCATGGGCAGCGCCGACCCCAGCCTGCCTGCTGCGGAGCAGCCGCAGCACACCGTCCACCTGCCTGATTTCCGCATCGGCAAATATCCGGTGACCGTTCGCCAGTACGCCGCGTTCATCAAGGACAAGAAAGACCAACCTGCGCCTCAGGGCTGGTTCAACCGCGAGCCGCCGGCCGATCGCCTGGATCATCCCGTATCCAATGTAAGCTGGCTGGACGCGCTGGCCTATTGCGCCTGGCTGAGCGGCCAAACCGGACGCCGCTACACCCTGCCGAGCGAAGCGGAGTGGGAGAAGGCTTGTAGTAACGACTTCAGTCGTTCGGCGCCCCACGAAACGACTGAAGTCGTTACTACGAACAAATACCCGTGGGGCGAGGAGCCGGTCGAGGGGCGGTGCAATGCGGCGAGCGGCGGGACGACGCCGGTGACGGCGCACCCGGCCGGGGCCAGCGCGTATGGCGTGGAGGACCTGCTGGGCAACGTGCAAGAGTGGACGCGCTCGCTGTGGGGCCGCCAGCCGGCGCAGCCCGATTTCGGTTACCCGTACGATCCGTCCGACGGCCGCGAGGTCACGGCACCGGAAAAGCTGCCGGCCCAGGCCCGCCTGGTACACCGCGGCGGTTCGTTCAAGTCGCAGCCGGCTGATTTACGCTGCACCGCGCGCGGCAACGCCCTACCTGACAGCAAGATCGCCTGGCGCGGGATTCGCGTCGCCATGCACATCGAGGAGTCCGCATGAAAGACACAAGCCAGCAAGGCAAGAGACGTTCTGGTCTGATTGCAAGTATCAAGAACGGCCTGGCCGTGCCCATCCTCAGCGACGAAGCGATCTTCGATCTGGCCCTGCCGGGCCATCCGTCGCTGGCGGAGGCTTACGCCAGAGACGCTGGCTACCCACTAGACGACCTGGATAACCTGCCGCGCATCACCAAGTTCTGCAAACTGAACCGCCAACGGGAGGCGCAGTTGTCCGAGGAGGACTACACCCACGACGACCTGCGCGCCGATTTCCTCGATTTCGTCAAGAACTTCATCTATGACTATGCTGAGAAGCAGGGCGTCAATGCCACCGAGCGGGAGGAGGCGAAAGCGCAGTTCGACAGCGCGACCGTGACCGAGTACGCCAAGCTGCTGGGCTACCCACGCTTGGACCGCGGTGACGAGGACCCGCTGCAGGTGTTGGCGAATCTGCCCTTCCGCGTGCTTCTGACCACCAGCCCCTACACTTTCTTGGAAGCCGCGCTGGCTAAGGCCGATAAAACCCCGCGCACCACCGTAATCCGTTGGCGTAAAAACCTGCGTGACCTGATCGAGCTGGACATTCCCGATGTGCCCACAGGCCAGGACCCCGCGCGGTTCCCCCTGGTCTGCCATCTCTTCGGTCTGGAGACCAACTCCAAATCCCTGGTGCTGACCGAGGACGACTACCTGGAGTTCCTGGTGGACGTGAACCTGGGCCGCGGGGACGACAAACGCGACAGCGTGCCGGCCCAGGTGCGCAAGGCGCTCAGCGGCGACCTGCTGGTGCTGGGCTTCAGCCTCAATAGTTGGGCTTTTCGCGCGCTCTACACCGGCTTGATCAAGTCGGATGACGCTCGCGGCACCGAGAAGCGCGGCATCTGCGTGCAGTTGCCGCCCAGCGAGGCCGAGAAAGCCTATCTGCACGACTACCTCCAGCGCGAGGCGCGCTTCGAGGTGGATTGGCGAACCTTGAGCGATTATGCCGCGGGATTGCGGAGCATTTGAGCTGCGTGCTGCGTGACCCGTGATGAGTGATGCGTCGTGATGCGTGAAATTCAAACGTGTTGTTTTCACGCTTCACGTTTCACGTTCTCACGCAACAAACAGCCAGAGAGAGACTTGCCATGACCACGCCCACACCCGACTTCACGACGAATCCCTACGTCGGCCCGCGCACCTTTACCTCCGCCGACCGCAAGCGATTCTTCGGCCGCGAGGCGGAGGCCGCCGGCCTGCTGGCGCGCGTCGTCTCCGAGCGGCTGCTGCTCTTCTACGCGCAGTCGGGCGCAGGCAAAAGCTCGCTGATCAACGCCCGGCTGATCCCGCAATTGCGCGAGGAGGAGGGGTTCAGCGTGCTGCCGGTGGGCCGCGTGGCCGGCCAGCTTCCGGCCGGCGTGGCGCAGGTGGACAACATCTTCCTCTTCAACCTGATGGCCGGCCTGGATGGGGGCGGGGGCAGCCCGGCGCAGTGGGCGCACCTGGGGCTGAACGAGTTTCTGGAGCACCTGGTGACGGACGATGGCCTGGCCTGGCGCTACGACCCGGCGGCTGCGACTGAGCCGGCCCCTGCGGGGCAAGCGGCGCTCCCGGACGCAGAGACGGGGCCGGCCCCGCGCTTTGCCCTGGTCATTGACCAGTTCGAGGAGATCATCACCGGCCACCCAGACCGCTGGCGCGAGCGGGAGGGCTTCTTCCGCCAGCTCGATGCGGCCCTACAGGCCGATCCCAATCTGTGGGTGGTGCTGAGCCTGCGCGAAGACTACGTGGCGGCGCTCGATCCCTACGCGCCGCTGGTCTTCAACCGGCTGCGCGCCCGCTTTTACATGGAGCGCATGGGCGTGGCCGCCGGGCTGGACGCCATCCGCAAGCCGGCCGAACTGGCCGGTCGGCCCTTTGCCGAGGGCGTGGCTGAGCAGTTGGCCAACAACCTGCGCCAGGTGCGCGTGGCCGGGCAGGAGGCGACGGTCGCCGGGCAGTATGTCGAGCCGGTGCAGTTGCAGGTGGTGTGTTACCAGTTGTGGGAGAACATCAAGAACCGGCCAGCCGGCTTGATCACCACGACCGATCTGGCGGAAGCGGGCGATGTGGACCGGGCGCTGACGCAGTTCTACGAGGAGACGCTGGCCGCGGCGCTGGCGGACTCGGCCGCGGCGGGGGTGAGCGAGCGACAGTTGCGTGCGTGGTTCGACGAGAAGCTGATCACCGATGAGGGCACGCGCGGGCTGGTACACCAGGGTGAAAGCGATGCCGGCGGGCTGCCGAACGACGTGGTGCGAGCTTTGCAGCGGCGCTTTCTGGTGCGGGCCGAGGCGCGCGGCGGGGACGCGTGGATCGAGCTGGTGCATGACCGGTTCGTGGAGCCGATCCGCGCCAGCAATGCCGCGTGGTTTCCGCAGCACCTGAGCGCGTTGCAGCGCCAGTCCGCGCTGTGGGATGAGCAGGGTAGATCAGCAGGCCTGCTGCTGCGCGACAAGGCGCTGGTCAAAGCCGAGGCCTGGGCAGCCGCTCATGCGGAGGAACTGGAATCTCACGAAAGAGAGTTCCTGGACACCTGCCGCCAGGCCCAGGATGCGGTCGAGCGCGAGCGCCGCCAGAGCCGGCTCATCCGTATCCTGGGGGTAGTGGCGATTGTGGTAGCAGTCCTGGCCATCGCGGCAGCCATCTGGGGCTGGAGAACGACTCAGACCGCCGAAGAAAGCGCCGCCCTGGCCAATGACCGCCTGAAGCAGATGCGGTTTTTGATTGGGGTAAACCTGGAAAGCGATCCAGAGGTAAAGAGAAGCACCATCGAGTTTCTGACCCAACTTGGCGAGGAATCAGCGGCCGCTCGTGATTTCACCTCTGCTGAAGCCTATTTCCAGAAAGCATTGGGGCTGAAACCAGATGCGGGTACGCCGGTCTACGTTCATGTCCCGGCAGGCGAGTTCGTCATGGGGGCAGGAGCCGGAGATGACCGGATATCAAGCGGAGCCGGATGGGACAACAGCGATGAGCATCCACAGCATTCGGTCACCCTGGACGACTACTGGATCATGCGCACCGAAGTGACCAACGCCCAATACGGACGCTGCGTGGACGCAGGATACTGTGATCCACCGGCAGACGGCAATCGTCGCTACTCGGATGCCCAGTCTGCGGCGCTGCCAGTATCGGGCGTCACCTGGGACCAGGCCCAGGCGTACGCCAAATGGGTGGGTGGCCGCCTGCCCACGGAGGCGGAGTGGGAAAAGACCTGCCGGGGAACCGATGGCCGGACCTATCCCTGGGGCAACCAGGATCCAACCGTTGATCTCTTGAACTACAGGGAGACAGGAGGCCAGTTCACATCGAACACAGTGGGCAGCTATCCCAAGGGAGCCAGTCCCTACGGCGCCCTGGACATGGCAGGCAATGTGTGGGAATGGACTTCCTCGGCGTACAAGGAATACCCGTACGACCCAAAGGATGGCCGGGAGGGCCCCAATGCCGATCTGCGCGTGCTGCGGGGCGGCTCGTTCTACTACGATGCGAACTTCGTGCGCTGCGCCGTCCGGTTCCGCAGCATCCCTGACAACGGGTGGGTCGACTTCGGGTTTCGGGTGGTGGTGTCCCCCGGCTTTTGATCTCTGGCGCTCTGGCCTCTGGTCTCTGGTTTGGTTGGCAGCCCCGCCCGACCGTGGAACGGATCGGGCTATAAGATGGAAGGCCCGCCGGGCCTGGTCGGCGAACGGGGTTAGCCCCGACGGGGGCTTGCACTTTGTAGCCGGACGGCCTTTGTGAAGCACCCCAGCGCAACGTGCGGACTGGCCTCCGGCGGGCTTCACCTGATAGGAGAACACATCATGCCCTTGATCGAAGATGACGACAGCCCAGCCCTCGACACCGGCCGGTTGACCTTCCGCGAGCGCCTGCGCACGGGGCGGGCGGTGCCGATCGTCAGCAACCGCGCCATCTACGACAGGTTGCTGGGCGGCTGCAAGCCGTTTTTCGATGCGGCGACGTTGGTGTGGTTCAAAGCGGGACATGGCGATCTGTTGCAATAATTTGCCATTCATGGCATACTACTCGCATGGAATTCACGCATCTGCTCGAAATCGTCGGCGATGAGCCGGTGTTTGGGACCGACCTGCTCCTGGCCGGAGATGTGGACGCGGACGATGTGCGCCGGCAGCTCTCGCGCTGGGTGAACGCCGGCCGCCTCTACCAGTTGCGGCGTGGCCTCTACGCGCTGGCGCCCCCTTTTCGGCGCGCTAGGCCGCATCCCTTTCTCGTGGCCAACCGGCTGGTGCGCGGCTCTTACGTCAGCCAGCAGGCCGCGCTGGCCCACTACGGCCTGATTCCCGAAACAGCCCCCGTGGTGACCAGCGTCACGACCGGCCGGCCCGGCCGGTGGGAGACGCCCCTGGGCGTCTACGAGTACCGCCACGTGAAATCCGGGTTGTTCTTCGGCTATCGCCTGGCCGAGATCAGCCCCGGCCAACGCGCCTTCATCGCCACACCGGAAAAAGCGCTGTTGGATCTGGTCCACCTGCGCGCCGGCGGGGATGAACCGGCCTACCTGGCCGAACTGCGCCTGCAGAACCTGGAGCGTCTCGATCTGGATGCGCTGTGCGGGTTGGCCGAGCAGGCCGCCAGCCCCAAGTTGCAGCGCGCGGCCGCCATCGTGGCGGGGCTGGCGCACATCGAGGACGAGGAGTACGAGGAGTTATGAAAGCGTATCTGGCAGACCTGGTTCGGGCTGCGCCAACGCCGGCGCACGGTCGCAATGTCGCCCGTGAATACCTGCAAGCCAGGATCCTGGGCGCGATGCAACGGGCCGGCGCTATGATCCCGCTGGCTTTTCACGGCGGCACCGCGCTGCGCTTCCTCTACGCCATTCCCCGCTACTCGGAGGACCTGGATTTTGCCCTGGAGCGGGCCAGAGAACAGTACGACTTCCGTGCCTATTTGCGTGCGATCCAGGCCGAATTCACGGCCGAGGGCTACACGGTGGGCCTCAAAGTCAGCGATCAGAAGACGGTGCATAGCGCGTTCGTCCGCTTCGCTGGGTTGCCCAACGAACTGGGCTTCTCACCGCATCGAGACGAGGTGTTGGCGGTCAAGATCGAGGTGGATACGAACCCGCCGGCCGGCGCAGCGCTGGCAACGACCGTGATCCGGCGCCACGTCATCCTGCAGCTACAGCATCATGACCGCGCTTCCATGCTTGCCGGCAAGCTCCATGCCTTGCTACAGCGGCCCTACACCAAAGGCCGCGACCTTTATGATCTGCTCTGGTATCTCAGCGATCCCAACTGGCCGGCGCCTAATCTGGCGCTGTTGAACAACGCGCTGCGCCAGACGGGCTGGACCGGCCCTGAAATGACCGAGGAAAACTGGCGGCCAGTTCTGGCCGATCAGCTTCAGCGGCTCAACTGGGATCGCGTCGTAGATGACGTGCGCCCACTGCTCGACTTGGGCGCCGATCTGGACCTGCTCACGCTGGAGAATATGCTGCAGGTTGTGAATCGCCAGAGGTAGAGCCGGCAGCCGGATGGGTCCACCCTCCGGCGACCTGACAGGAGCGAACACCATGCCCTTGATCGAAGATGACGACCCCTCCATCCTCGACGCCGGCCGGTTGACCTTCCGCGAGCGCCTGCGCACCGGCCGCGCGGTGCCGGTCGTCAGCAGCCGCGCGATCTACGAGCGGATGCTGGGCGGCTACGAGCCGTTCCTGGCCGGCTACGCGCGCTACGTCAAATTCCCGCTGGCGCAGACGGCCGACAGCCTGGTGGATCTGGTCAAGCATCACAAGCACCGGCCGCGCGAGAAACCGCTGACCGACCAGGCCCTCAAGTTCGATTACCTTAACTTCGTCAAGAACCACCTCTACCGCCTGGCGCGCGCCGAGGGCTTGGACTCCGACACGTTGGCCGAGGCTGCGGCAGAGATGGATCAGGTGTCGGCCTCCGAGTTTGCCAATCGGCTGGGCTATCCCCGCTTCACCGGCCCCGATGACCCGCTGCTGCTGCTGGCTAATCTGCCCTTCAAAACGATCCTGACCACCAGCCCCTTCACCTTCATTGAAGATGCACTGCGCCGCGCGGGCAAGGCCCCGCGCACCGAGGTCTGCCGCTGGACCAAGGATCTCAAGGACACCATCCCCACGGCCATTGACGACCGCTATCAGCCCAGCGCCGCCGAGCCGTTGGTCTACCACCTGCTGGGGCTGGATCGTTACGTGGACTCGCTGGTGTTGACCGAGGACGATTACCTGGACTACCTGGGCAACCTGTGCGAGGGGCAGGGCGACCAGTCGAAGGACTACGTGCCCGCACTGGTGCGCCGGGCCTTCTCCGACGACCTGATCGTGCTCGGGTTCCACCTGGATAGCTGGGCCTTCCGCGTGCTCTACGCCGGGCTGATCAAGCGCAGCGGCAAGGCCGAGGATCGGGGCGTCTGCACCATCCAACTGCCCGACAGCTCGGAACAGCGCAGCTTCCTCGAGGACTACATGGCGCGCGAGGCCAAGTTCCAGGTCTTCTGGGGCAGCCTGACCGAATACGCCCAGCAGGAGTTGCGCAGCTCATGAACCAGCCAGCCAACTTCCAAGCTCCCAATCTACCAATTTCCCAACCCACCAACCCCTACGTCGGCCCGCGCACCTTCACCGAGCGGGAGGGGCGCTTCTTCTTCGGCCGCGAGCGCGAGGCGCGCGACCTGACCGCACGCATCGTCTCCGAGCGGCTGCTGCTCTTCTACGCGCAGTCGGGCGCGGGCAAAAGCTCGCTGCTGCACGCCCGCGTCATCCCCCGGCTGCGGGACGAGGAGCGCTTCCAGGTGCTGCCGGTGGGCCGGGTGTCGGGCGAGCCGCCGGCCGGCGCGGCGGTGGACAACATCTTCGCCTTCAACCTGATGACCAGCCTGGACCAGAGCGGCGAATCGCCGGTCCGGCTGGCCCACGTCACGCTGAGCGACTTCCTGGCGCGACTGACGCGCGAGACCGTGACTGATACCGAGGGTCGGCGCAGTTGGCGGTGGGTCTACAAGCCGGTGCTGATGGTCGAACGGCCCGCCGCTGGCGTCGCGCCGGCAGCTACCGGCCCGCGCTTCGTCCTGGTCATTGACCAGTTCGAGGAGCTGATCACCAGCCATCCGGGCCGCTGGCGCGAGCGGGAGGATTTCTTCCGCCAGCTCAACCAGGCGCTGCTGGATGATCCCAACCTGTGGGCCGTGCCGACGCTGCGCGAGGACTACGTGGCCGCGCTGGATCCCTGCGCCGAGCTTGTCTTCAACCGGCTACGCGCCCGCTTCTACATGGAACGCATGGGGGTGGCCGCGGCGCTGGACGCCATCCGCAAGCCGGCCGAGCTGGCGGGCCGGCCTTTCGCGGCGGGCGTGGCCGAGCGGCTGCGCGACGATCTGTGCCAGATACGCGTGGCCGGGCAGGAGGGCACGGTCCCCGGCCAATACGTCGAGCCGGTGCAGTTGCAGGTGGTGTGTTACCAGCTTTGGGAGCAGTTGAAGGTTTCAGGTTCCAGGTTGCAGGTTGGGGATGACGACTCCAACCTGCAACCTGCAACCTTTGAACCTGTAACCCACTCCATCACCGAGGCTGACCTGCGGGAGGCCGGCAACGTGGACCAGTCGTTGGCCGCGTTCTACGAGAGCGCCGTTGCCAGTGTCGTAGCTCAACCGACCCTGGGCGTGAACGAGCAGCAACTGCGCACCTGGTTCTCGACGAAGCTGATCACCGAGACGGGCACGCGCGGCACCGTCTTTCGGAACGAGCAACGCCGCGAGACCGCCGGCCTGCCCAACGCCGCGGTGGATGCGCTTGCGCGCCAGTTCCTGCTGCGCACTGAGCTGCGCGCCGGCGGATCGTGGGTAGAACTGGTTCACGATCGGTTCGTGGAGCCGATCGTGCGCGCCAACCGCGCCCGGCAGACCCCCCTGGCCCTGGACGCCGAGGCGTGGCAGGCCGCGGGGCGCGCTCCGACGCTGTGCTACGAAGGCCAGAAATTGCAGGATGCGCTGCGCCGGATCGCAGCGCATCCCGAGGAACACAATGAGATCGAACGGGAATTCCTGCGGGCCGGCCAGCAGGGGGAGGAGCGGCGCAAGGCGCTGCGCCGTAAACGGATGCAGGTGATCTTCGGGACCTTAGGCGCGCTGATCGCCGTCCTGGCGGTTGCGGCGCTGGTATTCGCGGCTGCCGCGCGCAGCAACAGCGAATTTGCGCAGGTTCAAAGGCTGGCGGCCGAGCGCGCGGCGGCTGCCGCACTGACGGCCGAGGCCGCCGCACTGGCCCAAAAAGAAATGGCGGAGGCGGCCAGCACCGAGGTTGTGGTCGCGTTGAGCACCGCCCAGGCGGCCAACGCGGCCCAGGTGCGGGCGATGGTCGAATTGGAGGCCGCCCTCCAGGTCAACCTGACCGCGCTGGCCCTGGCTGCGGCTACGCCGATGCCCGCTGCAACGCCATCGCCCACACGCCCTGCGTTCACTCCCACTCTACCGGCGCCGGGCGCTACGCCGCGGCCCACCGCCACAGCCTTGCGCACCAGCACGCCCGCGCCATCCCCCACCGCCAACCCGCTGGTCGTCGCCCAACAGACGCAGTTGGCCCAGGTGCGCGCCACCCAGACCGTGCTGGCCACCGTCTGCCGCCTGCCTGCCGGCGCCACCTTCGCCCGCGCCTGGGATCGCGCAGGGCTCGGCTGCCCGACCGCGGGGGAGGCGGCCGTCACGACCGCTTACGAGGCGTTCGAGCGCGGCTGGATGCTGTGGCGCAAGGACAACGACCAGATCTATGCCTTCTTCGACGGCGGGACGTATCGCACCTTCACGCTGCCGTCCGAGGCGCGGCCCGAGTTCGCGTGCGCGGAGGCCGCGAGCCTGGGCAACCCGCGCCTGGGCTTCAGCCGCGTGTGGTGCGAAGACGCCGACGTGCGCGGGCGGCTAGGCAACCCACTGGCCGGCGAGATCGGGGGCGACCGGCCCCTGCAGGCGTTTGAGAAGGGGTTTATGATCTACACAACCGAGCGCGGCGGCGTGATCGGGGTCTACGCCGCGGGGCAATGGTCAGGTCCACGCTAAGAGACGAAACGCGAAATCTGTGAGGAGGACATGATGTCTACACCAACCCGCAACTATCTCTTCATCATCAACGATGCGCCCTACGGCAACGAGCGGCCTTACAATGCGCTGCGCCTGGCGATGAACCTGGTCAAAAGACCGGAGACGGCGGTGCAGGTCTTCCTCGTGGGCGATGGTGTTAACTGCGCTCTCGCGGGCCAGAACACCCCCAACGGCTACTACAACATCGAGCGCATGCTGCAATCCATCGCCCGGCAGGGGCAAGTCGCCCCCTGAGGGACCTGTGCAGAGGCCCGCGGGCTCGGGCCAGAACGGTTCATCGAGGGTGCGCAAGCCGGCAGCATGGCGCTGCTGGGGGATTGGACGGTGGCAGCGGATCAGGTGTTGGTGTTTTGAGCGGCCCCGTGAGGGCTACGATTCACGACTGCGTTGTAGCAGCCGCGGCAGTCGCCGAAGGTCGCCACGCACTTAACGTTGCTTGAACGCAAGATTGGGGTGATCGGCCATAGAACTCTCTCGCCCCCATCGTTCATGTGTCCAGGCTCGCCCATGCGTATTGGGCTTCCACAAGAGGCGCCGGCAGCAGGATCGTCGAGGCGTAGTAGCCGCCGTGGGCGCAGGAGCGGCAGAGCGCCTGCCCGTCGGCGATCACCTCCCGTTCGTTGATGATCTCTTCCCCGCAACTGGCGCAGTTGACCCGCACCCCCGGCCGGCTGACGATCTCGGCGACCGGCTGGGCGAGCTGGACGGGCTGGATCGTCAGCAACTCCTCATCCGGCATGACCCGGTAGGCGCGGAGCTGCGCGAAGTAGTGGCGGGTTTCGTCGGGCGCATAGGCGTAAGCGCGCTGGCGCACATCCAGCCGCGGGGCGACGCGCAGCGCATCTTCCGTCTGTACGTCTACGAAGGTCGCGGCAATCTTGCCGTAGTCTTCGATGCGCAGGGTGCGGTGCCCAGCCGCACAGCCCGTGGCGGCCTCGACGCCATCGGCGAAACAGCCATCGGTTTCTAGGATGACGAGCAGGCGCTTGTCGCGGCGGGGCGCTTCCAGCCCCAGCACGGCCGCGCCCGCCAGTCCGATGCGCACGCCCAGCACCTGGCGCGGGCACAGGTGGCTGTGGTCCGCGGATGCTTGTGCCAGAAGTTGAGCAAGATTGGCCTTCATGTACGTTACTCCGGCAATCACCGCCGAGGCGCAGAGAGCGCAGAGGAGATTGGAATGGCCTCAGTGTCCTCTGCGTCTCTGCGGTGAACCCCGATCCTACCCGGCCGCCGGCGCCTGCCCTGTCCGGGCGTGCGACCGGCTGAGCGTCCAGGCGAGCACAAGTGCGATCAAGGCGACGGCGACGTAGATCAGGAAGCCGGTCGCGTAACCGCCCTGGCCTTGTGTGCGCACGAAGACGCTGAGGATCGGGGGCAGCGCGAACCCGCCGAACGCGCCCAGGCCGCCCACCCAGCCCGATGCGCCGCCGACCGCCTGCGGCACCTCTTTGGCAACCAGCTTGAAGACCGCCGCGTTCGCCACGCCCATGCCCAGCGCCATGATGAGGGTCGCCGCGATGGAAAGCGCCGCCGCATGGGAGATGCTCATCAGCAGCGCGCCGCTGAGCATCGCGGCCAGCGCCGCCTGCACGGTCCTTTCGCCGCCCAGCCGGTCGGCCACGCCGCCGCCGAGCACGCGAAAGACCGAAGCAGAGATGGAGTAGAGCGCCGTTTACGCGCCGGCCGCCACCGCGCTGACCCCAAAGAAAGCGGTCCAATAGGTGGGCAGCCAGGAGGTCAGGGCGATGAAGCCGCCGAAGGTGGCAAAGTAGATCGCCACCAGGAGCCAGGTCTTCCCCACACGCGCGGAAATGACCAGGCTCGCGCGCGTCGAGCGGGCGGGAAAAAGCTCCTGCCCCTGCGCCTGGGCCAGGGCGCGGGCCTGCGCGGGGTCGGCGCCCTGGGCGCGCGCCTGAAAGTACCAGGCATTGCGCCCGGCAAAGACGTACAACACCGTCCCGGCAATCAGCAGCAGCAGCCAGACGAGATAGGAGTAGGCCAGGCCCAGTGTGGCAAGCGCGACGGGCAACAGCAGAGAGAAGATGCCGGGCGCCAGATTCGCAACGCCGGCATACGTGCCCAGCGCGGCCCCCTGCCGCGCCTGCGGAAACCAGTAGGAGACCTGGCCGATCCCCGGCGAGAAGGTGGCGATCCCGCAGCCGCTTAAGATGCCCAGGACCAGCAGGAGCGGATAGAGCCCGGCGGTCATCCCGTGCGGGTAGAGCAGCAGCATCAGCGCGGTCAGGCCGGCCATGCCGACGATGGACGCGGCCAGCAGGATCAGGATCGGCTTGCGGCCGCCGGTGGTGTCCACCCACGCCGCGAAGGGGATCCGCAGGAGCGACCCGGACAGCGAGGGCACGGCCACGAGGAAGCCGACCATGGTGGGGGTCAGGCCCATCACGTCCTGCAGCTTCTTCGCGGTCGGGCCGAAGAGGGAGACGGCTGCAAAGCCGATGAAAAACGCGACCGTCGCGCCGACCAAGCCTTGCTGGGGCGTGCCTTTGAATTGCATGGGGGCTACTCCTGACTCACAACGCGTGCCTTGCGCAGCCCGATCACGATCTGCCACGGCCGCAGCAGATAGCCCAGCGGCCAGGCGATGATGTGCACCAGCCGCGAGAACGCGAACGCCAGCGCCAGCAGGTAGAAGTTGAAGACGTGCAGCTTGATGGTGAGCGGCAGGGTTGCCAACGGCGCGGCGTCGGGCCGGAAGGTCAGGATGCTCCAGATATAGGGCGTGAAGATGCCGGTGAACCAGTACGACCCCCAGCGGTAGACGGTGGCGGTGATCACGCCGGTGATAAGCGACACCAGCAGCAGCGCCAGCACCACATAGTCCATGGGCGTGCTGACCACGCGGATGCGACCCACGGTCACGCGGCGCCAGATCAGGATCGCCAGGCCGGCCGTGGCCCACAGCCCCAGCGCGATCCCGCTGAGCTCCAGCAGGTAGAGGCGCAGCGGCTGCGCGTTCCACAGCACGATGCTCTGCGGGATGAAGAGGGCGACCAGGTGGCCGGTCAGGATGATGGTGATGCCCCAGTGAAAGGAGATCGAACCCCAGAAGAGCTGCCGCCGCTCAAGCAGTTGCGACGACAGGCTGGAGATGCTGAAAGGGCGATAGACTGACCGGTAGATCGTCACCCCGATCGCCAACGCCAGCGCGACGTAGGGTAAAATCACGAAGAATAAGGTATTCCAGTCCATGGTACCTCCGGTAATTAGAACATCACCCTGATAGCCTGGACTAGAGGCTTCAGCCGGTTTCTCTCGCGATCGCAAGTGACCGGCTAAAGCCTCGATTCCAGATAGTCAGGGCATCACCCTGGTAGCCTGGACTAGAGGCTTCAGCCGGTTTCTCTCACGATCGCAAGTGACCGGCTAAAGCCTCGAATCCAGAGTGCGAGTTGCCTATCCATTGCGGTTGGATGCCGCCAACACTGCCTCGTAGATGTGCAGATACGGGTTGCCCCGCTCCTTTTCCCGCAAGATCGCGATCATCTTGCCGACCGCGGTCTGCAGGTGGCCGGCCAGCTCCGGCAGGGGCGCATCGGTCGCGGCCAGGTAGCGCAGCACCGGCGCCAGGTGATCGGGCAGCTCGCCGCCGGGGTCAATGTCGAGCTCGGCCATGGCGCGGTTGAGCTGCGCCATGAACGCGCCGCGCTG
>JAPKMS010000041.1 GCA_026645775.1 Anaerolineae bacterium
GGATGCTTCGCGATCGCTGGTCTTGTGCGGTCGTCGGCGTTGCGTCGTCGACCCGCTCAGAATGACAGCGAATGGGCGTTGCGTTGCGACAGAAGTCGGTCGTACACCGCATCCACCCGCCGGTACACGACCTGCCAGGCGTACTTCTCCTCCACCCAGGCGCGGCCGGCGGTGCGGAGGCGGGTGTTGAGGGCCAGGTCGGACAGGCAGCGCAGTGTGGCGGCCGCGAAGGCGCGGGCGTCGCCGGCGATCAGGATGTTCTCGCCGTCCCGCAGGTCGATCCCCTCCGCGCCGATGGGTGTCGATACGATCGGCAGGCCCCACAACCAGGCGTCCAGGATCTTCACCCGCATCCCGCCGCCGGCGTGCAATGGTACCACAAAGGCGTCCGCAGCCGCTAAATACGGCGTCGCATCGGCCACGTAGCCGGTCACGGTGATGCGCGGGTCGGAGGCCAGCGCCTGCACCTCGGCGGGCGGGTTCTTGCCAACGATCACAAAGCGGACTTCCGGCTGCTCCGCGCGGATCAACGGCAGCACCTCACGGGCAAACCAGAGCACCCCGGCCACGTTCGGCGGCCAGAACATCGTCCCCAGGTGCAGGATCGTCGGCGGCCTGCCCGGCGCCCGCGGCACAGCCGCGACCTGTTCCGGGTCCACGCAGATGGGGATCGGAGTGATGTCGAAGGTGGAAGGTGGAATGTGGAATGTCGAATGTGGAATGTCGAATGTGGAATCTTGAATGGACGATGGACGCTGGTCGATGTCGCCTGCGCCCTGCTCTCTGTCCCCTGACGCTTGACGTCTGACCCCTGGCCCCTGACGCCTGTCTCCTGACGCCTGTAAGGCCAGCAGATGCTCCCGATCCTCTTCCGTCACGGTCAGCACGGCATCGCAGGCGCGGAGCATGGCGGCTTCGTAGCGGCGGAAGGCGCGGGCCTCACGCTGCATGATGCGCCGGCGCAGCGGATGTGTCTCGGTCTCGGCCATGCGCTGCGCCAGCAGGTAGATGGCGTTGTGCTCGTCGAGGAGGAGGCGCGGTGACGCGGGGATGGGGTGACGCGGTGACACGGTGACACGGTGACAGCGTGACAGGGCGGCGGGCGCCCGGCCGGCGGCCAGGAGGCCCCACCAGGCCATGGAGAGCTGGTCGGCGTGGATCACGTCGTACGCGGTCTCGGCGGTCAGGCGGCGCAGCAGCGCGGCCATCTCGGGCATGTCGTCCCGGACGATGGTGATGGGCAGGCCGGTGAGCAGCCCCTTCGCGCCCGCGATCACGTTGCGGAGCGGCGAGCGGCGCATCGGCACGACGTGTACCGCGGCCACGCAGCCGCGCAGGTGCGCCAGCGCCTCCGGCGGATCATCGGCCCGCGTGAACGAGACCAGCGTCACCGCATGGCGCGCGGACAGGTGGCGCAGCATGTGATAGGCCCGCACCTTCGGCCCCGCATCCAGCGGGTAGGGGAGGACTTGGGTCAGGAAGAGGATGTTCATGGTAAAATCTGGAATGTGGAATCTGGAATCTGGAATATGCTCACATTCGACATTCGACATTCCACATTCCCTCTATTTTCCCTGCAGCTTCAACATCACGGCTGCGGTCTTGAGCGCGATCATGGTGTCGAGGTAGAAGCCGGCGTGGCGGACGTAGTAGAGGTCGTACTCCAGCTTGGTGCGCGCATCATCGATGGTGCTGCCGTAGCCGAAGCGAACCTGGGCCCAGCCGGTGATGCCGGGTTTGACCGCGTGCCGCGCCCGGTAGAATGGGATGACCGCGGCGAGCTGGTCCACGAACTCGGGCCGCTCGGGCCGCGGGCCGATCAAGCTCATCTCGCCCCGCAGCACGTTGAGCACCTGGGGCAGCTCGTCGAGCCGCGATTTGCGCAGCCAGCGGCCCGTCGGGGTGACCCGCTGGTCATCCTTGCCGGCCCACACCGCGCCCGTGTCGGCCTCGGCGTCGGGCCGCATGGTGCGATACTTGATCACCTGGAAGGGGTGGCCCGCCCGGCCGACGCGCGTCTGCCGGTAGAACAGCGGGCCAGGGCTGCTCAACGCGTTGGTCAGCGCCACGAACGGAGCGGTGAGCGCCAGCAGCACGAGGCCCATGAGCCCGGCGAACAGGTCGCCCAGCCGCTTGAAGGCTTGGAAGAGCCGTTCGGTGGCCCCGCGGTCGTCGATGGGCAGCACCGCGTTGAGGTTGCGGCCCACGTGCTCCACCGGCACCCGGCCCAGCAGACGTTCGTACAGCGACGGCATGGTGGTGACGCGGAACCCCTGCTCGCGGCAGGCCAGCAGCGCGGCAAACGCCGCATCGCTGATGCCGTTGCGGTGGGTGATCGCCAACACCACCTCGTCCACCGCCAGCTCGTGCGCCAGGCGGGACAGCTTGTCACTTGTCCCCAGCACCGGGACCCCCGCCACGGTCTGCCCCGCGCCGATCTCGGCCGCGTCGTCCACGAAGCCGATGATGCGCGCGCCGGTGCCGCGGTAGGGGTTGGGCGTGCGGTCATCCGTGCTGTGGCTGAGCGCCTCGGCCAGCGACCGGCCGGCCCACCCCGCACCCAGCACCAGCAAGCGGTGCTCGAACGCGGGCTGCACGAACAGCACCGCGTAAAGCCCCCGCCACAGCGTGATCAGCCCCACGGCCAGCAGCCCAAAGAGCAGGCTGAGCTTCCGGGATTCCAGCGAGGGGGTCACCACCGGGATCCACTGGTAGAGCAGCGCGGTGAGAGCGGCCGCGGGCGCGGCGGCCAGGATGCTGTTGGGCGCGCTGGCCGCGCGGGCGAGGTCATAGACCTCGAACAGTTGCGCGATGATCCACCAGAGCACAGCCAGGGTGACGAACCAGCGCCAGTTGGCCCACAGCGTGCCCGGCGCGTCCAGCCACGGTGTGCGCGACTTGACCGCGAGGATCAGCGCCGCGGCGAGCAGGCCGTAATCGACCAGGCCCAGCAGCAGCCGGCGCTCGGACGCGCGCAGGCCCAGGCCGGGCAGGGTGACGCGCGGGATCCAACGGCCCGGCGCCACGGGTTCCGCGTCCGGGCTTGAGGATGGGGGCGGGATGCTGTCAGTGATCATGAGGGCTCCTGGGAGGGACGATGTTGAATGTCGAATCTGGAATCTGGAATCTGGAATGTTGAATGTTGAATGTCGAATGTTGAATGTGGAATGTCGAATGTGGAATGTACAATGAGCGCTGTCATTCTGAGCGACCGGCAGGGAGCGAAGAATCTCCCGCCCGTCAGCAACCCGCCGGGGAGATTCTTCGGGGCTGCGGCCCCTCAGAATGACAGGGAAGGGGGCTGCGGCCCGGCAGAATGACC
>JAPKMS010000386.1 GCA_026645775.1 Anaerolineae bacterium
ATGTCGGAGGTAACAAAAAGTCGGGGAGAAAGGATTTGAACCTTCGACCTCACGGACCCGAACCGTGCGCGCTAGCCTGGCTGCGCTACTCCCCGAACGACGGATGTCATTATACTGATAACTGGCTGAAATGCAAAATCAGAGACGGGAAGCTGGAATCGTGAGCTTGAACCCTGCCCCCCGGCCCTTTTCGAGCCTGGATCCTGGGTTCCGGCTTCCAGGAGGCCCCTATGAGCTTACAGATCGGCATCGTCGGGCTGCCCAACGCGGGAAAATCTACGCTGTTTAATGCGCTGACGTTGGCGGGGGCCGCGACGGCGCCTTATCCGTTCACCACGATCGAGCCAAATATCGGTGTGGCAGCCGTGCCCGATGGCCGGTTGGAACAGCTCGCGGCCCTGGTGAGGCCGGAGAAAGTGGCGCCAGCGACCGTTGAGTTCGTGGATATCGCGGGTCTGGTGCGGGGTGCGAGCCGTGGGGAGGGGTTGGGCAATCAGTTCCTCGGCCATATTCGCAATGTGGACGCGGTTGTGCTGGTGCTGCGCGGGTTCGCCGATCCCGATGTGCCGACGGCCGGCGCCGAGGTGGATCCGCTGGCAGACTTGGAAACGCTGGAAACGGAGCTGGTGCTGGCCGACGTCGGCGCGGTGGATCGTCGCATCGAAAAGGTGCAGGGCCAGGCCAAGGCGCATCCGCGCGATTTCGCCGACCAGCTCCACTGGTTGGCCGCACTGTGTGAGCACCTGAACCACGGCCGGCCCGCCCGCAGCTTCGAGTTGCCCGCACATCACCCCGACTGGACCGCCGACCTGGCGCTGCTGACCCATAAGCCGCGGCTGTACCTGGTTAACGTCGGCGAAGCTGACCTACCGGCGGGCGGACCGTTGGCCAGGCCGATCGTTGAGCGCGCCACGGCCGAGATGACACCGTGCCTGGTGCTGTGCGCCGCCTGCGAGGCCGAGCTGGCAACTTGGGCCGCGGATGAGGCGGCGGCCTACCGCAAGGATCTCGGGCTCGCCGAGCCGGGCCTGCACCGGTTGATCCGGGCCGGCTATAGGCTGCTCGATCGTATCACCTTCTTCACGATCACCGGCAGCAAAGAAGCGCGCGCCTGGACGCTGCGCCGGGGGCAGACCGCCTATGAGGCCGCCGGCTTGATCCACAGCGATATTCAGCGCGGTTTCATCCGGGCCGAGGTGGCGCCATATGCCAGCATCCTGGCTGCCGCCGGCCTCAGCGGCGCACGCGCCCAAGGCCACCTGCGCCTGGAGGGTCGCGAGTACATCGTGCAAGATGGCGATGTGATCCACTTCCGCTTCAACGTCTGAAGCGCCGACAAAACGCTGACCGGGCGCTTCGCCCTGCGACCTTCGTCTTTTTGCCATAATCCAACACCTATGGTATAAACACTTTATCCGCGCGAGGGCTAACAGCCCTCGCTCTTTCTGCCCCCGGCACGCGGCTCCCGGCCGCGCCGACCGGCGGCAACCCCCAAGCGGAAAACGCTTGGGCATTTCCGAGGAAAGGAGGCATGGGCGCGGTATGTCAGACACTTTACGCGACTATGAGTTGGTGATCATCGCTGTTCCGCAGTTGGATGATGAAGGCCTGGCGGCGCTAAATCAGCGCGTGGCCGGTTGGATCACAGCAGCTAACGGTACAGTGACCGAGACAAACGTGTGGGGCCGCCGGCAGCTTGCTTACGCGATTAGCAAGCAGACCGAAGGCATCTACATCCAGTGCAATTTCCAGCTAGTCCCCAGTGCAAGCCGTGAACTCGAACGAAACCTGCAGCTAGATGAGCAAGTCATCCGGCACCTGGTCATTCGTCTCGATGAGGACTGATCAGCCACTCGAGGGCTGAGACGGGGGTAAGCAACGATGGCGAGAGGCTTAAACAAGGTTCTGATCATCGGGAATCTGGGGCGTGATCCTGAAATGCGGTACACCCCCAGTGGCAAGCCTGTCACATCTTTCAGCGTCGCCGTCAGTCGCGGCTGGACCACCAGTAATGGTGAGCGCCGCGAGGCAACGGAATGGTTCAACGTCGTGGCTTGGGGCAACCTGGCTGAGGTATGCAACCAATACCTCCGCAAGGGATCGCGCGTTTATGTTGAAGGGCGGCTGCAAACCCGTAGCTGGGATGATCCCGACGGACAGCGCCATTCGCGAACCGAGGTCGTTGCCAACGAAATGCTGATCCTCGACAATCGAGGGGGCATCGAGCCGGAAGAGTTGGACTTCGACGAGGAAATGGGCTTCTAACAAGCAAGAGAGAGAGTAATTCCTATGCCTGAAGATAGGGAAATGAACGGACCAGGCAGCCCCGATCGTCGGGGAGGCCGGGGTGGAATGGGTGGCGGTCGTGGCCGCTTCCAACGCCGGCGCGTGTGCGCGTTCTGCGTGGATAAGATCGAGAAAGTTGACTACAAAGACGTCAACACCCTGCGTCGTTTCGTCTCGGACCACGGCCAGATCGATTCGCGGCGCCGCACCGGCACCTGCGCGCGGCATCAGCGTCTGGTCACCGTGGCCGTCAAACGCGCGCGTTTTCTGGCGCTTCTGCCCTATACGGCTGAACACGTCCGCCGCCGCGCGTGAGCACGGCGAACGTCTAAGGAGCTGTTATGGCGAAGCGCAGACCAGAAGAAACCCGCGAGGAGACTCGCAAACAGACTAACCTTCGGCGGCGTGATGCCGAGGCCAACCGCAAGGTGCTTATCGGCCTGGGCGTCGTCGGTGCGCTGTTGGTATTGCTGATCGGCGCGGGCATCGTCCAAGATCTGATCATCAAACCCAGCCAGCCTGTGGCAACCATCAATGACAGCAAGATCAGCCTGCGCGACTACCAGCAGCGGGTCAAGTTCGATTGGTTCCAGGCCGGTGAGGTTACCGATCCGCAGAGCACCAGCATCGAAACGCTGGACAGCCTGGTGGATGAGGAGCTCCTGCGCGAGCAGGCCAAGCAGCGGAACATCACGGTGACCGAGGACGAAATCACGGAGACGATCGAGAAATCATTCGGTTATCTCCGGGTCCAGCCCACGGCAGTGCCCACTGCAACACCCGATCCGCAGGCCACGCCAAGCACTGAGCCGACGGCTACGCCGGCCCCGACCGCGACGCCGATCACGCTGGAATCGTACCAGCAATCCTACAACGACTATCTGGCAAAACTGAAGACGGCCACCGGTATGGAAGCTGCCGACTTCCGGAAGCTGGTCGAGATCGACCTGCTCCGCCAGAAGCTCTACGACGACGTGACCAAGGATGTGCCGACCACGGCCGAGCAGGTGCACGCCCGCCACATCCTGGTGGAAATCCGCACGCCCGCACCGACCCCGGCGCCGACCGCCACTGGCGGACCGACCCCGGAGCCGAACGCGACACCCGCACCCACCGCCACGCCGACGCTGGAGCCCCGCGATGAGGCCCAAGCGCTGGCACGGATCATTGAAGTACAGCAGAAAGTCGGTGCTGGCGAAGACTTCGCCGAGCTGGCCAAGCAGTACTCTGACGATGCGGGCAGTGCGGCCAATGGCGGTGATCTGGGCTGGTTCGCCCAGGGATCCGGGCTGATTCAGGCGTTCGAGGATGCCGCGTTCGCACTCCAGGCCGGCCAAGTCAGCGATCCGGTCAAGACGGACTACGGCTATCACCTGATCAAGGTGGATGAACGCGATCCGGCCCGCGCGCTGGACGCCTATACGTTGCAGCAAAAGCAGTACGCAGCCTGGACCGCCTGGCTGACCGATCTGCGCAATGCGGCCACCGTGACGCGGAACTGGAGCCTGGAGAAGGTCCCAGCGACCCCCGCGGCGCAGTAAGGCGCTGAGCAAGCCGATTCACTGGATACACATAAGCTGCGGTCTGGACGGAACCCTTCGTCCAGACCGCAGTTGCTTTTTGCCCCGCAGCGCCGCGCTTACCCCTTCTGGCGCCTGACCTCACGCACATTCGGCAGGCGCTCGATGCGCGTCAGCACCCGGCTGAGCTGCTCGGCATCGCGCACCTGGATTGTGGCAGTGATCAGCGCCAGGTTGTCCTGCCGGGCGGTGACTGCCGAGGCATCTTCCAGGTTGATGTACTCTTCCTTAAAAATGCCGGTGATCTCGTTGAGCAACCCGGCGCGGTCATAGGCCTGGATGCGAATCTTGACCCGCGAGGCCTTAGGGACGGAGGCGCCCCACGCCACCCAGATCAGCCGTTCGTTATCCAGGCGGGAGACGTTGGGGCAATCGCGGCGGTGGATCGACACCCCCCTGCCCCGCGTGACAAAGCCCACGATATCATCGGGCGGAATCGGATTGCAGCACCGCGACACGATGGTCAACATGTTGCCGGCGCCTTGTACTGAAATATCCCCCCCGGAAACGGCGGGCCGTTGGGGCGCCTCGCGGGCCGGCAGCTCGATGGACACTTCTTTCGGCGCTTCCTCAACCTTGCTGAGTTGGAGCACTTTCTCGGCAACATCCACCGGCGTCACATCGCCGGTGCCGAGTGCTTCCAGGAAGTCGTCGAGCACGGCATAATTGAACAATCCGGCAATTTCCTGGTAAGTCAGATTATCCACACCGAGCTTCTTCAGCTCGCGCTCCAACATTTCGCGGCCGGCGTTGATGTTCTCTTCGCGATCTTGCTGACGGAACCACTGACGGATCTTGTTGCGGGCACGGGTCGTCTTGACGTAGCCCAGGTGCGGGTTCAACCAGTCGCGGCTCGGCCCACCCCGCTTGGCGGTGAGGATCTCAACCTGGTCGCCGCTTTGCAATTGGTAATCCAGCCCCACCAGCTTGCCGCGCACCTTGGCGCCTCGACAGCGATGCCCGACTTCGGTGTGAACCCGGTAGGCAAAGTCGATGGGGGTCGCGCCGGCCGGCAGGTCGATCACCTCGCCTTTGGGGGTGAAGATGTAGACGCGGTCACGGAACAGATCCTCTTTTACTGTGGCCAGGAAATCGCTGCCCCCGGCTTGCTCCTGCGATTGCCAATCGATCACCGAGCGCAGCCACGCGATTTTCTGTTCGTAGACCTCGTCGTGCCGCGTCTGGTGTTTGTAGCGCCAGTGCGCGGCGATACCGACCTCGGAGATACGATCCATCTCCGGGGTGCGGATTTGCACTTCCAGCGGCTTGGCCGCGGGGCCGTAGACAGCGGTGTGCAACGAGCGGTATTGGTTCTCTTTGGGATTGGCGATGTAATCGTCGAACTCGCCCTTAATGGGACGCCAGAGCGTGTGCACCACACCCAGGGCCGCATAACAGTCGCCGATCTCCGGCACAACCACGCGGATGCCCTGCTGATCATAGACCTGATCGATCTCGACATCCTTGCGCTTCATCTTGCGATAAATGCTGTAAATGTGCTTGGGCCGACCCTTGATGGACGCCTGGATATTATGTTTAGCTAGTTCCTCTTGTAGGACCTCGATGACCTTTTGGACGTAGGCCTCGCGTGCCTCCCGGCGTTCGGCCAGATCGCGTTTGATCTGGGCGTACATTTCCGGCTCCAGGTAGCGAAACGCCAGATCTTCCAGCTCCCATTTGATCTGGTAGATACCGAGAACACTCGCCAGCGGCGCATAGATGTCCAGCGTCTCGCGGGAAATTCGCCGCTGTTTTTCGGGCGTCATATAGCCCATGGTGCGCATATTGTGCAGGCGGTCGGCCAGCTTGATCAACACCACGCGCACATCACCCACCATCGCCAGCAGCATCTTGCGCAGGCTCTCGACCTTGGGATCCCGGCTGTCGGCGGGCAGGGCAGCCATCTCGGAAATGGACACCAGCTTGGTGACGCCATCCACCATGCTGGCCACCTCAGGGCCGAATTCCTCCGCCAGAACAGGCACCTTGGTGAGGGTATCCTCAGCCACATCGTGCAGCAAGGCCGCGGCCACAGTTCTGGCATCCAGGCGCAGATCAGCGAGGATCCCAGCCACAGACAGGGGGTGCACGATATACGGCTCGCCCGATTTTCGCTTTTGGTCGCCATGCGCGCTCGCAGCCACTTCGTAGGCGTGGCGCACCAGGGCAACATCCTGCTGCGAGTAGCTTTTAGGCAATTGGTTGAGCAACGTATCCAGGGTCATACATCCATCCCCGTAAGACCGGCCAGCAATCGGCCCCTAACCGCCAACCGATCGGCGCAGCGAAACGATCAGCACGATTTTTCCGTCCCAGCAAGACATGGTATACTGGCTACGCTGTGTACGCCCCCATAGCTCAGTGGATAGAGCGACTGACTTCGGATCAGTAGGCCGCGGGTTCGAATCCTGCTGGGGGTA
>JAPKMS010000387.1 GCA_026645775.1 Anaerolineae bacterium
GCCCTGGGGTATCATCGCCGCCTGAGGAGTATCACCCCATCATGAGCGAAGTCAGCCGACCACCCGCAAGCTCCGGCGCGCTGCGCCAGCTTGCACTGTTGTTAAAGACCATGCGCCCCAAACAATGGACCAAGAACATCTTCGTTTGGGCCGCGTTGTTGTTTGATGTGAAGCTGTTTAAGCCCCAACCGTTCCTCCGAACGCTGCTCACCTTTGTGCTGTTCTGCCTGATCTCCGGCGTCGTCTACATCATCAACGACCTGGTGGATCTGCCCAAAGACCGGGCCCACCCGACCAAGCGTAACCGACCGCTGGCTTCGGGCGCGCTGAGCCCAAGGGTTGCCGCCATTGCCGCCGGCATCATCCTGCTGGCCACGCTGCCGCTCACGCTCTGGGTCGATCGGGGGGTGGCGTGGATCCTCTACGGCTATCTGGCGCTGATGATCGCCTACTCGTTCTGGCTCAAAAACATCGTCATCGTAGATGTGCTGACGATCGCCACGGGGTTTGTGTTGCGAGTCGCTGCGGGCGTGGCCGTGATCGACGCCCAGCGCTTCTCGCCCTGGATCTACGTGTGCATGACGCTGCTGGCGTTGTTCCTGGCCATCGGCAAGCGCCGCCAGGAGATCGTTCTGCTCGAAGGCAACACCGGCGACACGCGGCGCATCTTGGAGGAGTACAACCTGCGCTTCCTGGACGAGATGCTGGCATTGGTCAGCGCCAGCACGGTAATGGCCTATGCCCTTTACACCTTCTCCGCACCGAACCTGCCGCCCAATCACACGATGATGCTGACGGTGCCGTTTGTGCTGTACGGGCTGTTCCGCTATCTCTACCTGATCCACGTGAAGGGCGAAACCGATCCACCGGACGTGGTGGTGCTGAAAGACCGCCCCTTGCAGATCGACGTGCTGCTGTTCGGGCTGACGATATTCGTGGTCTTCTATGTTGAGCCGATGCTGCGCGGGCTGGGTGCATCGTAAAGCGTCCACGGCTGCGACAGGATGCTGGGTGCGCACGCGAAACGGCCCCCGGTTCCGATGGGAACCGGGGGCCGTTTTCTATGTGTTATTCAGCCGGGGTTTCGGCGGCGGCCTTGGGCTTGCGGCTGCGCGTGCGCGGTTTCGAGGCCGGCTTGGCAGGCGGCTCGGGCGCCGGTGCCGCCACGGGCTCCGGTGCGGCAGCCGCTTCCGGCTGCGGCACCGCCGCGGCTGCCCGCGGGCGCCGGCTCCGGCGAGCGGGCTGGCTTTTCGCCGCCGGCACGGCAACGGATTCCGCTGCCGGCACGCTGACGGGGGCCGGCGCCTCAGCTTCGGGCTCGACCGGCGCAGCCGGCTCCGCCTTGGCCCCCTTAGAACGCGGGCGCGAGGTGCGCCGCGCCGGCTTGCGCGGCTCGGCGGCCGGCTGCGGGATGACGGGCTCGGCAGACTCCGGTTCGGACTCCGACTCCGCATCGCCCGCAGACGTCAGGGAAGATTCCCAATCCGCCGCGAGCTCGAACCCGGCCATCGATTCTTCTTCGACGTACAGATCGGCGCCGGGCTCGCCGCGATCTTCCGCTTTCAGGAATTGGGCCCAGGGGCCGCTCATCCCGTCGGCGGTGACGCCGTAGAACACGCGCACGGGGCCATCCGCCTGGCGCAAAGCCAGGTCATACCGCATCTTCTTGGCCCGACGCGCCGACTGCCACAGCCCGAAATCGCCGCTCCAGGTGACACGATCCGCGTCGACCTGGTTGGTCAGGTACTGGCTGATGGCGTAACTCCACAGCTTACGCGCGGAGGCCATGGTGACGTTTTGAACCACGTTGCCGTTGCGCAGGTCGCGAATGATAAAGTAGCGGCTGCCCTTCCGCTCTTCCATCGCCACGATCTCGACCCCCACGGCTGGCAGGTGCACCCCGTCTGCTGCTGGCACAACGGGCGCGGGGACCTCGGCCGGTGCGGCCGCCACAGGTTCCGGGGCAACGGGCTGCCGGGCGCTGGGATGCTGTTGGGCCGGCCGTGCCGACACGGCGGACGCGGCGGACGCGGCGACGGCAGGCTGCGCCGGCGATACAGGCGCGGGGCCTGCAACCGGTGCGGGGATCACGGCCGGCGCGACGGCTGAGGCCGCCCCCCGGTCGGCAAGGACAAGCTGAACCAGCTCATCCCGCACCGCCTCATTCGTCTCGCCTTCCTGGCGCACATAGATGCGCGTCTGGCCCAGCGCGTAGGGCTTATCGCTCCCATTGGGCACGATAATCCGCACGATGGGCACGCCCAGGCTCTGGATCACATCCACCCGCGCATCGAGCGGCGGGGTGATGTTGCGCTCCAGCTCGCGGCGGAGCATCACCGCGGTGGCGTCGGCATTCTCGACGCCGCGCGTTACGGTCTTGCGGGTGGCGCTGACGCCGATGTAGACGGTGCCGCCGCTGGTGTTTGCGAACGCGACTACGTCGCAAAACACCTTGTGCAGCCGGCCGCCCTCGCGCGACAGGTTCTCATGGAACGCCTGGATGATCGTGTTGCCCTGCTCGCGCGCAGCTTCCACGTGATCGAACGGCGTCTCAGCAGGCAAGCGGTAGGGTCGCGTGAGGGTGAAATCATCATCCTCGAGCACCCGTTGCAGCGACTCGAAGCTCACTTCCGGCAGCATGATCTCGGTGACCCGATCACCCACGCCCAGGCGGTTCTTGTCCTTGGGATCCCGGTTCAGGCGGTGGGCATCTGAGCCCTGGATGCAATGCATCCGCCGGGGATACTCAGGCTTCGATCCGTCGAAGAAACGCGCGGTGGCGCGGCGGGATACGCTTTCCAGGTCGGTTACTTCCAACGCGTGCAGGTTGGTGTCCTGGGTGAAAGCGATCTTGGTCTGGCCGCCGAAGCTGAGGCCCTGCAAAGCCACGCCGTGGGTGCTGTTGGCGTGCGCGGCGATCACCAGGCCGCCGGCATCCCGCACCAGGCGGTAAGCCGTCAGCACATCGGTGCTCGCGCCGACTTCCGTGCTGCCCTCAACGAGCCGGTCATCCGGCACGTTCAGACGCAGCAGGAGCAATTCCAATTTACGTAGAGGCGTTTCGGGCGGGAAGATGGCGAGGATATGAAACCCGAACATGGCAGTGAACTCGAAGCCGGGCAGCACCAGGAGCTTATCGCCGATCCGACGATATTCATCCAAATCTCGCCGCTCCTGGGGACGTAACCGGTCGTTGGCCTCCAACCAGGTGAGCCGCTCGATTTCGGCTCGTAATTTGGCAATCCCCTCAACCGTGTTGTGATCGGTGATCGCCACAATGTCAAGGCCCTTCGACTCCGCCTTCTGCAGCCATTCGAGGTAAGTGACGCCTGGCTCCAGCCAGTCCGCCGATGCGGGGGTGTGCAAATGGAGGTCCACCCGCCGCCAATCGCCCTCAGCAGCCCGAAAGCTTTTTCTTATTCTTTTTTGGTTTACCACAGTAAAGTACACTCACTCCTTTCTTGAACATTGGGCTTGTTAAAGTAAAGCTCGGTCTTCTGACCGAGCCTGAGGTGTGCCCAACGGATACAGTCGTACTTCAAGCACCTATTATGTTTACATTTAGCTTTTTGTCAAGCTGGCGGGGTGCGCACATAAACGGTGCAAATAAGTAGCGAACTTCAGTACACGAAGGGGCAGGTACAGCCAGGGTTCGTCGTAACGACTTGAGTCGTTGGCACTGACCAGAACGACCCAAGTCGTTACGACTAAAACTCAGGCGGTTACGACATCGAACAACGGCAGCCCATCCGGCGCTGGGATCTCCGCGGCCGGCGCCTCCGCCTCCGCAGCCGCGGGCGGCGTCAACGCGGCGGCGATCACATCCTCTACCCGCTCGGCAAAGATGAAGTGCATCTGCGCCCGCACGGCCTCCGGCACGTCTTCCAGGTCACCCTCGTTGCGCTTGGGCAGGATGACGGTGGTCAGCCCGAACCGGTTGGCCGCCAGCACCTTCTCCTTCACGCCGCCGATGGGCAGCACCTGGCCGCGCAGCGTGATCTCGCCCGTCATGCCCACGTCCTTGCGCACGGTGCGGCCCGTCAGCAGGCTGACCAACGCGGTCGCGATCGTGACGCCCGCGCTGGGGCCATCTTTCGGCGTCGCGCCTGCCGGGATGTGCAGGTGGAGATCGTTCTTCGAGAAGAAGTCCTCGGCGATGCCGTAGTCCTTGGCCTTGCCGCGCACCCAGCTCAGCGCTGCCTGGGCCGATTCCTTCATCACGTCGCCCAATTGGCCGGTAAGGGTGAAGCCTTTGCCGCCCGGCATCCGGGTGGCTTCCAGGAACAGCACGTCGCCGCCCACCGGCGTCCAGGCCAGGCCGGTGGCTACGCCGGGCACTTCCACCCGGTCGGCGACTTCCGGCAGGAACTTGGGCCGGCCCAGGTAATCGACCACGGCTTCACGCGTGATCACAACCGGGCCCTGACCGTCGCCCTTCTCGGCAACCTTGGTCGCCACTTTCCGGCAGACGGCGCCGATCTGCCGCTCCAGTGCGCGGACGCCCGCCTCGCGGGTGTACTCGCTCGCCATGCGGTGAAGCGCGCCATCTTCGAACTGCACCTCGTTGGGGCGCAGGCCATTTTCCTTGATCTGTCGCGGCACCAGGTAGCCCCGGGCGATCTTGACCTTCTCCTCCTCGGTGTAAGAGCTGAGCTGGATCACCTCCATGCGGTCGAGCAGCGGCTGCGGGATCGTGTCCAGCCAGTTCGCCGTGGTGATAAAGAAGACCTGGCTCAGGTCGAACGGCACGTCAAGGTAGTGATCGCGGAACTCGGCGTTCTGCTCCGGGTCGAGCACTTCCAGCAGTGCGGAGGATGGGTCGCCCCGGAAATCGCGGCCCAGCTTATCCACCTCGTCCAGCATGAACACCGGGTTGTGGCTCTCGGAACGCCGGACGCTCTGGATGACGCGGCCGGGCATGGAGCCGACGTAGGTGCGCCGGAAGCCGCGAATCTCGGCCTCATCCCGGATGCCGCCCAGCGCCAGCCGGATGAACTTGCGGCCCATCGCGCGCGCGATCGACTGGCCCAGCGAGGTCTTGCCGGTGCCGGGCGGCCCGACGAAGCAGAGGATCACGCCCTCGCGTTCGCGCCGGATATGATCCACCGGGCCCGTGTCGGCCGGCCCATCGGCGCCCTCGGCCTGGGCCCGGCGTTCCAGCCGCAGCTTGCGCACCGCCAGGAACTCCAGGATGCGGGCCTTGATCTCCTCGAGGCCGTAATGATCCTCATCGAGCACCTGCCGGGCGTGCGCGATGTCCAGGTTGTCTTCGGTGCTGACCTGCCACGGCAGGCTGACCATCCAATCGAGATAGGTCTTGATCACCGAATACTCGGCAGCCTGGGTCGGCATCTTGCGCATACGGTCGAGCTCACGCCTGGCTTCTTTCTCAGGCTCTTCCGGCATGCCTGACGCCGCGATGCGCCGCTCGAACTCCTGGATCTCGGCTTCCTGTTCGTCCCCTTCACCCAGCTCCTTCTGAATCGCCTTGAGCTGCTCGCGCAAGAAGTAGTCGCGCTGCATCTTGTTCATCTCGTCGGCAGCCTGCGACTGAATCTTGCGGCCCAGCTCCAAAACTTCCAGCTCCTTTGTGAGCAGCGCATTGAGCTTCACCAGCTTCTGCGCAACCGGGTCCAGTTCCAGGATCTCCTGGGCCTGCGCCGGTTCCATGCGCACGCTGGCAGCCACCAGGTAGGCCAACTGTCGGGCGCTGGACGCATTGAGCGCCGCGGTCTCCAGTTCCTCGGGCATGTGGGGCACCAGCGACACCAGGCGGCGGAAGAGATCCAGCGTGGTGCGCATCAGCGCCTCGGTTTCCAGGTTCTGATCCTCGCCCTCGGCGTCGGGCACCACCTCGACGTGGGCGCGCAGATAGGGCTGCTCCTGGATGAAACCGGTGATGCGAATCCGCTCGATGCCCTGCACGATGAGGCGGACGGTGCCATCGGGCGTGCGCAACATGCGATGCACGATAGCCGCGGTGCCGGTCCGGTAGACCTGATCCGGGTTCGGCTCATCCAATTCCGCATCTTGTGATGTGAAAAGGCCAATAATCCGCTGATCCGACGTCTCCAGGAGCGCGTCGTCGACCAAGCGGATGGAACGCTCCTGGCCGATGGTCAGCGGCAGCCACATCATCGGGTAGACCACTACCCCGCGCAGCGGCAACACCGGCAATTCCGCCGGGATTACAAACTCGTTTTGTTCGGAACTCGCCATGAATGATTTTATCCTTTTTCTTGGGATGCCGTCTGCAATGGCACCCGGCGAACTTGCGCTTTGGGCAACACAACCTTCAGGAAGCCGTCCTCGTACGTGGCGGTTTGCCCGGCAGCCTCCAGCGCCCAAGGCAGATGCACCTGGGTGCGGAACTTGCCGTGCCAGATTTCCATCTGCTGGTAGGCGAGCTTCTCCGCCGGATCGCGCCGTACACCGCTGATCACCAGGATATGGCCGCTCAAGAGGATGTCGTAATCCCCGGCGCTCAGCCCAGCGATCTCCACCACAACCACAATGCTGTCATCGACCTCATAGACATCGGTAGGCGGCCGCCAAATCGCTTCATTGGAATGGCTCCACCGGGCATTGGAATAATTCTCTCGGTACACGAATGTTCCCTCCCGCGTACGCTAACCCCACATGGGACGTAGATGCCGCTGTCGCACACAGATCAGTTGGGCCTCTTCCCATCTTTGCTCCGGCCACTATAACACAGGAGCGCATCGCTGAAAAGACCAGCGCCTAATTTGTATCACGCAGCCATTAGAAATGCGCTTCCGGGGCGTTAGCTTTTCGTTAGCGCGGCTCAACCCTCTTTGGCCGTTCCCCGGGCTGTGCGTATAATGTCCGCACTTTTTGTGATTTGAACACCCCCATTTGATTCATCGTGTCGGAAAGGAAATCGCATGAACACCGAAGCGGACGCGGCGCCGCGCGCCTTATCGAGCCTGAGCGTGGCCGAATTCGCCGAGTTGGTCGCAAGCGAACAGCCGGCGCCCGCCGGCGGCTCAGCGACGGCGCTGGCCGGGGCGCTGGGGGCCGCATTGGCCGCGATGGTCGCCCGGTTGACCGCGGGCCGCGCGCGTTACGCCGACGATAGGGCCGAGATGATCGCCGTGCGCGACGAGGCGGATACGCTCCGCGGCCAACTGCTGGCGCTGGTTGCTGCCGATGCGCGCGCCTACGAGCAAGTGCTGGACGCCTACCGCCTGCCGCAGGAGACGAGTTCACAGCGCGCCCGGCGCACCGGCGCGATCCAGACCGCGCTGCGCAGGGCCACTGAGACGCCGTTGGCCGTGGCCGGCGCGTGCCGTGACGTGCTGACGCTGACGGCGATCGCCGCCGCTCACGGCAACCGCAACACGACAAGCGATGCGCAGGCCGGCGCGTGGCTGGCGTATGCCGGGCTGCAAGCGGCGGCGATCAACATCCGCACCAATTTGACCCTGATCCACGAAACGCATTACCGCGGCCGGGTCGCCGACCAGCTCACCGAGCTGATGGCCGACGGCGCAGCCGCATTGGCCCGCGCCCTGGAAGCCGTCAATGAATGAAAAAAACGATCCGCGTTTGTCAGCGCTCGTCCGCGTCCCCTTAGCGTACCTGGCGCTCACGCTGGCCCTCACCTACCCTCTCGTCCGGCGGTTCGCCACCGCGATCCCCGGCGATGGGTTCGACGGTTGGCAGAACTTTTGGAACCTCTGGTGGGTCAAGGTTGCGGTGCTGGAGCAGCACACCCAGCCGTGGTTCACCTCCCTGCTCTACGCCCCGACCGGCGTCGGACTGCTGTTCCACACGCTGAACGGGTTCAACGGCTTCACCTTCCTGCCGATCCAGCTCGCCTGGGGCCTCTTCCCGGCCTACAATGCGGTGGTGATTTTTAGCTTCGCGATGGGCGGGCTGGGCGCCTATCTGCTGGCGCGGCACGTGCTGGGAGCGGGAAGCAGCCGCCTCGCGGCGTTTGGCGCGGGTGCGATCTTCACCTTTTCACCGTTCCACATCGCGCATCTGCTGGGCCACATGCAGGTCATCAGCCTGGAGTGGGTGCCGTTCTTTGCGCTCTATCTGCTGCGGACGGTGGATGAATGGCTGGACGCCGCCCCACCCCAGCGCCGCGCCGGATGGCGCAACGCGCGGTTGGCGGTATTCTTCCTGGCGTTGGTGGCGCTGTGCGACTGGTATTACGTGCTTTACTGCGCCCTCCTCACCGCGGTCGTCGGCGTTTGGATCCTCGCGCGCACGCTGGGACGCCTGGCCGCCTCCCGGATCGCCCGCACCCTGGCCGCGGTTGCCGGCATCTGGCTGGTCTGGGCCGCGCTGCTGAGCCCGCTCCTGGCGCCGATGATCCGCGAAGCGCAGCAGTCCCGCTTCATGGTGCCCGACCCCGCGCAAAGTCGCACGCTGTCGGCTGATCTGCTGGCGTTCGTCACGCCGCAGGAGTTTCACCCGCTCTGGGGGAGCTGGGCCCAGGCGCAGGCCAAATCGTTCACCGCCTCTTTGTCGGAGCATCAGGTGTTTGCCGGGTTCACGGTGTTGGCGCTGGCCACGCTGGGGCTGTGGGCCGGCCGGCGCCGCCGCGGGCAAACGCCCAGCGGTGCGATCCGGGGGATTGGGACACGGATTTCTGCCGAGCGGGGCCTGTGGGCGCTGATCCTGGCGGTCTTTGTGATCCTGGCTTTGGGGCCGGCCCTGCACATCAACGGCCGCACCGACCTGTTGCCCGGCGGCGGAGAGATCATGCTCCCCTACGCCTGGCTGGTGCAGGTGGTGCCGTTCATGGACATCAGCCGCTCGGTGAGCCGGTTCGATGCGGTGGTGATGTTGGCGTTGGCGGTGCTGGCAGCCGCAGGGTTGAACCGCCTGGCCGGCAGGGGCCGCGGCGGACGCCGGATCGCGTGGGCGGCATTGGCGCTGATCGTGTTTGAGTTCCTGCCGGCCCCCTACCCGCTGAGCGAAGCGGACACGCCCGCCTGGTACCGCACGCTCGCGGCCGATCCGCGGCCCGGCGCGGTGTTGAATCTGCCGATGAACTATGACCGGCCCGGTTACCTGCTCTATCAGACCGTACACGGCAAACCGTTATCTGTCGCCTACATCAGCCGCGACGATCCCCGCACCTTGACCGAACGGGCGCCGGTGCTGCAGCACTTCCGCCATCTGGAGCCGGACATCATCGCCTTCGACCTGGCCGCGCAGGGCCGGCAGGTGTTGAGCGACCTGGGCGTGCGGTGGGCGGTGCTCGATCGCTACAAGATGCCGGGGGGCCGCGAGCGCGAATACACGGAGGCGGCCGCGGCCGAAATCTTCGGCGGGCAGGCGCCGGCCTACCAGGATGACCGCGTGACGGTGTACGAGGTGACAGCCCCAGGCACCATCGCGCCCTACCTGGTGCTGGGCGTCGGCTGGGAGTCGTTCGACGCGGCGAGCCGCACGCGGGCGTTCACCAGCGCCGCGCCGGTCATCATCCAGGCGCCCACCGCAGGCCAGGCGACGCTGCGCGTCACCCTGGCGCCGGAGAGCGGCAGCCTTGATGCGTCGCGCATCGGTGAAGATTATGTCATCTCCGTGGCGGTTCAGCCCGGCCAAAACACGGTGATGCTCCGCGGCCTGGACCCGAGCCAACAGGTCATCGTTGCGCGGCTAGCGCTGGAACCCTGAGAGTCCGATCCAAAAATGAAGGCGATTCCTGCTCCCTATCGGCGTCTCCTGCGGATCCTGGCGCCCTTCGTGCTCATCATCGGCGCGGAGGTGCTGTTTCTGCATCCGCTGATCGGGCAAATGGGCCGCGCGCTGCACGACCGCTCGGACACGACGCTCAACACCTGGATCCTTAACTGGCAGGCGCACACGTTGATCCGCGAACCGTGGGCCCTGTTCGATGCGCCGATCTTCTACCCGCTCCGCAACACGCTCGCCCTGTCCGAAATCCTCTGGCCGGCCGCGCCGCTGGCCGTGCCGCTGTTGGCGGCCACGGGCAATCCGATCCTGGTTTACAACGTCCTCTACCTGGCGAGCTTCCTGCTGGCCGGGGCAGGAATGTACCTGCTGGCGCTGCA
>JAPKMS010000388.1 GCA_026645775.1 Anaerolineae bacterium
CTGGGCGCGGTCCAACCCTGCGCCAGGCCATCGTCGAAGTTCTCGCCGTACAGCCGGTCCAACTCGAGCAGCGGCCCGGCATAGGCGGTCACTGCTGCGCTTTCGCCCGTGCCGGTGGTGGCCGTGGCGCGGGCGCCGGCGCCATCGTAGGTGAACGCATATTGGGCGCCGCTGGGGCTGCTGCTCAGCGCGGTGTGACGGTTCTCGGCATCATAGCTCAGCGTCTCGGTCTGCCCCCAGATCTCACGGCGGCGCATGTTGCCGTTCTGATCGTAGCAGTAGTCATCCGCGCCCACCGCCACCACACCGTGCGGTTTGGCCGCCAGCGCCCCTTCCGGGCAGTCGGTCGCCTGCGCCCCATAGGCGTAGTTCGCCGGCGCGCCGGTCGGGCCTTTGGTCGCCAGGTTGCCGTTGGCTTGATAGGTGTAGGATTCGTCATACGGTTGCGCGCCCTGGGTGTCGGGGTTGGGCGTCGTGAAGTTACAGTAACCGGACGTCGTCCAGGCCCGCAGCAACCGATGCTGCGCATCATAGAGAAAGCATTGCCGTTGGAACCCCGGTGTGCCGGGTGTGGTATTGCGCGCGTCCGCCTCGGATGTGACGTTACCCACCGCGTCGTAGCCGTAGCGCAAGTCCTGGCGCGCGGCGCCGGCCGCGCCGACGGTCGTCTTGATGTTGAACAACCGGCCCAGACCATTGGCGGTCGTCCAGGGATAGTAGTCGTAGTTAGTCTGCAGGCCGTTGCCCAGGCTGCGGATGTCGGGCCGGCCGGCTTCGTCGTAGGTAGTGCTGACCACATAGGAACCGGCCGCGCTGCCCAACTGATAGGTCAACGCATTCGGCAGGCCCTGCTTGGTATAGCTGTTGGTGACCACTTCGCCGCCGGGGTAGGTGATGCTGCGCACGCGATCGGCCGCGTCGTAGGTCGAGGTGGTTTCGACGAAGCCCAAACCGGTGAAGCTCTTGCGCTCTAACGTCGTCCGGCCGCGCGCGTCGTACTGCCAGTGCGTTGAACCCGATGGATCTTGCATCTCGGTGCGCCGACCAATGCCATTCGCGACGGCCCCGCCGCCCGGCGCCTGGTCGTAGTAGAACTTGATGGTATAGCTCGCGTAACCCGGATCCGTCGTCGGGCAGTCGATATCCGTGCGATAAGTTTTGCCCTTGAGGCGGTTCAGTTCATCGTAGAAGAAGCAGATGGTTTGGCTCTTCGCATCCGTCTGGCGCGTGAGGTTGCCCAGGTTGTCGTAGGCGTAGGTCCACGCACCCATGTCGGGATCGACCATCTGGGTCTTGCGGCCCAGGCTGTCGTAGACCAGGTGGATGTTGGCGTTGTCTGCGCCCCAGGTGTCCACCAGGCTGTCATCCACATCATAGCTGTAGCTGCTGGTCGCATACGCGGTGTCGGTCCAGCCCGGCGCGGCGGTGTAGGCGCCGTTGTATTGCTTGGAACTCCGCAGGCGGCCCCAGGGATCGCTGGCGGTGAGGGTCTGGCGGTTGTTGGCGTCGATCACCGCGGTCAGCGGGTAGGTGTCGGCGCTGGTGAAGCGGTAGTAGGCGCGGGTCGTCGTGCCGTCCGGCGCGGTCACCACCTTGGTGCGGCCCAGCGCATCGTAGGTGGTTTGTGTGGTGGGCTTGGTCCAATCCGGGATTACAAAGGTCGTGAGCCCGCCGCCGGCGTAGGGCGCGTTTTGTTTCAGCGCCTGGCCGTCCGCATTGTATTGCGTGCTGGCGATGCTGCTCTGACTGCTGTCGGCGCCTTGGCTCTGCGTCTGGAGCACCTGGCCCAGGCCGTCGTAGAAGGTGCGGCTTTCCAAATAGGTGGCCGTGTCGCCCGAGACATTGTCGCGCGCCTCTTGCTTGATCCAGAATGGCTGGTTGGGACCAACGTAAGCGGTGTAGGTGAAGCGCAGCGTCGGGTTCGTGGCGTCGTCGCCGGGCCGGATCACCTGGTTGATGCGGCCCGCGTTGTCCCACTGATAAGTGTTGGTGACGACGGCGTTGGCGTCGGTTTCGTCCTGCAACTGGCCGAAGAACGTGCCGGTATTCGGCGTGGTGGCTGAACCGGTCCAGACCGCGTCGCCGGCGGTCGTGGCACAGCCGGTCTCGGTCGAGCCGGGCACGCCGTAATAACGCTGCCTGGCCGTTTGGCCCTTGGCGTTCTTCACACAGACGGGGTAGGCCTGGAAGCGGCTATCGTAGAAGGTCTCGGTGGCCCGGCCCTGGGCGTCGATCACCTGGCGGAGGTTGCCGTTGCTCCAATAGGTGTATTGGGTCGTGGTTTGGGCGTCCGACAGGCCGTCCACCTGTTTGGTCAGGCGGCCCAGGGTCGGCGGAGTCGTCTCGCTCGTCGCGCCGTCGTAGTAATACGTGCTGGCGCCTTCCAGGCTGGCGCCGGTGCAGCCGTAACATGACTTGTAGAGATGCGTCATGGCCAGCTTGTTGAGGATCCAGTAGTTTGGTGTTTCGGGGTAATACCAGAAGTAACGCGTCCGTTCGGGCAGGCTGGCCCAGGCGGCGCCCGCGCCCGGTTTCTCCTGCTGCTCGGTCAGGTTGCCGTATTGCTTGCTGCTGGGACCCTGGCGCCAGGTCTGGTAGTAGGACTCGGTGCGCAGCAAGCGCTGCCCCTCGACCCACGTCTCGGCGGAGTCGGAGTAGACGAAGCGCGGCTGCTGATCGGCGGGCAGGTAGATGTAGACCGGGTCCAACGGCAGGTCGGCCGTGGAGTGCAGCCAGGAAGTCACGGTTTTCTGGAGTTCGGTCGCGCAGGCTGCGGATGGACTGGCCGACTGCGGCAGGCAGGTGATGGTTTGATACTCCCGGCCGGCCAGATGATCGATGCTGGCGCTGCCGAGCGTCGTCATTTGCAGGAAGGTGTGTTGCTCCAGCCGTCGCGTGCCGTCGCCCAGATCGGGCGCCAGCACGTTGACCTGGCTGTAGCCGTGCGTCATCTGGTTCCAACCGGTCATGCTATAATCCCAGGTCGCTTCCTGGCCGGTCACCAGGTCTTTGACCTTGTGGGCGCTCACCGCCGGCGGCCGCGGGTTGGCGCAGTCAGCGGCCTGTTTGGCCGCAGTGAAGGTGATTTGGCCGCCGTAGGGGCCGGTGACGCTGTTCAGGTAGCCGTAGTCGCACTGGGTGGGGATGAGTTTAGGAACGTCATAACTGAATGTAGTCACCAAGGGGGTGCTGCCCGGCGCGAGCTCCTGGATCTGGCTCGGCAACAGCAGCGTCGAGGCTTTGTCGCCGCAGCCACCCGCGCACTGGTCGAAATAGGTCAAGTCGTACTGGCGCACCGTGCGGGCAACGCCGCCGTCATCCAGCACCACCACGTCCACGCCCAGGAGTTTGTAGAGCGCGAACAGGCTCATGGCCTTGACCGGGAAGTACTGGGGTCGATCCCAGCGCAAGGCGCTGGCAGACTGCCCCTTGTCATAGCGTAGTTTGAGTTGGACTTGGGGGACAGCCCCTACGAAGTTGTAGTCGATCTCCTTCAGCCGGATGGTGCGCACGTAGTTGCAGTTGTGATCGTCTTGCCAGCCATCATCGATGCCGATCCGACCCTGCTCATTCGATGCCGCGGCCTCCCACTGATACGTGATCTTGTTTCCGTTCGGGTCAAGGATCTCGACCAGCGGCATACGCACCAGGTCGGGCCACCCCCCGCCGGCCGCGGGGTTACAGGTGTTGTCCTGCCACCGGTAGATCATGGGCGGCTGATTGGCCGCGACGGGCGCGGCGCTGCTCACGTTAGCGTAGCCGCGGAAGGTATACTTTACCCCATCGCTCGTCCTGAGCCACAGTTCGTAATATGGCGCGCTCGACGTGGGCGTCATGTAAGCCCAGGCTTGGACGAACGGGTTTTCCTTGACAAACCACGGGGTGCTCGTATTGAGCGTGTAGGTGGCGCCGTTCAAGACGACGTTGAGCGCGCTGGATGCCGGGTTGGTCGGGTCGGCCTTCCCGGCGTAGTTTTCGCCCAGGATGTCCCAGCCGTGGCCGGCAAAGTTGAAGTGACCGGTCTCGCGCTGGTGGCGGGAACTGGAGTAATTCAGGCCGAGCGCGGGCGTCAACCCGCCGCGGCCGGGTGGCAGCTCGAAGCCGTAGTCGTAGCTGATTGAGCCGCTGTAAAGCTGGGGCCGCGCGCCTTTGATACGTGATCCAGGATCGAATTGATAGCTGGGGCTATTGCCGCCGCTGGCCGCAGCCGCGGCGACACTGTACGTGGTGAAGGCGTCTGTGCTGGCGGTCAACGTGCGGTGGATGGCGTCGATCTGCGTCGGCAGGGGTTGCCAGGCCAGGGCTTCCGCATCCCAGGCATAAAACGCGAGCGGCGCGTCCGCATGCTGCCTGAGTTCGGCCGCGCTCAGCGGATACACCAGTTTCAGCGGGGCCTGGCTGCGCGCCACGGCTGCGCCGGCCTCATCCGTCGCATTGAGCGTAAACGCATACCGGAGCCCGTCCGGCAGCTTGATCTGCGCACTGCCCGCGCCCGGGAGGTGCGTGAGCCGCTGCCGATTCTTGACCGCGCCGGGCGCGACCTGCACCTCGACGCGGCCATCGGCCGCGCGCAGCCAGCCGCCCCCGGTGGCGGTCACGTCCGCCGCGCTGTCCCGTGCCAGGGGTGGCACGATATCGACGACCACACCCCCGCGCGCCGTGCCATCGGCGACCGGGCTGGTGGCAGTCAGGGTGTTGGTGATGGCTTCGCCCAGGCGCAGCCCCAGGGCGCGCACCTGGAACGTCCCCGTCACCACCGTGCCGGGCTGGAGTTCCGCCAAGCGCCAGGTCAAAGCCTGATCTTGGGCGCTGTAGTCGAAATTGACCGCGTCTTGGGCGACGAAAACGATCCCGGCCGGCAAGATGTCCGCGATCGTAATATCACGCAATGGTTCATGGCCGGTCTGGATCGCGCTGACGGTGTAGGTGAGCGCGTCGCCCGGCGCCACCCGGCGCGGCTGCGCGTCCACGCTCAGTTCCAGGGTAAGGGGTGGCAGCGTGAGGCGCTCGGTCGGGGGCGCCGCGTCAGCCTGGGTGGCCGGGCGTTCCGCCTGGAAGCCCGCCGGCGTCAGCGCTGCGGATTTGAACCAATCCGGGCTGAACGCTGGCTCGGGCGCGGCCGGCAGCGGCAAAGTGGGTGTCATAATCAGCGTGGGTGTCAGCGGGGCAGTCCCCGCTGGCAGGGCCTCCGGTGTCGCGGTGGGCAGCGCGTTTTGAAGCGCGTTGGGCTCGGCCGTCGGCGGCGCGGCCTCGGCCGCCAACGCCAGGGGCGGGGGCGCAACTGGCAGGACCGGCAGGGCCGCTTGCAGCGCCAACGCCAGGCTGATGATCAGGCGCGTGAGGGTGGACGGGCGGCGGGACATCGGCAGAACCTCCTGGATGGTCGATGGTCGATGGTCGGCGGTCGGTCGTCAACCCGGCGAA
>JAPKMS010000042.1 GCA_026645775.1 Anaerolineae bacterium
ACCGCGCCGATCGCCAGCGCCACCAGCCGCAGCCAACTGGACAGCCTGGTGCGTGCGACCCAACTGAGCCTGAGTGCCGAGCAGATCGCTGTGCTGGACCAAGCCAGCAGCTGACCGGCCGCTCGTCGTAGGCCGGCATCGGACAACGGCCCACGGCGCGCTCATGGCAGATCGTGCGTACGCCTGCGGTGGGTCCGAGCGCGGACACACGGTTGTCACCGGCGCCCCGCACCCCACCGTGCGCCACCGGTGCTGTGCCGGGCCCCGGCCCTTTGCGAAGCATCCAGGAAGGAGTGCCACACGTCTATGTCGGACGGGATGCCGGCGGGCTGTGGCAGATCCTCGGCCAGGGGACCGGACCGTAGATGCTCCACAAACGACATTTACAAGATCATGGCTCGCACATTCGGTCTCGAACTCCGCGCGTCTCCCAAGGAGAGTTCCAGCCGATATTCCGCCGTTTGCGATGCTATCTGGCTGAAACTATCTCGGCGCCGCCCGCTTGTTCATGTGGGAGACCATCCAACACTACCCCGAACCGACCGTCAGTGCGCTGATCTTCGGCCCGGTCGGCCGTATGTTTCGCATGTGATCGCACACTGGAAGCCTGTCACAATCTGGCTGGCTACCGAAATTTGAGGAGGGAACCGTGGTTGAAATCCTGAGCCGTGAGATTCGCTTGAGGCGCCGTCCCACCGGTATGCCGGATGAGGACGATTTTGCGTTGGCAACCGTGCCGATCCCCGAGCTGCGGCCCGGCGAACTGCTCGTGCGCAACATCTACATGTCGGTGGACCCCTATATGCGCGGGCGTATGAACGCGGGCAAGAGCTACACCCCGCCCTTTCAGATCGGCGAACCGCTGACCGGCGGTTCCGTCGGCCAAGTCGTGGCCGCGCTGAATGGCCGGTTTCAGGTCGGCGACTATGTCACAAGTATGTTGGGGTGGCGCGAGTACTTCGTATCGGATGGCCGCGGCCTGACCCAGATTGACCCCCGCCTGGCCCCGATCCAGACCTATCTGGGCGTGCTCGGGATGCCAGGCCTGACCGCCTATGTTGGCCTCCTGGATATCGGCCGGCTGCAGGCCGGCGAAACCGTCTTCGTCTCGGCTGCCGCGGGTGCGGTCGGCGCGGTGGCTTGTCAGATCGCCAAACTCAAGGGCTGTCGCGTGATCGGGAGCGCCGGATCCCCTGCCAAGGTCGCCTGGCTGCTGGACGAAGCCGGCGTAGATGCGGCGTTCAACTACCGGGAGGTGACCGATCTGGCCGCCGAGCTGGGCCGCCACTGTCCCCAGGGCATCGATGTCTACTTCGAGAGCGTGGGGGGCGCGCACCTCGAAGCCGCGCTGCAGCACATGAACACCTCCGGCCGCATCGCGGTGTGCGGCATGATCTCCCAGTACAACGCGACCGCGCCGGCGCCTGGCCCGCGCAACCTGGCGTTGGTGATCGGGAAGCGTCTGACGCTCCAGGGATTCATCGTCTCCGACCACGCCGGTCGGCAGCCGCAGTTCTCCGCCGACATGGGGCAGTGGCTGGCGGCCGGCCGGATCAAGTGGCAGGAGACGGTGGTCGAGGGGCTCGAGCGCGCCCCCCAGGCGTTGATCGGCCTGTTCCAGGGTGAGAACGTGGGTAAAATGCTCGTCAAGATCGGCCCAAGTCCGGCATAGACGTGACCTGTCAATGGCCGACCGCAATCCAGCCCTGGTCTTCCTGGTCAGCCTGGGAAACCCGGTCCCCAAGTACACCGTGCGCCAGGCCATCTATGACCTGCTAG
The DNA here is from genome assembly GCA_026645775.1 of Anaerolineae bacterium. Taxonomy (GTDB): domain Bacteria; phylum Chloroflexota; class Anaerolineae; order CG2-30-64-16; family CG2-30-64-16; genus MO66. Next base: position 1,780 of record JAPKMS010000042.1, read on the forward strand.
CCCAGTGAGGGGAGCAGGCCAAGCTGAAAGATTTCTCGCCCACGATCTGCGGCGCACGTTCGTCAGCGACCTGCTCGACAAGGGCGCGGACATCGCCACGGTGCAGAAGCTGACCGGCCACGCGCAGGTGACCACCACCGCGCGCTATGATCGCCGCGGGGAGCGGGCGAAACGCAGGGCGGTCAGCCTGCTGCACGTGCCGTACACGCGGCGGAAGTCCGGCAGCGCCTGACGCTAGCTGGCCGCGCTCATCGAGGACAAGGGCGCGCGCAGATCATGAGCCAGGCGCCGTCGAAACAACCGCTCCGCGCACGCGGTCCAAGAGGACGAGGGATGTGATTGCGCTCATGGCGGTCACGGGCGCGCCGGCGTAGAATAGACAGCAACACTGGTCAAAGCCGGATAGGATGCAGGTTGTATGTCAGATGGTGTCTTCTTGATCAGCCTCTTTTTCGCGCCGCTGATCGCCCTGATTCCTCTCTCTATCCGTTTCTGGAAGGACTTGCGGCGGCCAACCGCGGCGGTCTTTGAAAAATGGCGGCCCTGGCTGAAGTTCACGGACCACCCCGCGGGCCAGCAGAATCACCTGCCCAGAAACCAAGCGCAGCGAACCAAATCGGCGGTGTTTTGGGTGGCGGAGTCACAGCGCTGCTTTTTCAGGCTGCGTTTTGGGTTGGGGGGCCTGGGCGCCATCGGCCAGATCAGTTGGAATGACGAGGAGATCCGGGTCGAGGGCCGGATCAGCCCGCTGGCCATCGCGTCTCCCTGGATTGTCGTCGCCTGGTTTGACGTATTCGTGGTGGCCGCTTATCTGCTCGATGAAGCGCCACACAACATCAAGGCGCTCGTGTCACTCGTTGGGCTGATCACTGCCATCATGTTGGGGGGCTTAGGCCTGGTCTACCTCATGCAGGCCTTCCTGGAACGGCTCTATTTCCGGCGAGCCTATCAGGAGATCAAAGCCCGCATCTGGGGCGCTGCTTGAATGTCTGACCCGCAGCGCCGGCGCGCCTCTCTGACGGCCGGCATCATCGCCGCCCTCTTGCTGGGCGGCGCCATCCTGCTGGCAGCCGCCGCGCATCGCGCGGCCGGCGAGCTCATCTTCGCGCCCCGCTTCGCCAGCCCGGATGCCGGCGAGGTCGTGGCTGGCTATTTCACCGCGCGGCAATGGGGCTACCGGGGACTCAGCGAACGCGCGCTGGCGCCGGAGGTCCGGGAGCAGTTGCGCGCGCCGAACGCCGTACACCCGCTCATCGACGACGTCTTCCTGGCGTGTGACCTTGCCGTGTCAGCGCCGCTGGAGACTCCATTGTACGGTGAGTACGCCGAGGAGCTGCTCTTCGAGGTAGCCTATCGCGCACACTGGCGCGAAGTCACCGGCGCACCGCCCGGCCCGCGCCACTGGTTCGTGTACGCCGGCCGGAACGTTGGCGGGCCGTGGCTGATCCTCGGCCAGGGAACCGGGCCTTGATGCTGAAGTCTGCATCCGGGCATGACGTTCCGAAGATGCATGGAGGAGAGAATGAACCAGTCATATGTCGCGGCTGAGGAACCCGGGGAGCACGGCCCCACGTTCACATCCTACCCTAACCGGGACACGCTGCTCGGCCATCTGCCCATCAGGCGGGCGCTCCCACTGCGCCAGCGCCGCACGGTCGGCCCCTGGTGTTTCCTCGACCGCTTCGGGCCGCATGCTTTCAGCGCCGGCAAACCAATGGACGTCCCGCCCCATCCGCACATCGGGCTGCAGACCGTGTCATGGCTGCTGGAGGGCGAGGTGCTGCATACCGACAGCCTGGGCTGCGAGGCCACCGTGCGGCCGGGCGGCGTCAATGTCATGACCGCCGGCCGGGGCATCAGCCACGCCGAACAGACGCCAACCCACCACAGCGGCAACCTGAACGGAGTCCAGCTCTGGATCGCGCTACCAGATGCCCATCGAGACGTCGAGCCTTCGTTCGCGGGGATCGCGGAGACGCCGCTGTGCGAGCTACCCGGGGGCCTCCTCCGGGTGTTTGCCGGCGCGCTGGCCGTCGTGCGCTCGCCCGCGCCGCATTTCTCACCACTCGTCGGCGCGGATGTGCAGGTGCATCCCGGTGCGACCGTTGAGATCGCACTGGATCCGACCTTCGAGCATGGCCTCCTGGTGCTCGACGGCGAGTGCCTGCTTGACAGCCAACGGCTGGACAGCCGCGCCCTGCATGTCACAGCCCCGGGCCGCAGCGGCGCCGCCTTTGCCAGTCCGTCAGGTGCCCGCCTGCTGCTGATCGGTGGGCCTCCGTTCGCCGAACAAATCCTGATGTGGTGGAACTTCGTCGCCCGCACACCGGAGGAGATCGCCGCCGCGCGCGCGGATTGGGAGACGGGACGCCGCTTTGGTGAGGTGCGCGGCTACCCTAAACCGCGACTCGCCGCGCCGGAGTTGGTTCGCGTCGCCCGGCCCAATCCGCTGAGCTGAAGGAGTGTTCGAATTGGATACTATGCCGGAATCCATCAGTATCGCCGAATTCAGGCGCGCAATCGAGCGGCTGCCATCGGATCAACCGCGCAGTCAGCCAGGCGTTTGGTACCAGACGCAGAAGGAACACTGGCTCGGTTGGCTGCATGAATACGAGGGGCCGGGAGCCTACGGGCGAAAGCCTAATCAGAGCCGAGATGCGAAGTTCGCATACAATCACATCGTCTGTCCCGAGATGTTGCTCTGGTTGATTCAGGCAGCTGGTGTGAAACAAGAGCTTGTGACGGCCGCGCAGAACGCCGCTGCGACAGGCACGACCATGATGCAAAGCGCGGGTGCGATCCGGAAGCAGGTGTCATGGTCGGAAGTCAGCGCTGCGCTTGGGGGGAAGAGGTAGGAATCACAACGCGTTATCCGCAAACGCCGGTGACAGATGTAGTCCGTTGGTCCTCAAGTCATCCCTGCACCGAAGGTGATGCCCCGTCTCACTGCCTCGGCGTCTGCTCGTACGCCTGCTTCGGTGTGAGCCGCGAGGTGCCGAGGCGGTAGACATCCTCATCGCCGCTGGCGCGCAACATCCCCACCACCACTTCACGCTCCGGATCGTACTCCCGCACCAGCCGGGCATCGTCGGCCGCGGTCACCAGGTTCGCCGTCAGGTAGCTGATTGTGTGGCCCAGGCCGGTCGGCACAGGATACATCGTGCGCGTGTCCACGATCGTCAGGCCACGGCCCTGCGCCAGGTAACCGGCCCAGGCAGCGGAGGCGATCTGCGACCAGTTCTCCATGATGTAGGCTAGATCGCTGTCCCGGTGCGGATGGGGTGGATTGAGCGCTGCGCGTCCCACCGCTTTGATCTTCGGCAACTGCGGACCGCGTTTCGTCACTGTCTTGCCTCTCGATAAATCGGTGCAGCCGCCGGCTGCCTTCCAGCTACTGGGGCCTGACATCGTAGTCTTTGACCACCACGCCCTGCTGCGTCCGTCCAGCCGCGTGCATGCCCCAGAAGTATCGGCCGACGTGCTTCCCGAACAGCGGCGCATCCGCAGTATACTCCTTGAAGTGGGCGCGCACGAAAT
>JAPKMS010000389.1 GCA_026645775.1 Anaerolineae bacterium
CCGCCGTGGCTGACGCACAACAAGCTCGCATCGGTGGCGCGGTGCTGCGCCACAAGCCCCTCGATGAACGGCACGAAGCGGTCGCGGACGTCGTGGAAGCTCTCGCCGCCTTCGATGCGCCGATCCCACTGCCGGTGCAGTGTCCAATCATCGAACAACTCCCGCCACATCTGCCAGGCGGCCTCGTCGGCCCGGCCTTCCGCGCTGCCGCAGTCGTATTCGCGCAGCGCGTCCGTCACCTCGTACGCCACGTTCAGCCGGTCGGCGACGAGGACGCTGGTTTCGACGGCCCGCAGCAGCGGGCTGGTGTAAATGCGCGTGACGGCGCGATCCCGGAGCCTCTCGGCCAGGGCGATCGCCTGCGCGCGGCCCGTGGGCGTGAGCGGGTGCACCAGTCCACGGTTGGAAATCTGGCGCAGGATATTGGCCTGGCTTTCGCCGTGGCGGGTGAAGTAGATCCTCATCGTTCGAAGATCCTCGCTATCTCCGCCATCCGCGCCTCGGACGGCGGCCGAGCGCCGGTCAACTTGTATGGTTTGTTCATGCGGGCGTACTTGTCCGCCGCAGTCGTATGATACGGCAGCAGATCAATTCCCTGCAAATGCGGCAGCCCCGCGGCGAACACGGCGATCTGGCGCATGCTCTCGTCGTCGTCGTTGACGCCGGGGATCACCGGGACGCGGATGCGGATGGCGTGGCCGTGCTCCGAGAGCGCGCGCAGGTTCGCCAGGATCGGGCCGACCGGCGCGCCGGTGACCTCGCGATGGCGGGCGTCGTCTAGCAGCTTGAGGTCGTAGAGGAAGAGGTTCACGTAGGGTCGCACTTGATCGAGCACATTCCAAGCCGCGAAGCCGCAGGTGTCCAGCGCGGTGTGGATCTCCCGCGCCCGGCACGCCCGCAGCAGCGCCAGCGTGAACTCCGGCTGCGCCAACGGCTCCCCGCCCGAAAGCGTCACGCCGCCGCCTGACTCATCGTAGAACGCGACGTCCCGCACGACCTCGGCCAGCACGTCGTCCACGGTCATTTCGCGGCCGATCCGCTCGCGCGCATCCGCGAAGCATGCATCTGCGCAGATGCCGCACCGCTCGCAGCGAGACCAATCGGTGATGGGCGCGCCAGATCCGCCCCAACCATCGGCATTCAGAGGGTCTTCTGGATGCGAGGCTTTAGCCGGTTGCTTGGGTGATCCCGCCAGACCGGCTGAAGCCTCGATTCCAGAGTGCGAATTCCGAAAGCTGATCTGACTTACTGTCGAACTTAAAAATCCGCGTTCATCCGCGCTCGTCCGCGTCCCGTTTCCGCCCCAGGAGATCGCATCTTCCGGGCATGCCTCGATGCACGCGCCGCAGCCGATGCAGCGGCTACCGCGCACGATCATCTCCGGCTCCGGCGACTGGCTTTCGGGGTTGTGGCACCACCAGCAGCGCAGCGGGCAGCCCTTCAGGAAGACCGCGGTGCGGATGCCGGGGCCGTCGTGGATGGAGTAGCGGCGGATGTCGAAAACGACGCCGGAAATGGGGCGCAGATTGACCTGATTCACCTGATTCCCCCGATCATCATGTTTTCGCGTCCCAATACCATCTCCCAATAAACCGCACGATCCAGGCTACGAAGAGCACCATGTAGCTGCCGAACAGCAGCCAGAGTGCGGAAGAAGGCATGGCGAAGGTCGCACCGAGGTTCGCCTCGATGGAGAGCTGAGTGAGGCCCATCATGAACGCAATGGTCAACGCCCCCATCCACATCATCTGGTCTTCCAGGTAGGCGAAGGTGGCAGCACGGCGCTCTTCGGCCAGCCAGTACGCCTTGTTCGGCAGGTTGATCGACGATTCGGGCACCTTCTTGACCATCCAGCCGATGAACAGGAACATGCCGGCCATCGCCAGCGTGATGCCCAGGTTGGTGGCGAAGAAAGCTGACTTCGACGACCAGCCATCCGCGCGCCCCGCGCCGTCGAAATGCGAGGCGACCTGGTCGGGCAGCCGCGGGGAGAAGGTGGCATATTGGAGGAACGCCAGCAGTAAGAGCAGCACGATGGCGAGGCGGGTGGTCTTCATGGTGCATTCTCGCCGCGTGTGTAACGCAAAATGTAACCGGGTGCGTCAATGTCGGTGCGCAGCTTCGGGTCGTTAACCGGGGGCTGCGCCCGCAGTCCCAGCGGCAGGACGCCCGCCCAGATCGGCAGCGCATAGTCCGCGTCGTCGTCCGACGGCGGGCCGGTGCGCACCTTGGCGGATGCGCTCTCGATGGCCAGCGCGATCACGGCGGTGGCGTTCATCTCCGCCCCGTTTGGCGGCCGGACCTCCGCCCAGCGGCCCGGCGCGAGGTGCTCGGTGAGCGCCTCCAGCGCGGCCAACCGTTCCTCGTCCGATTCTACCAGCCGCCCGGCGCCGAAGAGGACGGTGGAGCGGTAGTTGACCGAGTGATGGAACGCCGAGCGGGCAAACACGAGGCCATCCAGCAGCGTAAACGCGACGCAGACGGGATGCCCCGCGGCCATGTGCCGGATCAGCCGGCTGGCGGGCGCGCCGTGGAAGTAGAGGGTGTCGCCGACGCGGGCGTGGAGCGTGGGGATCACGAACGGCTGCTCCCCTTCGGCAAACCCGACATCGCAGACCAGCGCCTCGTCCACGATCCGGTAAATCGTTTCCATGTCGTAATGGGCTCGCTTCGGCAGCCGCCTGACCTTGTTGCGGTCGGTGCGCGGTGGGTTGTCCAAAATGACCTCCTTGGGTTCGGGGCAGGCGGGTGCTTCACGAGCTTGCCCCCGCGCTTACTCTTTTGCGGTCGATCCGATCGCGACCACGATGCCATCGGCAGTGGCCACGTAGAGCCGGTCAGCGGCCAGGGCGCCGCCGATGGGCGCGCCCTGGGCGGCCACTTCGAGCATCCAGGCCGGCTGCGCCCGGCCGGGCGCCAGCGCACGGCACTGCACGGCGTTGCTCTGCCGGCTGCGCTGCAGGACGCCGCAGATGAACGCGTCGCTATCCCGGTCGAACCCGATCAGCGCCACGGTTCCCAGCCGGTCGGGCAGATCGTTCATCGACAGCACCTGGCCGGAGCGGTCCAGCCAGGCAAGCCGGCCGTATTCGTAATAGCTGGCATACAACACCCAGACGCGGCCATCCGGCGCGATCCCGGCGTAAGCCGGCACGCGGAAGCCCAAGCCGCTGGAGACCAGATCCCACTGCACATAGGAAGTAGCCTGGAGCGCGCCGGCTCCCACCGCGACCTGGCGGACTTCGCCTTGCAGCCCCTGATAAATCTGGCCATCGGTGCCCACCAGGTAGCCATCCATCGCCTCGACCGTGGCGTCATGGGCCAGGGCGCCCGTGCCGAAATCCACCAACGTATCCTCGAAAAGCAGCCAGCGATCATCCGGCGAAAGCTTGACGCTCGCCGTAATGTAGCTGTACGTCGGCAGCCTGGCTTCCCAAAGAATTCGCCCCGACGGCTCAACCGCAACCAGCCCCTTTTCGGTTGCGTAGTAGGCGGCGCCATTTTGTGCGACGGCCAGGGTGGAGAGCGGCGGGCCGGGCAAGGTCGGCGTCGCCGTCCAGAGCCGCACACCCGCGCTCGAAACGGCCGACAGGCTGCCCTCCGCGCCCAGGATGTAGATGTCGCCGAGCGGGGTCAGCGCGGGCGAGAAGACGGCCGGTTCCGGCAGCGCCGTGCGCCACTGTTCGCGGCCATCAGCGCTCAACGCGATCAGCAGACCCTTGCTCGCCGAGACGTAGAGCGTGTGATCTGCCGCCACCACGGGGCCGCCGGCCAGGGGCGTGCCCAGGTCAAGGGTCCACAGCAGGTGGCCGCGTTTCGGGCCCGGCGAGGGAGACCAGAACGTGCGTTGGCTGTCGCGGCCCTGGGCGGCCCAAAGATGGCCGCCGGGCGCCGTGATGCTCGTCACGGGCATCGGCGGGTTGGCCGCGCGCCAGAGCGCGAATCCGCTGCCCAGCATCAGCACCAGGATGCCGCCGATGCCGGCCCACGCGGGCACCCGGCGCCGCACTTTGGCGGCCCACACCAGGCCCTCGTCACCGATCCAGGCGCCGGATCGCCGGAGCGCCTGGCCCACGCGGCCGCCCGCGGTATGCGCCTGCCCCACGCCGATCTCGCGCCGCAGTCCTTCGCCCAGCAGGTTGAAGCTGAGTACGATCAGCAAAATGGCCAGGCCGGCGACCACGATCAGCCACGGCTGTCGCAACGTGATCGCCGCGCCGCTGGCCAGCATTTGGCCCAACTCGGGCCGGCCGCTGCCGCGCACCGCCGACCAATCCCCGTCGGGCACCCAGATCGAGTAGACGAAGTAGCCCAGGAAGCCCAGGCCCGCGGTGGTCATCACCGTGTTGCTGATCTCGAAAGCCAGCAGGATCCAGGCCAGCGGCATGACGTGGGGCAGCACGTGTTTGCCGAGCATGGCGGCGCCCGAAGCGCCCATCGCCCGTGCGGACTCTATGTAGGGCTGCCCGCGGATCAGCCGCGCCTGCCCGGCGATCAGCCGGGCCGACTCGGCCCACCCGTTGAGCGCCAGACCGATGATGAAGGCCCACACCCCCAGACCGGCGCCCAATGCGGCAATGACACACAGCGCGACGAACAGCACCGGCACCGCGATGGCGACCCCGGTCAGCGCCTCGGCCAGCCGGCCCGGCCAGCGCGTCGACCATCCCGCCAGCAGTCCGATGCCCAGGCCCAGCAGCAACCGGGCCGCGCCCACCACCAGCACCAGGATCAGCGTCGGCCGGATCGCCCAGAGCAGTTGGCTCAAGGTGTCGCGGCCCAGGGCGTCGGTGCCCAGGGGAAAGGCCGGCACCGTGAACGCGGAGAACGGCGGCTTGACAAACCGGCCCGTGCTGGCGTCCTGGATGATGTAGGTGGGCTTGACGGGATCGTGCGGAGCCAGGCTGGGGCCCAGCCAGGCCAGCAGCAGGATGCACCCCAGCAGCACCAGGCCGCTGCGCAAGGGCCAGTTGGGGTGATGCCGGCGCGCTGGCGTGTCAATCATGGCTCTGCTCGAGTTCCGGCTTGCGCAAGCGCGGGTCGACCGCGCGCGCCGCGCCGGTCGCGGCGGTGTCGGCCACCAGGAAGAGCAGGCCAAACACGGTCATCAGTGCCGCCACCAACGGCGGATACAGAAAAACCGGTTTCCCGCCCGTCAGGCCGATCACGCTGGCGGATGCCGGCGGCAGCAAGGTGAATGCCAGCAGCCGGCCCAGACCGGGCCACCCAAACAACCACTCGACCAACACCAACTCGCCGACGATCAGCCGAAATGAAGCGGCGACGGCCAGGAGCGCGGGCGCCAGGAAGTTGCGCAGCACGTGCCGCCAGCGGATGATGCGCCAGGGCGTGCCGCGGCTGCGTGCCGCCACCACATACTGCATTTGCAGTTCTTCCATCAGCAAACCCGAGACGACCTGGCTGATCTGCGCCGCAGGCCGGACGGTGAGCGCCAGCAGGGGCAAGATCAGGTGTGCATCCCAGCCGAAGCCTTGCAAGGGGATCAGAAGCCGTGCATCCGGCCCACCGTGCAGCAGGGTGATCAACAAAAGCCCGATGCCCAGGGCTCCGACGAGGAAGCTGGGTGCGGACAGCCCGAGCGCTGAGAGGGGGAGCAGCCAGCCGGCCACCGCGGGCGGGTTGTGCCGGACAGCCGCAAACCCGGCGCCCACGCCGATCATCACGCTCAGCAGGAAGGCCAGGGCCAGCAGCCCCAGGCTGGCGCCGCTGGCGTTGAGGATGGCCGTCCCCACGGGGTCATTCGCGAGGGTTGGCAAGCTGCCCAGGTCGCCGGCTAGCACTCCCCGCAGATAGGCGGCGTAGACTTCCCAGATGGACGCGGCCTCCTGTGTAACGGCGCCGAACGGATTGAGCGCGGCCTGCGCCAGCCGCGCGAAATGGGCATAGGCGAAGCCTGCGAAGTTGATGACCCACAGTGCTGCCGGGATGAGCAGCAATCGGCGTAAGATGAAACTCGGCACAGTTGCTCTTGTGTGGAATGAATGCGGCCTGACGAGCAGGCCGCGAAATTGTACCATACGCGCAGGACAAAAGCACGTGCCAGGCGCTTCCGAAGCGCCTGGCACGTTTTAGCTACTTGAGTGTTCGCGATTTTGCGTGAATGTTACGACTGGCTATCCTGGCTCTGCGTGTCCGAGGGTGCAGTGCTATTCGGGGCAGCGCCGCCGTGGCCGCCGCGCCCCATGCCGTGCATGCCGCCCTTGCCGCCGCGCCCCATGCCGCCGAAGTCGAAGGCGCCCGGCTTGGCATCGGCCAGGATCGCATCCGCCTGCGCCTGGGTGATCACGCCATCCTTGACAGCGCTCGCCACCGCTTGCTCCCACAGCCCTTGATCTTGGACGTATTGCTGCAGGGCGCGTTTGGCGGTGACCAGATCGGCCTGCTCCTGGGTCATGCGGCCATCGGTGACGGCTTGCGCCAGTTCAGCCGCTTGGGCCTTTTCCTGCGCGGTGTTCAGCTCGTCCACGGTGATGCCGAGGGCGTCTGCCAGGTACTTGTCGGTATCCAGGTTCACGCCGCGGAGGTCGAGACGCGACCCGCGCTGCCCCCCGGTCCCGTTGAGCCACGCGTCGGCCTGCGCCTGCGTGATCAGGCCGTCAGTCACTGCCTGTTTGATGGCGGCCGTGCGCGCGGCCGTCTGAGCGGTCTGGAGCTCGGCCTGGGTGATGCCCAACGCTTCAGCCAGGTACGTGTCGCCGCCGATCCGGCTGTCGGTCGCGCCGTTCCGCTCGCCGCGTCCGCTGGGGGCGGCCGTGCTGGGGGTGGCGGTGGCCGTCACTGCGGCGGGTGTGTCGGTCTGTGCGTTGGTCGACTGGGGGAACGCGAGAGCTGTCGCTGCAACGATCCCCGCAATGGCCAGGCCGCTGAGTGCGGTTGCGATCATCTTCTTCTTGATATTCATCGGTATACTCCTTGGGTTAGTATGTTGCCCATCGTTCGGGTCAACTGTGCCCAGTATACCTGTGCCGGGTTCAGAAATTGTTCAGAAGCCGTGGAGTTTGTGTTGGATTTGCCTGGGTCTGGCGCCAGCCATGAAATGCACTGTATGTGGCGGTTTGGCATGCCAGCCTATGGTTTCAACCGTAGCGCGGCATCGAGCAGTGCGCGCAGCGCCGGCGGCGCGAGATCATCGGGCTGCTGGATCTTGACGTGCCGGGCGCGTTTGCCCGTCCCGGTCAACAGACCCGCGGGATCGGGCAGTTCGGCCCCGCGCGCAAACATCAGGTTGACATAGCCCCGCTGCAGCGTGATGCCGCAGACCAGGCCCCGGTAGGTGCGGTCGAAGCCGTAGCCGATCAGCCGTGCGGACGGGTCGAGCTGTTCGACCGCTTCCGGCATGACCGCCAGGATCAGCGCGCGGGCGCGGCGCGCCAGGTCTTGGACCGCGAGCGGATAGGGGACGAGGAAGGCGTCGAGATCGGTGTTCATGATAGCGGCCACCCCGGAATCGCCGCGTCGATCTCCGCCATCAGCCGGATCGTCTCGCGCAGCGCGACCACAGTCGGCGTGGGCCGACTTCGCAGGGGTAGCTGCGACTTCCAGACCTCCCGGCGGTTAGAAACCGCGGCAACCATCGCGAAGTCCACCTGCGTGGACTCTGCCGCGGGCGGCGCTTCGTCGCCATACCCGCCGATGTAAATACGTTCAAGGTTTCTGATTTTAGTCAATGTCGTTTCCATATCTCAACCACTCCTCATGCCTCAACCCAGAGGCAATGCAGGCACCCTCTTCTATCACGATTGTATCGCACGCCCAAGACAAACAAAAACCCTTCTGCCAGCGGGAGGGCGAGGTATGAAGCAAACAAAAGTGCCAGGCACCTACACGATGCCTGGCACTTCTCAGTTCACCAGTTTACCGATTGACCAGTCTACCGGTTACGCCTTCGGTGCGTGTTTCACCGCTGCCTGCGCGGCGGCCAACCGGGCCACCGGCACGCGGAACGGGGAGCAGCTCACGTAGTTGTTGCCGATC
>JAPKMS010000390.1 GCA_026645775.1 Anaerolineae bacterium
AACGGCTGGCCCTTCTTGATCTGCGCCGGCCAGATCGTCACGTTCTCCAGCGTCAGGTCGGTGTTCACGGCCGCGGCATCCCGCTCGCGCAGCCAGACCTGGTTCTCCGCGCCCTCAGCAGGCCAGGCATCGAACGTGGCCCGGCCGCCGTCCGTCGAAATTGCCCCCCCGGAGCCTGTCATGGCGTTACTGGCGAACTGCGACCCGTCGGGCCGGAACGAGAGCCGCTCGATGGCGCCGGTCTGGCGATCGTACGCGTACAGGTCGCTGAGGTCGTTCGTATCTCCGGCGACAAAATTGTCGGCGTAGGAGCTGAAGGTGACGAAGCGGCCGCCTTGCGAGAGCGCGGGGCTCCGCGACCTCTCGTTGCCCTGACCGCCCGGCCCGACCACCCGCCAGGTCATGCCGGTGCGCAGGTCGTGGATGAAGACATCATCGGATCCGTTGGTGTCATCGGCGACCAGGTTATCTGAATACGACGAGAACGTGACCCATCGGCAGGTGCCATCCTCATCGGTGGCAACCGTGACGTCGGTGGTGTACGAGTTAGCCTCGGCGCCCTCGCTCGAAACCGATGCCCGGTGGAACGTCCCCAACACCCGATCGTACACGAACGCGTCGTTCCAGTACCAGGTCGTGTCGCCGGGCACCAGGTCTGTGGACCCGGACCGGAACCCGATGCACCTGCCGTTGGCCGAAATGCTCGGATAGGGCGCGCTGTCGGTGATGGAGCCGCCTTCTGCGTTGACGAACACCCTGGTCGTGGCGCCGGCGACCGTGTCGCGCAGGTAGACGTCGGCGATGTAGTCCGACCCGCCGCTGACAAGGTTTGTCGCGTTAGATTCGAACACCACGTAGCGGCCATCGGCCGAGATGGCCGCATTGGTGGAGGTTGAATCGCCTCCGGTGGCCTCGACTTCGTCCGAGTCAACGGAGACGCGCTCGATGGCGCCATCCTCGCAGCGGTACAGAAAGACGTCTGCGAAGCCGTTGGTATCGCTTGTCACCAGGTTGCTGGCCGCACTGGTGAAGGCCACGTGGCAGCCGTCCGCCGAGATCGCTGGGTTGTACGACGAGCTATCTGCCGGAGCGCCGTTGTGCGCCCGCGACACCAGCGTGGTCGTGCCGGCAACCGTGTCGCGCACGAAGATATCCGTCGAATCGTTTGTGTCATCGGCGACCAGGACGGAGGAGAAGGACTGGAAGGCGACGAAAAGCCCGTCGCCGGATACGACTGCGTTTGTCCCCTGCCCATACCCGCCGCCGAGGGCCACGGAGATGAGCGAGGTGCCCGTCTCGTCCGGGGCCGCGGGCAACAGCCGGGCCGCGTCCGGCGCCTTGCTCGCCGGTGTCATCCTGAGCGCGGCATCCGGTATCATCCTGAGCGCGGCAACCGGTGTCATTCTGAGCGCCGCAGCGCGAAGAATCTCCCCCTGCGTGACCGGCGTCGCACTCCCGGCAGCCGGCCAGGACGAGGGACGCACCGCCCCGAGGTCGCGTTCCGCTGGCCGCGACTGGCCCGGCATGCCGACATCCCCCGACGGCGCTGCGTTCTGTTCAGGCAGCCGTAGGGCAGCCGGGGCGGGCAGCGGCTTGCCGCCGCTTCTGGCCGGTGCGGCTGGGGTCGGCGTCGTGATGATGGGGCGGCGGCCTGCATCGGTCGCCGTCGGCGTCGCCTGCGGCCGGCTCACGCTGGGCGGCGTGCCAGGGCTTGCATCGCGTGCGCCCTGGGCGCTCGCCGCAACTGTCGTCGCCAGCGGGTAAAGCGCCAGATCAATGCCCCGCGCCGAGCTGATGGCCGCCAGGCTGCCGATCAACCTGGGGCTGGCCGGCGTCGAGATGTCAATGATCTGCAAGCCGCCCGCGCCGTCGGCCACGTAGGCCAGCGTCCCGCTCACCACCGCGCTGTTCGCCAGCCCGGCGGTGTCGTACGCGCCCACCTCGCTCTGCGTGACAAAGTACGGCAGCGTGCAGTCGGCCGCCAGGCTGTTCAGCCGGTTGTCGTCGCCGAAGAGCGACGCATACCACGGCGCATCAAAGCTCCCGCGGCTGCTGACCACGCCGACGCCGCACGGCGACTTGAAGCCTTCCTCTTTCAGATTGAAGTCCTGCGCGCTTGTCATGTAGCGGATGGAGCCGGTGCTTTGCTGAGTGCGGGTGAGCGTCAGCCGCGGGGCCAGCGAGTCCACACCGCCTTCCCAGGCGCCGAGCTGCGTCGCGCCGTCGTGCCCGGCCTCGTCCTGCCCGCGCAGATCGAGCCGATACGCGCCCTCCAGGCCGGCCGGCACGCTCGCCGTCCAGCCGGTCGTCGTGACATCGGCGCCGCTCTCGCTCAGTTGGGCCGGCCGGAAGCCGTCCGCGGCCAGCGCAGCCACTTCGACCGCGCCCAAGGCCCGCGGCCAGATGCGCGCTTCGTCCAGCCGGCCGCGGAAGTAACGCGCGGTCGAGCCGGCCGTGATGGTGGCAGCCAGTTTGCCGACGCCCGCGGGGCGGTCCTGGGTCATGATGCCCGGCGCCGCGGCCAGCGAGATCGCGCTGGCGGCCTGTAGGGGCGGGGTCACCCCGCCCCTGCGCCCATCCTCTGCATCATCCGGTGCAATCGCCCGCACCGCTACATCGGCCGCGCCGCAGAAGGCGAGCGGCTCCGTCACGATGCGGTAGGCGCGGCCGACCACCGGCACGCCGGACCAGACCCGCTGGCCGTTGACCCAAATCTCGTAGCCGGCCGCGTTGAACTGCGTCGGGGTGAACGTCAGCTCGGCAAGGTTCGCGCACGCCGCGGGTAGGGGCGGGGTCACCCCGCCCCTACCCGCGGCCGCGGCCAGCGTCTCGCTCGCGCCGC
>JAPKMS010000391.1 GCA_026645775.1 Anaerolineae bacterium
CCAGCCGGGCGCTATCGAGGTTGTAGTAATAGACCCCGGCCGCATCGGCGAACTGGTTCAGGAAGGTGTAACAGTCGACGGCCGCGGTGCTGGACAGCGTCTTGGTCGTGCCGCCACCGGTTGGCTTGCGTTTGAGGTAGCCGTTGTAGCGGAATTCGCCGCCGTAGCAGCGCTCGGCCCAGTAGGCCAGGCCATCGGAGACGGTCCATTCATTGAACGTGTCGGATACAACGGTCGTAGGGGTGTCCATTGGCGCGTCCGGCTCGGCATAGGCGGCCGGCACGGTGGTGGCTGAAGGTGCGAAGCCGGCGATGACCATGACGATCAACGCCAGGCTCAAAGTCAGATGGGTGCGAAGACGCATGAGGTTCCTCCTCGTCGCGGGGTCCAAACGAAACGTCGGATCGCCGGGGCAAGGCTGGCAACTCTGACCGGCGAGGGGGCGCCGCCGAGCAAGCGGCATATACGTTTTTCTATTACTGTGCGAGCATAAGGCAAGTGTTACACAAACGAAGTGAGGCAGATTCCATTGATTGAACCTGGTTTCGGATTAGCCAACACAGCACGGGTGTGCTATTCTGTGGCGACACACACAGAGAGGACTGTCGAACGATATGCCCAAAACCGCACTGCCGCCCCCAAGCCTTCACCTGAGCCGGGCCGAAACACGGCGCTTCCTGCTGGCGCACCAGCGGCTGTGGCCGCCGCGCAGCCTGGCTGGCAAAGCCGGCGTCCTCGACTTCATCTGCCACATCGGCTGCATCCAGTACGACCCGGTCAACCTGGTGGGGCAGAACCCCGAGCTGGTGCTGCAGGCCCGCGTGGCCGATTACACCCCCGCGCTGCTGGCCGGGCTGCTCTACACCGACCGCCGGCTGCTGGATGGGGTGGACAAGCAGGCGGCGGTCTACCCGGTCGAGGACTGGCCGTACTTCGCCCGGCAGCGCGCCCGGGCGCTCCAGTGGCACGGTGACCCGGGCAGCCAGCCGATGGCAATCGCCGACGCGGTGAAAAGTGCGATCCGGGAGCGCGGCCCGCTTTGTTCCGCCGACTTGGAGCAGGACGAGGCGATTCAGTGGTGGTGGGGCGTGCCGACGCGGCTGGGGCGGGCGTCGCTGGAGATCCTCTACGGCATGGGCGAGTTGGGCGTGCATCATCGGGTGAACACGCGGCGTTACTTCGACCTGATCGAGCGGCTACTGCCGGCCGATCTGCTGGCCGCGGCCGATCCCAACGCGAGCGACGAGGCGTACGAGGACTGGCATGTAACGCGGCGGGTCGGCTCGCTTGGCCTGGCCAGCCCGGCGATGGGCGAACATTGGCTGGGCATAGGCGGGATGAAGGCCGAGCCGCGGCGCGTTGTTTTGGCGCGGCTGGCCGCGCAGGGCGTCCTGATCCCGGTCGCAGTGGAAGGGGTGAGCCAGACGCCGCTCTTCATGCGCGCGGCAGACTGGCCCCTGCTCAACGCGGACCCGGCCGCGGACGGTGCGGGCCCGGCTGCCGCGTTCATCGGCCCGCTCGACAACCTGATCTGGGACCGCGATCTGATCCGCTGGGTGTTCGATTTCGACTACGTCTGGGAGGTGTACAAGCCGGCCGGCCAGCGGAAGTACGGCCACTACGTCCTGCCGGTGCTGTACGGTGACCGCTTCATCGCCCGCGTCGAGCCGATCTTCGACCGCAAGGCGCGCGTGCTGACGATCGTCAACTGGTGGTGGGAGGCCGGCGTGGAGCCGGACGAGGCCATGATCGCCGCGCTGGCCGAGTGTACGGCCGCTTTCGGCAGCTACCTGGGCGCGGGGGAAATCCGGCTGGGGGAGGCGGCGGGGGGTGAAGCGGTCAAGCAGGTCGCTACTTTGGCGGCAACGAGCCTGCAAACGTGACCGCCAGCTTCACCCAGCGCGTCAGATCCTCCGCGGCCGCGTAACCGGCCGGCGCGACCATCACCCAACCGGCCATCGGCTTCCCGCTGAAGTCGAAGACGCGTGCGCCGGGCTGGGCCAGGCTGGCCGCGTATTGCGCCGCGCCGACGCGGAAGATCAGGTTGGCTCCGTTGGCACCGCACGCCATGTTGCCGCCGATCAAAAACGCGATCCCGCCGAACATCCGCTTCTCGGTCAGACCGGGGAGCGTCCCCAACTCTGCGCGCAGCCGTTGGGCCGCATCCTGATCATACGCCATGATTTCCCTCCGGGCTTATCATCGGGCCGATTCGGAGTCGCCCTGGTTGAGCGCCTCATCCGCGTGTTTACGGGTTTACGCTCGCCGCAAACTCCGGCGGTCGCCGCACCTGCGTCGCCTGCTCGAACGCGTACGCGTACTTGATCAACGCCGGCTCGCTCCATGCCGGGCCGACGAACGAGATGCCGACCGGCAGCCCCCAGACGTATCCCATCGGCACGGTGATACTGGGGTAGCCGGCCACCGCCGCGGGGGTCGAGCTGCCGCCGCCGTAGTGGTCGCCGTTGACAGGGTCGGTGAGCCACGCGGGGCCGCCGGAGGGCGCGACGATGGCATCAAGGCCGTGTTTGGCAAGGGTCGCATCAATTCCCTCGTCCCGCGCCAGCCGCCGGCACTCGGCCAGCGCCCGCAGATACTTCTCGTCGGTCAGCGGACCGCGCTCCCGCGCCAGCAGCATGATCTCCTGGCCGAAGTGGGGCATGACCGCGTCCCGATTGGCCTCGTTGAACGCGACCACGTCTGCCAGCGAGTGCACCGCCACGTTTGGGCCGAGGCCGGCCAGATAGGCATCCAGGTCGGCCCGAAACTCGTACAGCAGCACCTCGAACTCCGGCTCATCGATCTGTTTGGCTGTCTCGATGGCCGCCGGATCCACCAGAATCGCGCCCGCATCGCGCAAGGCCGCCAGGCTTGTCTCGAAGACCGCGTCGACGCGCGGATTGAAGCCGCAGAAGCTTCGCGCCACTCCGATCCGCGCGCAGCGTAGCCCATCGCGATCAAGGGAACCGGCGTAATCGAATGGGGACTGGCTGGGGTTCTGCGAGGCCGACGGCAATCGGACGCGGACGAGCGCGGACGACGCGGATGAGTCTCGCGTTTCTGCGCTATCTGCGTTCATCTGCGTCCCGTTATCCAGCGTCGCCGTGTCGCGCGGGTCCGGCCCGGCCAGCGCAGCCAACAGGATCGCCGCGTCCGCGACGGTGCGCGCCATGGGGCCGGCGGTGTCCTGGCTGTGGGCGATGGGGATGATGCCCGCGCGGCTGACCAACCCCAGCGTCGGCTTGATCCCGACGATGCCGCACGTCTGCGACGGGCAGATGATCGAGCCATCGGTTTCGGTGCCGACGGCGGCCGCACACAGATTTGCCGCCACTGCCGCGCCTGATCCGGAGCTGGAGCCGCACGGGTTGCGATCCAGCGCGTACGGGTTGCGCGTCTGCCCGCCGCGGCTGCTCCACCCGCTGACCGAATGCGTCGAGCGGAAGTTGGCCCATTCGCTGAGATTGGTCTTGCCGAGGATGACCGCGCCGGCCTCACGGAGTTTACGCGCCACGGTCGAGTCTTGCGCCGCGTAATTCCCAGCCAGCGCCAGCGAGCCGGCGGTGGTCATCATGCGATCCGCCGTGTCGATGTTATCTTTGATCAGCACCGGGATGCCGTGGAGCGGGCCGCGGGGCCCGCGCGCCCGGCGCTCGGCGTCCAGCGCGTCCGCGATGGCCAGCGCGTCGGGGTTGACCTCGATGACGGCGTTAAGCATCGGGCCATCCTGGTCGAGCTCAGCGATGCGGCTGAGGTACAGCTCGGCCAGGCTGTGCGCCGTCAGTTCGCCCGCAGCCATCCGGGCTTGAAGTTGGCGTATCGTTGTGTCTGTCATGGGCGGTATTTTATCACGAGATTTCAAAATTCTTCAGGATGCGTGTAAGAAAGTGGCCTCCAGGCCACCTCTTGCTCTTGGTACAGAGCGCGGGGGAGCTCGTACCGGGTTCCGGCCTCGATGACGCCACAAGCCAACTTCCTCGGCTTGTGGCGTCATCTGGTTTTCTCCGAGGGAGCAATTGGACATACGAGACAAATGCCCCTAAAATGACGGTTCGGGACAATGCCGTTCTCGCATGTTTCTCATTGTCTTCAATTTGGAGGAATAATAGTGAAAACCATCGGGCATGTCGCGGTCTATCCCGCGCCCAACCCGCAGATCGCCCGCCTGACCGAGTTGGCTTACAACCTTTGGTGGAGCTGGAATCCGGACGCGCAGGCGTTGTACAGGGACATCGATCCCTCGCTGTGGCAGCAGGTCAACCACAACCCGGTGAAGTTTCTGCGCCGAGTGAGCCAAGGCTCGCTTGACCGGGCTGCCGTCGATCCCGCTTACGTGGCCCGTTACCAGGCGGTGTTGGCGAAATTCGATGCTTACATGCAGCCCCGGCCCGGCAGCACGTGGTACCCGACCGCCGATCAGGGCGTCAAGGGTGTACACGGCGGCGGGGCGGACCTCATCGCCTACTTTTCCGCTGAGTTCGGGTTGCACGAATCGTTGCCCATCTACTCGGGCGGCCTGGGTATCCTCTCCGGTGATCATTGCAAGACGGCCAGTGACCTGGATCTGCCGTTTGTCGGCGTCGGCTTCCTGTATCCCCAGGGCTACTTCCAGCAGCGGATCGACGCTGATGGCCGGCAGCAGGCGATCTACGAGAAGCTGGATTTCGCCGAGGTCCCGGCCATCCCAGCGTTGGACCCGCACGGCAAACAGGTCATCGTATCGGTCGAGCTGCCGGGGCGCACCGTGTATGCCAAAGTGTGGCGCATCCAGGTGGGCCGCATCCCCCTTTACCTGATGGACACCGATCTGGAGCAGAACGCGCCGGCTGACCGCGAGTTGTCCGCCCGGTTGTACGGCGGCGATCAGCAGATGCGCATCTCGCAGGAGGTGATCCTGGGCATCGGCGGCGTACGTGTGCTGCGGGCCCTGGGCCTCACGCCCACGGTGTGGCATATGAACGAAGGCCACGCGGCATTTTTGCAGCTTGAACGCGTCCGTGAGTTCGTTCAGGAGCAGCATCTGCCCGTGGATGTGGCGCTCTGGGCCGCCCGGGCCGACGCGATGTTCACCACGCATACGCCCGTGCCGGCCGGCAACGACGCGTTCCCGTTCGAGTTGATGGATCGCTTCTTCCACGATTTTTGGGGCCGCATGGGGCTGGATCGTGAGCGGTTCCTGGCGTTGGGCCGCTTCGAGCACGCGTGGGGCCCGCAGTTCAGCATGACGGTGCTGGCGCTGCGCTCTGCCGGTCTGGCAAATGGCGTCAGCCGGCTGCACGGCGAGGTTTCCCGGCGCATGTGGCAGAGCCTGTGGCCCGAAGTGCCGGAGCCCGAAATCCCCATCGGTTACGTCACGAACGGCGTGCACACCGACACCTGGCTCCATCCCGGCCTGACCAAGCTGCTCGATCAGTATCTGGGCGCCGACTGGCGCCGGGCGATCGACGACCGCAGCGCCTGGGCCCGCGTCGCTGCTATCCCGGACGAAGCCTTGTGGGCCCAGCATACCCAGGCCCGGCAAGAGATGGTTGCCCTGGTGCGCGAGCGTGTGGCTGCTCAATTGATGCGGATCGGAGCTGGCCCGCTGGCCGTGAATGCGGCCGCCCGCGCGCTCGATCCCAAGGCGCTCACCATCGGTTTCGCCCGCCGGTTCGCCACCTACAAACGCGCCACGCTGCTGTTCCGCGACCAGGAACGGCTGAAACGGCTGCTCAACGATCCCGATCGCCCGGTGCAATTCATTTTTTCGGGCAAGGCGCACCCGGCGGACGAACCCGGCAAGGCGTTTATCCAGGCGATCTACCAGATGAGCCGGCAGCCGGAGTACATCGGCAAGATCATCTTCGTGGAAGACTATGACGCCAATATCGCGCGCCACCTGGTGGCGGGCGTGGATGTCTGGCTCAATAACCCCCGACGCCCGTTGGAGGCCAGTGGCACCAGCGGCCAGAAGGC
>JAPKMS010000392.1 GCA_026645775.1 Anaerolineae bacterium
ATGGCCTGTTGGATGACTACCTGCGCCAGCAGCTCAAAACGCCTGCGATCAAAATGTGTCTTGCGTAAGTCCTATACCTACACGGTTGTGTCAGTTACCCGTTTACTGTTACACGTTCCTGGTGTGACGACTCACGGTGAACCTGACATTCCTAAAAATAGCTTGACCGAAATCTTCTCCCATGCTAGACTGATGGCCGCCGAACAGCTTGTCGCATTTCCCTCCGCTACTGGCTGAATCATCTGGAGAAACGGACGTGCCGAACCAGGAGTTGCCCGCGCCTGCTGCGCCTTTTGCCGGGGCTGTGCTCAGCATCCACCTTCTGGGCGATTTCCGGTTGAGTTATGGGGATCAACCGTTGGCAGCCGTCAACTCACCCAGGCTGGAAGCGCTCCTTGCCTACCTCGTCTTGCATCGAGACGCGCTGCAGGCCCGCAAGCGCTTGGCGTTTCTCTTCTGGCCCGATACGAACGAGGCGCAGGCTCTGACGAATCTGCGCAACCTGCTGCACAAGCTGCGCCAGGCACTACCCGACCCCAATCGTCTCTTCAAGGCTGATACGCACGCGGTCCAATGGCGTCCGGATGCGCTGTTCAGTCTCGACGTCGCCGAGTTCGAGGCAGCCTGCGCTGCGGGCGCGCTGCAGCGAGCGGTTGACCTTTACACGGGTGACTTGCTGCCCGGCTGCTACGACGACTGGATCCAGCCGGAGCGCGCGCGTCTGCAGGGCATGTTCATCGCGGCAGCGGAGCAGTTGATGCGCCAGTTGGAAGAGCGTCGTGACTACAGCGCCGCGTCGGCGATCACCCAACGCCTGCTGCATCACGATCCTTTGCGCGAGGAAAACCACCGCGCCGCCATTCGCCTCCATGCCCTGAACGGCGACCGTGCGGCCGCGCTGCGCGCCTACCACGCCTGCGTTACCGTCTTGCAGCGCGAGCTTGCGGTGGCGCCGGATCAGGCCACCCGCCAGCTCTACGAACGGCTGGTGAAGCCAGAGCTATCTGGCAAGGAAACTACGGCTGCTCCGGTGCACTTGGCGGGCGCAGTGCCGCTGGTGGGGCGTGATCCCGAGTGGGCGCGCCTGCTCGTGGCGTGGCAGACTGCTGTTGATGGAAAGTCTCATCTGCTGCTGTTGTCCGGCGAGGCGGGCATCGGCAAGACGCGCCTGGCCGAGGAGTTGCTGGCCTGGACCGGCCGCCAGGGCCTGGCTGCGGCGATCGCCCGCTGCTATGCCGCTGAGGGCGCGTTAGCCTACGCGCCGGTTGTAGCCTGGCTGAGTTCATCCCTGCTGCGCAAGCGGCTGATGGGGCTAGACGCCGTCTGGTTGACCGAGGTGGCGCGTCTGTTGCCCGATCTGTTGACCGAGCGTCCCCGGCTCCCGCGCCCGGGACCGCTCACGGAGAGTTGGCAGCGCCAACGGTTTTTCGAGGCCCTGGCGCGCGCCGTGCTGGGATCAGGGGAGCCACTGCTGCTGGTGGTGGATGACTTACAGTGGTGCGACCGCGACACATTAGAGTGGCTACGCTACCTGCTGCATTTCGATCCGAAGGCGCGTTTGTTGGTTGTCGGCACCGTGCGCGCAGAGGATCTGGGCGATGACCATCAACTGACCTCCCTGATTTCAACATTACACCGGGATGAGCTGGTGGCCGAACTGGCGCTTGGCCCGCTGAACGCTGAGGAGACCGCGGCGCTGGCCGCCCGCACGGCTGCGCAGCCCCTGTCCACCCAACAGCAGGCCCGCCTGCACCAGGAAACGGAGGGCAACCCGTTATTCGTCGTGGAGATGGTGCGCGCCGGGTTGGACTTGGGCGATGCGCAACCCGCCATGCGGGAAGAACAGCTTGCTGGGCAGTCGCCGATGGTCAACCTTCGCGCACTCCCGCCCAAGATGCACGCTGTCCTGCACGCCCGGCTGGCCCAATTGTCGCCGGACGCGCGGGCGTTGGCCGGCCTGGCCGCGACCATTGGCCGCGACTTCACCTTTCCCGTGCTGGCAGGGGCAAGCGATCAGGCCGAAGGCGCGTTGGTCCGGAGCCTGGATGAGCTGTGGCAGCGACGGATCATTCGGGAGCAAGGCACAGATGCCTACGACTTCACGCACGACAAACTGCGGGAGGTAGCCTATGCAAGCCTCAGCGCTGCGCGAAGGCGTTTGCTGCACGGCCGCGTGGGCCAGGCGCTCGAAACAACGTGCCAATGCGGAAAGGACGCCGTTTGCGGCCAGGTGGCGACCCATTACGAGTTAGCCGGACGCTTCGCGCAAGCCGTTCCGCACTACCAACGCGCGGCCGAGTTGGCCCATCGGTTCTATACCATTCCGGACGCGATCCGCTACACCCGCCGCGCGTTGGCGCTGCTGGAAGGGCAAGCCGGGCCCTCGCCCGCGTTGGCGGCCGAGCTGCACGAACGCCTGGGCGACCTCCTGCATTTCACCGGGCAGTACGATGAAGCTGGGGCGGCCTATGGGCGGGCAGGAGCGCCAGTGATGGACGCTGATTCGATCACGCAGGCCCGACTGCGTCGCAAAATCGGCAACACCTGGCGTGAGCAGTACCACTATGAAGAAGCGTTGCAGGCCTATGCGGCAGCGGAACACATTTTGGGTGGGCCTGCTGCGCTCGATTCCGCAGAGGGTACCACAACTGTTGCCCAAGCCGGTGAGCAGGCGGCGGGCGCGGCTGGGTATCCACCCGCATGGTGGCAGGAGCGGATCCAGGTGCTGTTTGACACAAACCTGCTGCATTACTGGCTGGGGCAAGTGGCCCAAGCCGACGAACTGCGGCGGACGCTGCAGCCGATGATCGAGCAACACGGCACACCCGCTCAGCGGGTCGCGATGCTCCAACACATGTCCAGGATCGAGTTTCGGCGCAATCGCTGTGTGGCGACGGATGAGACGGTCGCCTGGGCCACGGCAGCCCTGGCTGCCCTGCGTGAATCGGGGGATAGCGCCGGCATCCCCGCGGCCCAGTTTCTAGTCGGTTTTGACGTGTTGTGGCACGGTGATCCGTACGCGGCGTTTGAGCCACTTCAGTCTGCGCTCCGTCTGGCCGAAGAGACCGGCGATATCACTTTGCAGGCGCGGTGCCTCACCTACCAGACCATCGCCTACCGGCGATGTGGGCGGATGGAGGAGACAGCGCAGGTCGCGGCGCGGGCCCTTATCGTGGCCACCACTGCACACATGCCCGAATACGTGGGCACAGCCCAGGCGAACCAGGCGTGGCTGGCGTGGTTGAGCGGCGATACGGGGGCCACAGAGGCGCACGGTCGCGCCGCGCTAGTGGCGTGGCGTCAACTGGCCCCCGGCCACGCCAGCACGCCGTTCCAGTGGCTGGCGTTATGGCCCTTGATCGCGGTCGCGCTGCATGAGAAACAACTCTCCCTCGCGGTCGAGTATGCGCGCGCCCTGCTCGACCCCAGCCAGCAACGTTTGTCCGACACCCTGACTGCCAGCCTCGAACAAGCCGTGCAGGCGTGGGACGAAGGCACGCCCGAATCGGCGCACGGCCTGCTCGACCAGTCGTTGGCCCTGGCGCAACAGATGCACTATCTCTGATAGCGCCACCCTGCCCGATCAACGCCCCTCAGCTCCTCTGAAACCCCTCAAACTCGTGCCCAGGAAACGCTCCAGCAAACGCTTGGGAAACGCTCCATATCGTACACTGCAAGTAGTTCACTAGTACATCTTAAGGAGGAAACAAACATGAAACGGTTCATCTTGATTCTGGCGGTCGTTCTGTTGCTGGCAACCATGGTCGCCCCTGTGGCGCTCGCGGCTGCAAGCACGACTACGGTGGGCAGCAAACCAGTGCCCCCCTGGCCGGCGCCCCCCAAGGTCTGCCCGCAACAAATGTGCCCTGATGGCTCTGGCAGCTCTTGCTCTTGCGGCGGCAAGTTGCCCCCGCCTGTCCTCTCCTAATGGTCGGGAGTGTGGCACGTAACCATTCAGGACGGCACATGCCGAGAGCTGTCGGCTCTCGGCATGTGCTTGTCACGCAGCAACCTCTGATATTGCCACCCTACCCGATCAACGCCCGTCCTCTCCTCGAAAACCCCTCAAATTCCTGCCCAAGAAACGCTCCGGCAAACGCTTGGAAAACGCCGCGTATAGTACACTGCATGTAGTTCAGTTGTACCAGCCGGGGTGATCGCATTCACACGACTGAGGTGGCCCACCCCATGGTGAGCAGGTGCCAGGCCAGCGGGCGCAGCGCCAACAGCACAGGCGGCAACCCGCCGGCGCCGCTCAGCGCCAGCCCCGCCACCGCGCCCCCAGCGCCAGGCACAGCAAGGCGCTTTTCACGAAGAAGCGTGACACTTTGGGCATGTCTTGATCCTTTGCTTCTGTCTTGCCGACCGGTTCAAGTGTTCAGCCCCAGTTGCTCGTGAGCCCGCCGATGGCAGGGGACGCAGAGGGCCACCAGGTTCTCCAACGCATCTTTTCCACCTGCCTCACGCTGGACACGATGATGCGCCTCAAGTTTCGTCCCGGTTGCACCGCAGGCCTCGCATCGGTATCCCGCGCGGCGGAAGAGCGCCTGGTGCAACACCTTCCGGCGCCGCACGGCTCTGGCGCGCCAGGCAGGGCCTACCAGATCAGCCAGATCGTCCAACAGGCGATGAAACAACAGACCGCCCGCAACAGCTCCGACCCACGGCAGCGCCGGGGCCAGCGCCAGGCCGGTCACGATGATGGACCAGCGGTGTAATAGCAGCGTCTTGGCTGGGCGGACGCCTCGGCCGGCGCCTTCGAAGTGGGCCCAGGCGGCCCTGACGTCCAGCCGGCCGGTATGCCGCGCGTGCCAGGCCAGGTGGTCGGCGTCCGCCATGACGCCGCCGGCCCAAAAAGCCCACGCGCGCGGTCCCCAGCGCCGACGCGCACTCGCAGCGACTAGCGTTGTGAGGACAAGATGCGTGCGTGGATGCAAGCGGATCACTCCTGTCCTTACGCGGCGGCTTCCCGTTCGAGCGCCTCGGCCAGCGCCAGGTACTTCTCGTGCACCCCTTCGCCCGTCTCCTCATGTTCGACGTGCTCGAAGGCCTCGACGACTCCGGCATGCTGCGGGGACGGGATCACCTGGGCCGCCATCGGAAAGAGGATGCCATCCTCTTTCTGGATGTGCTGGCGGAGCAGGGCCGCGTAACCGCGGGCATTGGCAATGACTTCTCGGGCGGCCGAGGCATCCCCCGCGGCCAGGCGCTCGGCCGCGGCACGCATCCCACGCGTGAACGCGCGGCCTTGCTCGTGCTCCGACAGCATCACCCCGATTGGCCCGACCTCGCGGGGTAGCCCCGCGCCCACTATTGCCTCAAACAGCACCCCTTCTTCCTTACGGTGGTGGCAGCCGTCGGCAAAGCCCTTAATGAAGTCTGCCGCGTCCAGGAAGAAGCCGGGGCGCGCCGCCTCTCCGGCAGCCAGCCGGCCAGCCTGTGCTTCCAGGCTGGCGATGACGCGCTCGATGACGCGATGTTCGGACATGAGGATGTCAGTAGCTTGCATTGGACCGCTCCTCGTTTATTGTATCATGCCGCTTACTGTAGCAAGCCGGTCCTGATTCAGGCTAGGACAAAAGTCCCATGAATGGTCTGTCTTTGTCTTGCCCTTTTTGCGGGTTGCATACCGTCCGTGTGACATTTGTCCTATGCTGCCGATCGAAGAGATGGTACCATCTGTGTTGCTTCAATCGAATTTTCTTCCAGTTTTTGCCCTGACATCACCCACATCTGGAGGTGACAATGCCGCTTAACAGTTCGCCCCGCGCAGCAACGGCAGGGCTTCTGCGCGCTGCTGGCCTGGTGGTCGTTGTTCTGACGTGCCTGGTCGTCGCGTCGACTCATGCTGATGCGGCGCCGGCTGGCCAAGCCGGTCTGCCCGGAGAAACGATCTTTCAGCAGAAGTGCATCGCCTGCCACACGATCGGCGGCGGCAGGCTCGTCGGCCCCGATCTGGAGGGGGCCACGGATCGGCGCGACCCGGCCTGGCTCAAGGCCTTTATCGCAGCGCCGGACAAGGTGCTGGCCTCCGGCGATCCGTTGGCGGCGCAACTGCTGAAGGAGTCCAACAACGTCCCGATGCCGAATCTGGGCCTGTCGGCGCAGGAGGTGGACGCAGTCCTGCAATACCTGGCCGCACAGGGCGGGACAGCCGTAGGAAACACGGCCGGCGCAGCCCAACCGACGCCCACGCCAGTCACGATGGTGGCGCAGACTGGGGACGCGCCGCAAGGCATGCTGCTGTTTACCGGCCAGGTCGCGCTGCAGCGCGGCGGGACGCCGTGTATCGCCTGCCACTCGGTGGAGGGCGCGGGCCTGTTGGGTGGCGGCGCACTGGGGCCGGATCTGACCCAGGTGCATGCGCGCTACGGCGGCGACCAGGGCCTGGGAGCGGCGTTGGCCGGCCTGCCCTTCCCGTCCATGCAGAGTATCTTCGCCAACAAGCAGCTTACCCCCGCCGAGCAGGCCGATTTGCTGGTCTACTTCGCCGCTGCCGATCAGGAAGGGCGCACGCCGCTGCCCCGGCGCAACCTGCTGGTGATCCTGGGCGTTGGCGCGGGCTTGGCCGGGGCCTTGTTTGCCGGTATGGCCTTCTTCTGGCCGCGCCAGCGCATGAGCATCGCGCAACGGCTGCGCAAATACGGCAAGCTGTAACGTTCAGATAGATCTTGGAATCGAGGCTTTAGCCGGTCACTCGGGCCAGACAGAGAAACCGGCTGAAGCCTCCAGTCCAAGGATAGACGGAGGACTTCATGGCCGATTGGGTTAAAGAGTCTGTTGCGCCGGCCGAGCGCAAATGGGAAGAATTCTATCGCAACCGCTTCGCCCACGACAAGCGCGTGCGTACCACGCACGGGGTCAACTGCACCGGCTCCTGCTCCTGGGAGGTGTTCGTCAAGGACGGCATCGTCACCTGGGAGATGCAGGCCACGGATTACCCGCTGCTGGAAGAGGGGCTGCCGCCTTACGAACCGCGCGGCTGCCAGCGCGGCATCTCCTTCTCGTGGTACCTCTACAGCCCGCTGCGCGTCAAGTATCCCTACGGCCGCGGCGCGCTGCTGGATCTGTGGCGGGCCGCGCGGCGGGAGCACGCCGATCCGGTTGAGGCATGGGCGTCATTGATGCACGATCCGGTCAAGCGGGCGCGCTACCAACAGGCGCGCGGCAAGGGCGGGTTCCGCCGCATCCGCTGGGACGAGGCGCTGGAGATGATCGCCGCGTCGGTCGTCCACACGATTAAGGAATACGGCCCCGACCGCGTCAACGGTTTCTCGCCGATCCCGGCCATGTCGCAGATCTCCTACGCCGCCGGCTCGCGCTTCCTGACCCTGATGGGCGGGGTCGCCATGTCATTCTATGACTGGTACTGCGACCTGCCCCCGGCCAGCCCGGAGATTTGGGGCGAGCAGACCGACGTACACGAATCGGCCGACTGGTACAACAGCCGCTTCATCGCGGTGGTGGGTGCCAACCTCAACATGACGCGTACCCCCGACGCGCACTTCGTCGCCGAGGTGCGCCACGCCGGCGCCAAGCTGACCGTCTTCTCCCCCGACTTCTCCCAGGTCGCCAAATACGCCGACTACTGGATTCCACTCCACGCCGGCCAGGACACGGCCTTCTGGATGGCCGTCAACCATGTCATCCTGAAAGAAGCCTACGCCGACCGGCAAGTGCCGTACTTCGTGGACTACGTCAAACAGTACACCGACCTGCCGTTCCTCGTCCAGCTCTCCCCACTCCCCGCGGGAGAGGGGTCGGGGGTGAGGGCGGGCGATGTGGGGACGAAGCCCGGCAAGTACCTGCGCGCCAACCGGCTGGCGCCCTATGCCGACCAGGAGCACGGCGACTGGAAGCTGCTGGTCTGGGATAAGACCTCCGCCCGCCCGCGCATGCCCAAGGGCACGATCGGTTACCGCTGGCAGACCGAGAAGGGCAAATGGAATCTCGAAATGAAGGACGGCGTGACGGACGAAGACCTCGATCCCGAACTGTCCTTCCTCGATGCGCATGACGGGGTCGTCCAGGTGGCGTTCGACGATTTTGCCGGCGGCGCGACGCGTTTGCGCGGCGTGCCCGTGCGCACGGTCGAGACCGACGCCGGCCCGATCACCGTGACGACCGTCTTCGATTTGATGATGGCCCAGTTCGGCGTGGGCCGCAAGCTCCCCGGCGACTACCCTGCATCCTACGACGACGAGGCGTGCTACACCCCGGCCTGGCAGGAGCGGCACACCGGCATCCACCGCGACACCTGCTTGCGCTACGCCCGGGAATGGATCCTCAACGCCGAGCAGACGGGCGGCAAGAACATGGTGATCATCGGCGCGGGGGCCAACCACTGGTATCACAACAACCTGCTCTATCGCTCGGCCATCGTCGCGTTGATGCTGACCGGCTCAGTGGGCGTCAACGGCGGCGGGCTGGCGCACTACGTGGGGCAGGAGAAGCTCGCCAACCAGGCGTCGTGGGGCACCATCGCCTTCGCTGCAGACTGGACGCCTAAGGGCGTGCCGCCCCGCCAGCAGAACACCCCCTCGTTCCACTACGTTCACACTGACCAGTGGCGCTACGAGCGCGGCTTCACGGCCTATGACGTGCTGCCCGGCGCGCAGCAGCGGGAACACACGATTGACTACCAGGTGCGCGCGGTGCGCAAGGGCTGGCTGCCCTTCTTCCCGCAGTTCAACAAGAGTTCCCTGGCGGTCGTCCGAGATGCCGAGGCCGCGGGCGCATAATCCGATGCCGAGGTCATCCAGCACGCGGTGGCCCAGTTGAAAAGCGGCAGCCTGCGTTTTGCGGTGGAAGACCCCGACGCGGCCGAGAACTGGCCGCGCATCTGGTTCATCTGGCGCGGCAACGCTATCGGCTCCAGCATGAAGGGCCACGAGTACATGATGAAGCACTACCTGGGCACGCACAGCAACATCAATGCGCGCGAGATGGCCCAGGGTTACACCAGCGAGGTGGAATATCGCGCCGAGGCTCCCGCGGGCAAGCTTGACCTGGTGGTGGATCTGAACTTCCGCATGGAC
>JAPKMS010000393.1 GCA_026645775.1 Anaerolineae bacterium
CCGGACAGGATCTTGATCAGGGTCGATTTGCCGGCCCCGTTCTCGCCCAACAGGGCATGGACCTGGCCTTCCCGCACGGTGAGGCTGACGCCTTGCAGCGCCTTGACGCCGGGGAAGGTCTTGCCGATGCCCTTCATTTCCAGCAGAACTTTACCTGGGGATGAACTCATAGCGGCCTCCTGTACGGCTACTTGCCTCGGTGGCCGAGGTAGTCGACGGACACCGCCAGAATGACCAGGATGCCCGTGATGAGCACCTGGTAGACCGACGAGACGCCCATCAGTTGCAGGCCGTTGCGGAACACGCCCACGATCAACGCGCCGAGCAGCGTCCCCAAGATCTGGCCACGACCGCCCAGCAGGCTGGTGCCGCCCAGCACCACGGCCGTGATGCTGTCCAGGGCGGCGGTTTGGCCGGCCTGGGGGTCACCCACACCTGTGCGGGCCGCCAACAGCAGGCCGGCAATCCCATAGGCCAGTGCGGCGAGCGTGTAGACCCCAATCAGCACGCGGTTGACGTTGATGCCGGCCAGGCGGGCGGCTTCCGGGTTATCGCCCACAGCGTAGACGGAGCGCCCCGGGGGTGTTGAGCGCAGGACGAACCAGGTGATCGCGTACAGGACCAGCATCAACACCGAGCCATAGGTAATCTCGGTGCCTGCTACGTTAAAGGTCTGCCCAAAGAACAGCAGCGGTGCGGGCAGCTTGGTGATCGTTGAGGTAGTGTAAATGCGGACCAGGGCGTAAGCGATGTTGGAGGTGCCCAGGGTAACAATGAAGGCGGGCAGCTTGACGAAGGTCACAAGAGAGCCGTTCAATGCACCGAAAACAATGGCCACCAACAGACCCACCAGGACCGCCAGAAAGGGATTCATCCCGGATCGTGCCGCGAAGCCGGTTGTCAGGATGGATGACAACGCCATGATGAAGCCGTTGGAAAGATCAATGCCGCCGGTCAGAATGATCAGGGTTTGCCCGATGGCCAGGGTGCCGACCACCACGACCTGTTGCATGATCAGCGAGAAATTAGCGCCCGTCAGGAACTTGTCTGACTGCGTGGTGAAGAAGATCATTGCCAGAACGAGCGCTACCAGGGGCCCCATGATCGGAGACCCCCCCAATACGCTCAGAATGCCGGAACGACGCTTGGTGACTTTGCTCACGACTGCGCTCATGGGTGTTCCTCCTATAGGAGAGCGGCGGTGGGGAAAATCCCCACCGCCGCTTTTCAGTTCAGGCTATTTCTCGCCCCAGCAGTTTGCTGCGCCGAACGTGGAATCCTTGCTGTCCACGCCCGCCTGAGCCTTGTCGGTGATCAGCGTGACGCCGGTGTCGACGTAGCCGGTCGGCTTTTCGCCGGTCTTGGCGTACTTGACAACAGCTTCGACGCCCATCGAGGCCATCTTCAGGGGATATTGCTGCGAAGTAGCCCCAAAGAGGCCATCCTTGATGCCCTGCACACCCGGGTTGCAGCCGCCGTCAACGGACACGATGATGATGTCCTTTTCCTTGCCGGCAGCCTTGATGGCGGTGTATGCGCCGGCAGCCGCCGGTTCGTTGATCGTGTAGACCAGGTTGATCTCAGGATGCGCGCTCAGGCAGTTCTCCATGGCGGTCTGGCCTTCGGCCTGGTCGCCGTGAGTGTCCTGGCTGCAAACGACTTCCGCCGAAGTGATCAGGTCGGACGAGTTCGGGTCCGCCGTGCCCAGGCCGAAGCCCTGCAGGAAGCCGTTGTGGCGCTGCGC
>JAPKMS010000394.1 GCA_026645775.1 Anaerolineae bacterium
GCCGAACTTGTCGTCAGCCAGCACGGTGAGGGTGGCGGCCTCCGTGCTGTTATTGGTGACGACGTAGGTGAAGGTAACGTTGCCGCCGGTTTCGGGCACGGCCGTAGGATCGGCCGTCTTAGTGACCGCGATATCGGGCAAGACGTCGGTGAAGGACACCACTGCATCATCATCGTCACTGACCGGGTCGCCAAACTGACCGGTGCCGGTAACGGTCACAACGTTGGTGTGGCTGCTCGGGAAATCGCCGGATACGGTACGCGTGAACTGGAACGAGCAGGAGCCACCAATTGCAAGTACGGTGCCTGCCTGGCAATCGGCGTCACCGGTCAGCGTGCCGAAGCGATCATCGACGATAGTGCTAATAGTGACGCTCTGGGTCGTGCTCAGGTTTTCGACCAGGACAGTGAAGGTGACGCTGCCGCCGGTTTCAGGCACGCTGGTGGGGTTGGCCGTCTTGGTTACCACGATTTGTGGGGTTTCCGTGATGGTCACAGGCTCCGAATCGGACACCGGCGGCACCGAGGTGCCAAACTCGTCCACAGCGTTGTTGATATCCACCCGGTTGGTCGTTGTGCCGGGCTTCAACGCGGTAAAATTGACGGTGATCGTGGTGGATGCGCCTGCGGCCAACTGGCCCCCCAGCCCTGCAGCCAGGTCGTTCCAGGTCAGGGTTCCGGTGGTTGCGTTAACGTTGTCGGGTCCAGGCACGGCACTTTGATATTGTAGCGCCGTGGGGTCATAGGTGTCGCTCGCGGGCAATAAGATGATAGCAGTGGTGCCATCGTTCTTGATCGTGATATCGAATATCACGGTGTCGCCCACTCTGCGTACGCCATCGGGATCGGGGCGGGCGACTTTGTCCACGGCGAGGACAACGCTGTTGATGTTGCTCGGCTTCACGGCCCGCGGCAAAATCCGACCGGCAACCACGCTGGGTGTGCTGTCAAAGTCCGATTCACTGATGTTGCTTGCTGTTACTGGCATGGCGCTGGCTGCGGGCGAGAGCGTGCTCATCAGCGCCAAAGCGAAAATAAGCGCCAGACACCCCACCGACATCCGGCGTCGAATCTTGCGCGGCATCCGCCGGTCAGAAATGAAAGAGCTTTGCATGTGTTGTTCCTCCTAATTGAGCTGGTCTGAGCACATCTGGTCGGTCATTCTCGCTGCACAGTCGAAGCGCGCTTCTAACCGGCACGGCTAGGACCATCTGGATGTGTAGGTTTAGTGTAAAAGTAGACGCTGAGACAGTCTGAAAGTAACGGACTTAATTTGTGTTTTTTTGATGGTTTTGTCTGGGCTTATACCGGCGCGGAAAATAGGATCATGGGCAAACGGAGTCGCGTTTTCCAGGCCGGCGTGAACGGGCCAACCCATACTTCATCGCCCCCAAGCAGGGTGACTTGCAGCCAGTAATACGTGGTGGTGTTGGGCGTCACGTTCAGGTCATCAAAGCGATATGTGGCGCCCTCATCCGGCGGCGCAGTCGGCAAGATCGGGTTCAGGTTGATCTTTTTGCCGCGCACGGTCGGATCGGCTGTGCGGTAGAGGTTGAATGCCGCAACGTTGGTCTCGATACGCGTGGCCCATTCAATCCGCGCGCCGCTTGCAAGCCAGATCCCCCGTGCATACTCGATCTCCAGCCCCGTAGGCGCTGCAAAGGCGAAGTCGGCGGCCGCACCGCTCTGCCCTCCTCCTTGGCCCAGGACCGCGGACACGGTCGGGCTGCTGGCTAATACCAACCCGGCGAAGTGGCCGGGGACGGTGACCGTGTACGCGCCGGCCGGCAGCAGGGTCGACCACCGGCCCTCACTATCAGTGAACAGGGAAGCGACGAGGACGTTGGTTGCATCTCGGACGGCGATCGGCAGGTTGGGCACCGGCGAGTCGACAGCCGGTGTGAAGACGCCATTCCAGTCCGAATCGATGAAAGCCCGCCCTGTTAAACTGTACAAGCTCGCCGTCTGGGTCGTTCCTACGACCTGGCTTGTGTCGTTGGCGCCGCGGCCAGGGCGTTCCTGCCCTTGGAGTCCGATCACGGCGGTGTTGATGATGGGGGTCTCGGGCGGCAGCCCCTCTGCGATCGTCGCTGTGATCTGGATGGCGCCCTGTGCTCCGGGCGCAAGATCGGGAACCTGCCAGGCGAAATGCGTCCCCGCTACCGCGACGACCGCGGGATCCCCGGCGGTCCAGCTCGCGGTGTGCAGTTCAGCCGGCAAGGTATCGGTGATCCGTACGCCGCTGGCGAGTGCGCTTCCCTGGTTGCCGTAGGTGATCGTGTATGTCACTACCTGGCCGGGCTGCCAGGATGTCGCAGGGGTCACCTCCTTCCGCACCCAGGCATCTGGGCTGGGCAAGTCGATGACCGTGGCCGGATCACCGAACAGGACATAGGTGTCCAGTAGATCCTGGAATGGGCTGCCGCTGGTGCTGAAAACCTGTTTTGCAGAGAGGATCGCTGTGCCCAGATCGGCGACGCCGCGTTGGAAGATCGCCTCGTAGAAGGCGGCCGCCAGGATGGTATGGCCATTGGCGACGCCCTTGCCGGTGGGCGACCAACTCGCGACTGCACCGGCAAGGGGCAGCCGCACGACGCTTTCCCCGAAGCTCTGGATGGTGGGGGAAACATAATCCCCCTCCAGGCACGTCATCGGCAAGAAGATCGCGTATTTGCCGGTGTTTGTAAACTGCGAGAGGTCGCTGAGGGCCAACAACGGCTCCCCCGACCAATTCTGGGCCGAGGCATGTCCGTTATAGTTGACAAATAGCCGCCCCGCGTTGATCGCGGCAATGATCGCGCTTTTGGCATCGGCGCTGGTCGTGTAGTTGACTTTATAGTATACCTTTTGCCGGTCGTACTCGGCCGGTAAATAGTAGGTGCTGTCAGCCACCAGATCCGAGTGCTCCGGGAAGGGCCCGCCCGTGTCGGCGTCGTCGGCGATGAAGAGCGTCTTCAGGTTCCAGTCGGCGTGCAGCGGTGCGGTTTCATAGGCGATGATTTTGCTGACCATGGCCTGCGCGTCAGCCAGCGTGTTTGCGGGCAGGCGGCCCAGGCTCATAAACGGAACGGGGTTTGTGGCTGGCGCGATGGGATCGTAGGCCACGAAGCGATTGTCGGCGGCTGTGACCCCATCAAACGGGTTGACTGCCGCCAGGTACGGTGGAATGAAGTACGGCGCGTTGGTTTTCAGGATGTTACGCGGGTCGTAGTGACCATCTCCCAGCAGCACGGCATACCGTGGCGCCGGCCGCGGCCAGGTTTCGTACGCGTAGCGCAAAAAGCTCCGGATCGCCTCCTGATCCATCAGCCCGCCGTTGAATTCATCGTAAACATCCTGCACATCCACTACTGCCGTGCGCAAGCCGAGGGCGGTCTGGCGGTGGAGCGCCAGCCGTTGTGCTTCGGGCAGGAAGGCACTGTGGCTGATGATGATCCAATCGGCGCCCTGGGCGGGGCTGCGTAGGCTCGATGGCGCATCCGGGGTGATGCTGGTCGGCGCCAGGAATTGGCCGGCAGAGGCGGCGATGTAGCGGGCGGGCGCGCCGGACGTGTGTGCGAACGCTAGATTATACGCTGCGCCCGGCGTCACCGCCACGCCGGTCAGTGCCTGCGGATGCTGCGGGTCGGTGATGTCGTAGATGGCCGTGGCTGGGTCGGTGAGGCCCGTAACCGTCACCCCTACGGGCGCAGCGCCCTCAACGGCGAACGGGAACTGGCCTGCGGGCGCTGCGTAGGTGCGCTGATAGCGCACATCGTACCAGTTGACGAGCCCCCAGTCGGTGGTCGTGGTCGTGGGGCAGGGCGCGGTCAGGGTCAGGGTGTTGCCGGTGCCCAGCAGCAGCGCCTGGTCAAAGGTCAAGACGCCCAGGTACTCATCCTTATTTGCGAAAGTGGCCTGCCCGATGGCGGTCGCGTTCAAATCGAAAATCGCGGTATGGTTGGCATCGTTGAAGCCGCGCACGCGCGGGGTCAACGATGCGGAAAATGCGCCCGCTGCCACCCCCGGTGCGTCGAAGTTGGCCGCAAATTTCCCCGCTATGTTGCTGCCGCAGGTGGTTCGGTACAGGTTCCAGTACCAGCGATCCGCCTGGCCGGTCAACGGGATCGATTTCATCCAGAGCAGGTTCTGCTCCAGGTGCAGGCTTTCAGTGAAGGTGGTGGCCTGGGGTAATCCGGCCTGGGGCGCGGCCGCGCGCACGGCAAAATCCAAACCGGGGCCGGCGCCGTAAGTCAACCAATACACGTTGACGCCGGTGAAAAAGGTGTCGACCGCGCGGCCATAAAAGAGGATGGCATCGCCGGCATTAAAGCGTCCGTTGCCATCCGCATCCACGACGCGGCGGGCAATTTCGCTGCCCTGTTCGAACACCTGAAATGTGGTCGGATCCAGGGTGTCCACAGGGAGATGGGCCGCGGCCAGCGTTTCGTAGGTGACGGCAACCATCCCCGATTGGTTGATGGTCAGTTTGTAGAAATTGGCCGCTGAGCCGGGCGCCGGGGACTCCATCGGCGCCGCTTGGGCGATCTCAGAGGCGTAGGTGGCGGGTTGGATGAGTCCACCCGCCACCAGGATTAGCAAGAAGAGGCCACGTCGCACGGATTCTCCGATCTGGAACGGAAGTTTTTTCATATGCACCTCACTTCGATGCTCTTAAGCAGGCAGAATTGATGTGAATCTTATAGCACTCATTTGTACGACATAAGTTACTCATGACTGATTATACTTTATCGATCAGGCAGCGTCAATAACTTCGATAATCCGCTTACTGACACAACGAATGCAGCGCTGCAGGATTGACCTGACCGGCCTGCTGGGAGTATATTACCGCCGACAGGTCGGTAAAATCGGGTGAGGCCTGCTATTTTGCGCTTCTTTTCTATCGGGAGAACACGGGATGACCCTTGAACAGCAAATCCTCCATGCTTTCGCACAGCGTTACGGCGCGGCGCCGACGTGGGTGGTGCGCGCACCGGGCCGCGTCAACTTGATCGGCGAGCACACCGACTATAACGATGGTTTTGTGCTGCCGATGGCGATCGATCGGGCCGTGTGGATCGCGCTGCGCGCTCGCGACGATCGCCGCGTGATCGTTCATTCGCTGGACTTCGAGCAAACGGTCGGGTTCGACCTGGACACCTTGCAACAGGCCGATCTCGGCTGGGCAGAGTACGTCAAGGGTGTCGCCTGGGCGCTGCAGGAGGCCGGTTATCCGCTCACCGGCTGGGAGGGCGTCACGGCCGGCGATGTGCCTATCGGCGCGGGGCTTTCCTCATCGGCCGCGATAGAATTGGCGGTGGCCCGGGCATTTGCGGCGGTGGCCGATCTCCCCTGGGATCCGGCCCGGATGGCCCGCGTGGGACAGCGGGCGGAGAACAGCTGGGTTGGCGTCAATTGCGGAATCATGGATCAACTGATTTCGGCCGCGGGCCAGGCCGGGCACGCGCTGCTGCTCGATTGCCGTTCACTCGCGAGCCAGGCAGTGCCCCTGCCGCCAGGCTATCGGTTCCTGGTGCTCGACAGCGCCGCGCCTCGGACATTGGCCGGATCAGCGTACAATCAGCGCCGCGCCGAGTGCGAATCGGCAGCGGGCAAGCTCAAGACGGTCTATCCGGCCATCGTCGCTTTGCGAGACGTGACTCCGGCCATGTTGGCGGCTCACGCCGACCTGCTCGATCCCGTTGAGCTCCGGCGGGCGCGCCACGTGGTCGCTGAGGATGAGCGGGTGCTGCGCTGCGTTGACGCGCTGGCTGACGGCGCCATCACGACGGTGGGGGCACTGATGCTGGCCTCCCATGCCAGCCTGCGCGATGACTACGAGGTCAGCAGCGCCGAGCTCGATGCCCTGGTGGAACTCGCGATGCTCACACCGGGCGTGATCGGCGCGCGCATGACCGGCGCAGGGTTCGGCGGGTGTGCGGTGGCCCTGGTCGAGGCGGACGCTGCCGAAGCCGCGGCCGAGGCGATCATCACGCGCTATCGGGAGCGGACCGGTCGCGCCGGCAAGGCGTACATCTGCGCCGCTAGCCAGGGCGCTGAGGCCCATCGCGCAACGCATCCAGCGCCAGCATGATGCCCGCCACCGAGGCCAGCGATTCGATCTGCCGGTCGAGCACCATCGCACGCAGCTCAGCCGGAGTATGGAAGGTCAGATCGATTGCCTCGGTGGGGTCCAACTCCGGCTCACCGCCCGGTCGCGCGTTGCGGGCCAGGAAGATATGGGCTCGATCGTTGCCGCGATTGGTATCGATCACGAGCTGTCCCAGCAAGCGCCAATCATTAGCCACCAAACCCGTCTCCTCGCGCAGCTCGCGTTGGGCCCCGTGCAGCGGTTCC
>JAPKMS010000395.1 GCA_026645775.1 Anaerolineae bacterium
AGCGTCCCGGGTCCGCAGGCTGCGTCCAGGATCAGCCGGCCGTCGGTGCGGATCATCTCCCCGACCACGCGCACCATCTCTGGTAAGAGGGTTTTCCGCCATCCGGCATACACGCTCAGAACCAATGGATACCACCAGCGCGATTCGTAGACGCGGGCGAGACGGTCGACCCGAGCGACGTTGCGCACGATTTGGTTGGCGTCACGGTGTATATCCGCCGGCATGAAGTCGGGGATGCCGTCCAGCAACGGGTAGGTGATCTGGCAGACCGGGCACCGCAGCCCGCCTTCCAGGAGTGCCAGGTCGCCCTTGCACGAAGGACAGGCGTAGAGGGAGAATCCCGTCGCTGTGGCAGCGAAATCGGCAGCAGCCGGTCCGGCCGGATTGGTTATTGGCATACTTTCCCCCTCTGGTTGTCCCGCACGGCTTCAGGGGTGCGTCTCATGTGTCTTCTCTCCTGCGCAGCTTGGGGATGATGAACGGCACGCGGCGGCGATACGCCAGGTACGCCTCACCGAAGCGCGCGACCATCTCCCGCTCCTCCACGGCCTTGATGTAGGTCAGCAGCACGGCCGCGCCCAGGACTACCAGCAGCGCGGCGCCCGGCGATCCGGCGACCACGCTCACGCCCCCGTATGCCACGATGGTGCCCAGGGCCATCGGGTTGCGGCAATACGAATACGGGGGTCGGACGATCAGCTTTTGCGTCGCCATGATGGGCACCGGCGTGCCGCGGCCCAGGGTGAACTGGACGTAGTTCGTCCACACGCCCAGCAGCCAGCCGGCCAGCACCAGCAGTCCGCCGAGGATCGCATTGGCCGGTGGGTAGCGCAGCGCCGGCCAGTCCAGCGCGCGATCCAGCCGTCCGCCCAGGCGGATGAGGGCCCACGGCAGGATGACCAGGAACAGCGCGCCCGCGGCCGCCAGCAGCGCCGCCCGCTGCTTGGGACTGTATTCATGGCTGGCTTGCTTGAGGAGTCGCTCTCGCATGGATCACCTCCACTTTGGCAGCGTCAGAACAGGAACGGGATGAATATCCTGGTCTGTCGCATGTAGGCGGCGTAGGCCGCCCCAAAGAAGCGCACGTTCTCCCGCTCTTCAGTCTTGGCGGTCGCGATCAGGCAGGCGGTGGCGGCGGCGACCAGCACCGCACCGGCCCACGACGGCGCTTTCCAGAAGATGCCCCACCCCAACAGGAGCAGCGAGCTGTACATGGGGTGGCGGATATACCGAAAGATCCCGGTCGTCACCAGCTCCGCCGTCTTCTCGAAGCCCAAGAGGGTTGCCTCCGGCCGATCCTGCGCACCCCGCCGCGCGCGCCTCAGTTGCTGCACGCCGGGCGCCAGCGGGACGAGCGAGACGCTCAGGAGCGTCCACGAGATGAGCTGATGCCAGGCCAGCGGCCCGCGAAACCAGGCCGGCGCGCGCCTTCGGCGAGCACGACCAGCGCCGCGATCGCCTCCCATGCCCAGAAGCGCCAGAAGCCGTGGGCGCGCGGCCGGCGCAGCGAGGTCCGCGACACGCAGACCAGGCCTGCCGATGCCAGGGCAAAGATGGCGATACGCAGCAAGTTCATGACTGCCGTCCTCCGCGGGCTACGGCTTCAGGACGCACAACGCCGCCGGTAGCCCCAGGAATGCCCCATACCGTTCGGCCGCCGCACTGAGGGCCTGGTTTTCGGTCGGGGTCAAGGGGCGAAAGGGCGCAACTTCGATAACGACCGCGGCCTTCTTGAGGGTCCGCTTCCAGACCCCCGTGACCTGGCCATCAACCACCAGGGTCGGATTGAACATGCCGTTGTTGCCGGGGCAGATGCGTGGGGCGTGGATGGGATCGAGCACCGCGCGGCGATCCCGATAGCCGAGCAGATACTCGTCGAAACCGGGCAGCAAATGAATCGTCGGGGCGCCGCTGCCCAGCGCCGGCGTCTCACGCGGCAGCCAGTAAACGTGATCCTCAATGGTTGCGCGGGTCAACGCTGGCCCGGCCGCGCCCAAGCCGGTCTTCACCTCCGCGGCGGTCAATCCCGACCAGTGCATCAGATCCTGGGCGGTGGCTGGGCCGTGGCCGGTGAAGTAACGCGTGGTCAGCTCAGCCAACGCCTCATCACGCGTTCGCCCGCTGGACTTTGGCACCCATTCGTCCAACAGCACGAAGGTTTGTTGTCTGCCGCGCGGCGGGCCGAAACAGATCAGCGCGTCCTGCGCGGCCCGTCCCAGGAGATGATAGCCGCGCTGGCCGGTCGTGGCGATGTTGGCTTGCGCCAGCGCTTGCAGCATTTCGTCGCGGGTGAGCTGCTGCCCGCCCTGCAGCGCCCTGGCGAACACCTCCTTGCTGCGGCCAAAGGTCGCTTCGTCCAACCCGAGCTGACGATACCGGCCGGCGCTGTGTGCGATCACCCGCGGCGTGAGGAGCGCCAGCAGCCAGCGGACGTCCTGGCTGGCGACGAAGTGCAGCGTGCCGCGCAT
>JAPKMS010000396.1 GCA_026645775.1 Anaerolineae bacterium
GCCGCTCGCCGGACAACCGCCTGTTCGACATCCGCCAGGTCTTGCCCACGCCGGATTGCCCCTACCCCGGCATGACGCCCTTCGACGAGGCGCAGCAGGACCTGTTCTTCGGCCGCGACCGGGAAATCGAGGACGCGGTCGAGCGCCTGCGCCAGCATCCCTTCCTCACGGTGGTCGGCCCGTCGGGCAGCGGCAAGTCGTCGCTGGTCTACGCCGGCGTGATCCCGGCCCTGCGCCGGTCGAAGCGCTTCGGGCCGGGCGCATGGGACATCAAGAGCATGCGGCCCGGCGACAGCCGCACGGCCGACGGCAAGGCCGCGCCCATGCACGCCCTGGCGCAGCTTCTCAACCTGTCGCCCCAGTCCCCAGTCCCTAACCCCCCGTCCCCAACGCTCCTCCTCGTGGATCAATTCGAGGAGACCTTCACGCTCGCCGGGCCGGACGAGGCCCAGGCTTTCCTGGACGCCCTGAACGGGCTGATCGGCCGGCCCAACCTGCACATCCTGCTCACCGTGCGGGCCGACTTCTACCCTGAGATGATGGCCAGCTCGCTGTGGCAGCCGATCCGGGCCAACCGGCTGGAGCTGACGCCGCTGGGCGATGACGCGCTGTGGGCGGCCATCGTCGAGCCGGCCGCCCGGGTGGGCGTGGAAGTGGACGAGGCGCTGGCCGTCAAGCTGATCGCCGACGCCTCCGGCCAGGGGGGCGTGCTGCCCCTGGTGCAGGAGACGTTGGTGCTGCTGTGGGACAAGGTGAAGGCCCGCCGGCTCAAGCTGGAGGCCTACAAGGAGATGGGCGAGAGTGGCCGCAGTGGCCTGCAGGTGGCCATTGACCGCCGGGCGACCACCGTGTACCACAACCTGCCCGACGCGGCCCAGCCCATCGCTCGCCGCATCTTCCTGCGCCTGATCCAGTTCGGCGAGGGCCGGGCCGATACCCGCCGCCAGCAGGCTGCGGCCGAGCTGCGGGCCAGCGGCGACGACCCGGCCCTGTTCGATCAGACCCTGGCGAAGCTGACCGAGAGTCGGTTGCTGACCGCCAGCGGCGACGCTGAAGGCGCGGAACGACGGGTAGACATCGCCCACGAAGCGCTGATCGCCGGCTGGCCGCGGCTGCAAGCGTGGCTGGACCAGCGCCGCGCCGCCGAGCAGACCCGCCGCCGGCTGGAGGCCAAGGCGGCCGAGTGGGTGGCCGCGGAGAAGCGCGGCGGTCTGCTGGACGAGTATGAGCTGCAGGAGGCGGAGACCTGGTTGGCCGGGGAGGATGCCCGGGAGTTGGGACATAGTCAAGACCTGGTCGATCTGGCGCAGACGAGCAAGGCAAAGCTGGACCAAGCAAAGGCGGAGATGGAAGCCCAACGGAAGCGCGAGCTGGAGCAGGCCCAGAGGCT
The DNA here is from genome assembly GCA_026645775.1 of Anaerolineae bacterium. Classification (GTDB taxonomy): domain Bacteria; phylum Chloroflexota; class Anaerolineae; order CG2-30-64-16; family CG2-30-64-16; genus MO66. The sequence goes on from JAPKMS010000396.1 coordinate 1,391, forward strand.
GGCCGATGAGCAGCGCCTACGGGCAGAGGATGGAGAGAAGGCGACCAGCAGCTTGCGCAAACGGCTGGTCATGGCCACAGCAGCGGTGGTGATTGCGCTCATAGCTTTGGCAGCGGCGGTCGTATTGGGTAGGCAGGCGCAGACTAGTGCGAATGCTGAGGCCAGGCAAAGGACGACGGCTGAAGCAGCGAGTACCGTAGCAGTGGAAGAGCGGAACAATGCAGTGAAAGCGGCGGCGACCGCCACTGTGGCGCAAGGTCAGGCTGAAATTGAAGCCAAACGCGCCGACGAAGAGGCAGCGGAAGCCGAAAAAGCCGCCCGCCGCGCCCAGGCAGAGGGATTGGTTGGACATACCCGCGCGGAGCTGGCTAAACCCACTCCAGATTATTCACTGGCCCTCATGCTGGCTCAGGAAGCTGTTAGCAGCACGTGGAAAACAGATGGCTATGTCTCTCCGAATGCCGAGACAGCTCTGTCAGACACCATCGCCGCTGCACCGCCCTGGCGCATGAATCTGCCCTCGCGGCGACACAGCGGCCCTGTCAACAGCGTGGCCTTCAGCCCTGATGGACAGCACATTCTTACCGCAAGTTCCGACGGCACGGCCCGTATCTGGGATGCAGCTTCAGGTGAAGAGTTCCGCCGATTTTCGGACGCACAGGCTCCGATCTCCTTTGCGATCTACAGCCCGGACGGAAAGCAGGTTGCCACGACAGGCTATGGGCTATGCCGCATTTGGGATACGGCCACAGGGCGTGAGCTTCGCCGATTGAGCAACGAGGATTGCGGTGGCGATAGTTCAAAGGGCGTATTTCTCGCCTACAGTCCAGATGGCAAGCAAATCGCCGCCGCTGGTGACCAGGGTACCGTCCTTATTTGGAATGCAGCAATGGGTGAGGAGATGCGGCAACTTCGTGGCGACATCGGCTGGGTCTGGTCCGTTGCATATAGTCCTGACAACAAGGCGATCGTTACCGTCGGTGATAGCGACCGCGCCGCCCACGTATGGGATGTCGAGACCGGTCGCGAGGTGCGCCAACTGCACAATCGCGCTGGCGGCATGATGTTAGCCACGTACAGCCGGGACGGCAAGACCATCATCAGCGGAAGTGATCCCTTCGATGACGGCCACGCCCGCATCTGGGATGCAGCCACGGGACAGGAAGTGCATCAACTTATCCCGGTTCCCACTATTTCTGATCATGTGACATCGGCATTCTACAGCCCGGATGGCAGGTTCATCGTCACTGTCACGGAGAGCGAAGGCATTGCACGCGTCTGGGACGCAGCCACAAAGAAACAGATCCGTCAACTACGTAGCTTTGGCTGCGAAGTGTCTAGCGAGTTTCCCCTTGATTGCGGCGTTTGGTCGGCCGCCTACAGCCCAGACAGCCGGTATATCGTGACTGGGAACGTGGATGGAACCATGCACATCTGGGATGCGAACACCGGCCAGGAAGTCCGCCAAATCGGCGGCCATGGGTGCATCGGCTCCGGTTGCGACGTCAACTCGGCGGCCTACAGCCCAGATGGCAAGCAGATCGTTACCACAGGTGACGACGGAACGGCGCGCATTTGGGGTGCAGCCACGGGCCAGGAAGTGCGCCAACTGCGCGGTCATGCCGGTCATGTCAGCTCAGCAAGCTATAGCCCGGATGGCAGACAGATCGTCACTACGGGATGTGACAAAATCGAAGACGGATTTTGTAAGGCCAGCAGCGCCCGCATCTGGGACGCTGATACGGGCCAAGAAAGACGCCAACTGGTCAGTCACGATTGCGGCCATGTCTACTTGGGTTGTATCTTCTCGGCGGCGTACAGCCCGGATGGCAAACAGATCGTTACCGCCGGTGCAGAGCAGACGGCACGTATTTGGGACGTGGCCACAGGCCAGGATGTGCGTCAACTCCTCGGTCACGCCGGCTCTGTCCGATCCGCCACTTTCAGTCCGGACGGCCACCAGATCGTCACGGCCGGCGATGACGGTGTCACCCGCATCTGGGACGCGGCCACGGGCAATGAGCTGCGCCAACTCGCCGGCCAGGGTTGCGGGGATTTGGATCTTCCTCCGCCTGAATGCAGCGTCAACTCAGCGGCCTACAGCCACGATGGAAAGCAGATCGTGACTGCCAATTTCGAAGGTACGGCCCGCATTTGGGACGCAGTCAACGGACAGGAAGTGCGCCAACTCCGCGGCCACAGTGCCTATGTCCAGACCGCAGCCTTCAGTCCGGACGGCCAGCAGGTCATCACGACAGGCGGCGACGGGACGGCACGTATCTGGGATGCAACAACCGGAGCGCAGTTTCGGCTAATCACAGAGGGTACCGGTAGAATATTGTCCGCAGCCTTCAGTCCGGACGGCAAGCAGATCATCACGACAGGCGGCGACAGGACGGCACGCATCTGGGATGTAACGCCCGAGCCGGACGTGCATGAACCCGGCGATAGCAGACAGGGGTTCTCGTCCGCCGTTTACAGTCCAGACGGCCAATTCATCATGACCACAGTCCCTTTTGGCAACACTGTGGATATCTGGGATACGGTCTCGGGAAAGCTGATGCTGACCCTTCCCCGCCACGGATGCATCGATCATGAGTGCACAGTATATTCGGCGAACTACAGCCCGGATGGTAAGCAGATCGTTACTGGGGCTGCAGACCACATGGCATACATCTGGGATGCAGTCACGGGTCAGGAGATCCGCCAACTCACCGGCCATACGGCCTGGGTTCCCGGGGCAGTGTTCAGCCCGGACGGCAAGCTTATCGTGACCGCCAGCGGTGATGACGATAACACGGCGCGCATCTGGGATGCGTCCAGTGGACAGGAAGTGCATCTCCTGAAGGGCCATACCGACGCAGTGATTTCGGCGGCTTTCAGCCCCAACGGCGAAACCGTCGTCACCGCCAGCAGAGACGAGACGGCTCGGATTTGGGATGTGGCGACGGGGCAGCCAGTGCACCAGCTCAACGGTCACCGCTCTTGGGTCAGGTCTGCCGCGTACAGCCCGGACGGCAAGTTCGTCGTGACAGCTAGCGGAGACGGAATCGTCCGCATCTGGGACGCAGCGACTGGAAAGGAAATACGGCAAATCGTTAGCGACCTATGTAAGAAGAACAGCGTGTCATGCATGATCGGTGCTGCGATCTATAGCCCGGACAACAGATACATCGTCATTGCTGAGGGCGCTATTGCA
>JAPKMS010000043.1 GCA_026645775.1 Anaerolineae bacterium
GATCGTCTCGCTGATGCCGACCTCCGCCGTGATCGCCACGCTGGCGCCGATCACCGGCCGGTTTTGTCCGTCGATCAGGGTAAACGCCGTGATGCTCACCGGCCGGCATCAATTCGTACTTAGAACCTATCCGAAAACTCGTAGGAGTTGAAAAGTGGGGCGCATTCCGCTATAAGTGGGTTGTCAAAAGACTCACGAAAACGGAGATGCGCCTTGAGCCAACATATTACCACAAAACCGGCCGCAGTGAACTACCACCGGGTGCCGCGCAATTTGTGGCGGCGCGTAAAGCGTCAATTGCCACCTGAGCTGCGGCACGTTAGACCAGGCCGGCCGCGCATTGGCAATCGGGCCGTGCTGAACGGCATCTGGTACATCTTGTGGACCGGCTGCCAATGGAAGGCAATCCATCGGGACTGGTTTGGTGTCTCCAGCAGCGTGTTGCATGAGCGCTTCCAGACTTGGCAGGAACTGGGCATCTGGGACAAAGTCTTTCAGACCCTCGTCAAGTTCTATCGCCGTGAGCGCCGCATTCAGTGGCGCTGGCAAGCTGTGGACAGCCGGTCGTGCGCAGCGCCGCTGGGCGGCAGCCAAACGGGCAAAAACCCGACCGATCGCGCCAAATTGGGCTCTAAAATCCACATTTTGGTCGATCAGCGGGGTGCGCCGCTGGCCATTGACATCAGTGGTGCCAATCAACACGATAAGTGGTCCGTCAAGAATCTGGTGTTCCATATCGCAGTGCCGCGCCCAGGTTCCGAACAACATTTCTGTGGCGACAAGGGCTACGACTTTGATGACGTGCGCCACATCGTCGAGCAGGTCGGCTACATTGCGCACATCAAACGGAAGCGCAAACGCGGCCAGCCAGTACCCGATCCGTGTCCTGCGCCCGGCGAAACCCAATTCCCAGCGCGGCGCTGGGTGGTCGAACGCACGTTAGGCTGGCTGGCGAAGCGACGCAGTGTGCGCACCCGTTGGTGCAAAAAATCCACCAATTGGTTAGCCTTTGTCCAGTTCGCTTGTGCCAGCATCCTGTGCGACATGACAGTTTTCGGATAGGTTCTTAGCCGAGGGCAAAGGGATGTGCCTGAGCTCGACGCCCCAGGCCATCGGCCATGTCGAATGATCTGAAGCTGCGCCAGGTAGTTACCTGGTTGGCGTAGTTAATGCACCACCAGCGGCAGCCACAGGCGGGCGCGCGGCGCAGCCGGGCCGGCCTGCACGCTCACCAGCCCGGCGATCTGCGCCGCGCCATGCATATCCAGCGCCTCGAGCTGATACCAGGCAACCTGGCCAGCGCTCACATCTGTGTCCAGCCATTCGTAGCTGTGACCCCCTGTCGCGCCGGGGGATGGGCTGGCGATCAGGCCAGCGTTGAGCCGCGTCCACGGCCCCTCCGGCGCCGGCCCGCGGTACAGATTGAAGCCCAGGTGATCCACCTCGCTGACCGTCTCCCAGGCCAGGCGGACGGCGCCGTCGCCAGCCGGCCCAGCAATGAAGCTGGCGATGTCCACGGCGAGGGGTGCATTGCTGCCCAGCGCCCACCAACTGAGCTGCGTGACGCCGGTGACCGTGACGGTGTTGGCGGTCGTGTTTACCGTACCGCCCACGAGCGAGTAGTCGTTGCCGTTGGTGCTGCGGTAGGCCTGCAAGTTCGCTTCGTTCACGTTATTGCCAAAGAGCGCCTCGGTGTCATTGTAGCTGAATACCAGGTCGAAGTTGTAGCTCGTGCAGTCAGTGGTGAGTCGCCAGTGGACTGGCATCTCACCGCTGTCGGCAGGCGTGCCGCCAGGAGGCACCGGATACTTGGTTATCGTCAGCGTACACGAGGCACCGGAATGGTTGGTGACGGTCACCCCCTCCAACATGGATGAGGCATTGTGGGCAATCGTCTGGCTGCTGGTGGAAGCAACTTGATAGCGCGCCAGGGTGAAGTCGTCATTAGTGCCAGTATTTGCATAGCCGGCCACCACGATCTTGCCATCGCTCTGCAATCGCATGGCTCGGACATAGTCGTTCCCGTTTCCGATGACAGTGCTAAGCTTCCCATCCGTATCGAATGATGTATCGAGCGAGCCGTTGCTGTTGTAGCGGGCCAGGGCGAAGTCGTCGTTGCTGCCGTTGTATGCACGCCCGGCGACCACGATCTTGCCATCGCTCTGGCTGGCCACAGCGTAAGCCTGGTCTGTGGAGCTCAGGATAGGGGTCGTGACCTTGCCGCCGGAGCCGAAAGTGGCGTCAAGCGAGCCGTTGGTGTTGTAGCGGGCCAGGGCGAAGTCGTCGTTGCTGCCGTTGTTCGCATACCCGGCGACCACGATCTTGCCGTCGCTCTGGATGGCTATGGCATAGGCCCCGTCGGACAAGACCCCAATGGCGGTCGTGACCTTGCCGTCGCTGTCGAAGGAGGTGTCGAGCGAGCCGTCGCTGTTGTAGCGGGCCAGGGCGAAGTCGTCGTTGCTGCCGTTGTACGCACGCCCGGCGGCCACGATCTTGCCGTCGCTCTGGATGGCCACGGCCTGGGCGATGTCATGCGAGCTCAGAATGGGGGTCGTGATCTTGCCGCCGGAGCCGAAAGTGGCGTCGAGCGAGCCGTTGGTGTTGTAGCGGGCCAGGGCGAAGTCGTCGTTGCTGCCGTTGTTCGCATACCCGGCGGCCACGATCTTGCCGTCGCTCTGGATGGCTACGGCCCAGGCGTACTCATTGGAGGAGCCTGGGCTGCTGCTGATGCCGGTGGCGACTATGCCGTCGCCGTCGAAGGAAGGATCCAGGTTGCCGGCCGGGGGTGAGGCAGGCGCGGCAATCCTGTTTGCGGCCAGTAGTGCGCTCTCGGTGGCTTCTGACCCCGGATCACGACCGTTGGTTGCGCTAAGGGTGAGTACGGGCTGCGCGCCCGCGCTCGGCGCCATGAGCACAAGCAAAAGCATGGCGATGATCAAGACGGTCGGGTGCCGGCGAAGGACGAATAGCGGTTTGTGAGACATGGTCTTACCTCATAGGATGTGGTTGGCTTGCGGGAAAACCGCTGCCGCTGCGGCGGCGCTCAGGCCGATAGCGCACTTCTATAGTGAGTCAGATAAAGATTCGGGCTTAGCGATCCGGAATCGAGGCTTCAGCCGGTTTCTTTGGGTCACGAGCGCAACCGGCTAAAGCCTCGAGTCCAGAAGATTATCTGAACATCTATAGCGCTGGCGGTCTGCCAGCCGCGGCGACTCATCGGTCGCCCTGTCGCCCTGCTCAGCCATCGCCAGCAGGCAGGCGGTCAGCTCGGTCCACTGCCGGAACCGAGTTTCGCGCGACGCAGGCGCCGGTTGTTGTCGCAGATCAGGGTCATAGGGCACGCGCACGCGGTCCCGGTCACCCCGCCGTCTATCTTGGCTGGGGGCATTATCCGCCCAGCCCCAGTAAATCCAGCGGGTTTCCCGGGATACCGAGCGGGCTGCCGGCCCGGATCTCCAGTTCCGACTCATAGATGATTTGGGGTGGCGTGTAGGGCCTGAGGGCGGGTGGTTTGCCCGGCTGATGGCTGGCTGGTTTGAGTTTGTCGTTCATGTTGGGGCTCCTGGTATGGTAAGTGGTGAGGCCGTGCAACCTCTCCGGGAAGTTGCACGGCTGGAAGTGGGGGTCAGGCCGACCTCAATTCGAATGATCCGCTGTGGGGGTCATTTTGCGCCGCCGGACGAGCGCCAATCCGCCCGCGGCTATGAGCGCCAGCAGCGGCGGCAATGCCAGGCCGCTGGCGGCTCCTGATGGCCGCGCGCTGAAACCCTGCAGATGGACGGCGGTGGGGTTCACGTTGTTGCCGATGGCCCAATCGGATAACGCCGAGAGGCCGTTGCGAGTGACGGTCTGGCCGGGGCCATCGAAGCTGCTGGCCGCACAATCCCAGCCGCTGCCGGTGTAGCGGCAGAGCTTGTCGCCGGCATCCGGGGTGAAGGTTGTCGGCAGCGTCAGGTTGAGCAGAAAATTCTGGGCCGCGGCCGTCGTGGTATCGCTTTGCAGGCCGTTGATCTTCCAGTACTTGCCGGTTTGGATGCCGGTTGTGGCCTGCGGATGATTTCCGCTGACCTCCTCTACGTAGAGACAGGCCAGATTCGTGCCGGTGTTGGTGACAGCAATCACCGCGCCGGACTGGCTGCTGAACGTGTAGGTCCCCACCCCGCCGCACTGTCCTTCGCCGGCGCACCCCTTGCCGCCGTCGCTGATGGTCCAGCCATCAGACCCGGTCATGTTGTTCCTGGCAGTCTCCCCGAAGCAGTAGGTGGAGTTGCCGCCGTCGAAAGGTACGCCGTTCTGCAAGGCCTGCGCGTTCCAGCCGGTGAGCAGGGCGTCGTAATTGGCTCTGGAAAGGGTTACGCCTGCGAACATACCGCCTGCCCAGGTCACAGCGGTAACGTCCCAGTTCCCGATATCCTGGTTGAAGGCGGTGGCGTAGGAGAACATGCTGCCCATATCGGTGACGCTGCCTGTGTTCCAGTTCCCGATATCCTGGTTGAAGGCGTAGGCGTCGATGAACATGGCGCCCATGTCGGTGACGCTGCCTGTGTCCCAGCTCCCGATGTCCTGGTTGAAGGCGGAGGCGTGGGCAAACATGGCGCCCATGTTGGTGACACTGCTCGTGACCCAGCTCCCGATGTTCTGGTTGAAGTCGCGGGCGCTATCAAACATGGCGCCCATGTCGGCGACGCTGCTCGTGTTCCAGCTCCCGATGTTCTGGTTGAAGTCGTAGGCGTCGTGGAACATGTAGCCCATGTCGGTGACGTTGCTCGTGTCCCAGTTCCCGATGTCCTGGTTGAAGGTGCCGGCGCCGTCGAACATGTAGCCCATGTCGGTGACGCTGCTCGTGTCCCAGTTCCCGATGTCCTGGTTGAAGGCGGTAGCCAAATAGAACATGCCGCTCATATTGGCGACGCTGCTCGTGTTCCAGCTCCCGATGTCCTGGTTGAAGGCGGAGGCGTTGTCGAACATGGAGCTCATGTCCGTAACCCCGGACAGATCGGGCGTGTCGGCGGCCGGGACGGTCAGGTTGGTACAGCCCATAAAAGCCCCGGCCATGGAGGCCCACTTGCCCGTCCCCCACTGCGCCACGGTCAGCAATTTCTCCCTATCGCCACCGTAGTTGAAAAAGATCCGGGGAAAGCCGGCGCCGGCGCCGGTGTTGTCCTTGATGCGAATGGTGTAGGCGCCGGCGGCGGCGTAACTGCAGATGTAGTTTCCTGTCTGTGCGGTGGCCTCATTCGAGCCGTTGTTGTCACAGTCCACGTTGTAGTTGTACCCTGCCCCGGTGGTGGGGATGGTAAACTGGGTGTCGGATGAGGTCCCCGGGTTGTCCGTCTTGACGGTGATAACGAAGTCGTCGCTGACCGCCGCCGGGCTTGTGTCCGGCGCCAGCGCTTGCGTCTGCGGTGGCGGGTTGTTCTGAGCGTAGACGGCGGTCGGGATCAGGCACACCGCCAGGAACAACGGGACGATGGGGGAGAAACGCGAGAGGTGTTTCATGGTGGCTCCTTGCTATGCTGTGCGGTGAGGCAGGGCCAGCCCCCTGCCTCACTCGGCCCAATATGCTTTTCTGCCTGCCCGGCGCTGGCCTGGGGAGCTGAGTACTTTAGCGCGATTATGGGACTTTGTGCTGAATTTGTATACGACTTAAGTCTCTACTTGCTCTATAGTAACGACCGTGATAGCATGTCTTCCTCATCGCACCGATGATCGGGCCGACAAGGAAGAAGACGAGCGCAACTTCTTCATCTGCGCCCAGGGTCGTCGCCACCCGGAGGGGCACGTAGGTCCAGATGGCTGCGGTCAGGAGAGCCGTCAACACGGCGCTGAGAAGGGCCAGGATGACGTTTTTTATACGCGTCATTCATCCGCCACCCATTGCCGGCGCAGCGCCGCGATCTGCGTGAGATGCGTCACCTCGTGCGCGGCAAAGTAGCTGACCTGCTGGCGCAGCGTCATGACGCCGAATTCCTCGTGCTGCCCCGTCCGCCACCAGTCGGCGAGGGGAAGCTGCGCCAACTTGCCCAGCGTGTCTGCGCGCGAAGCCTTGTAGGTCTCGAAGACCTCCCAAGCTGCGGGTGGGCGTTCCCCCTCGTTCGTCGCCCATGTCCAGACCGCTTTCGATTCCAGGGTGGGATGCTCCTCCTGCAGAAACAGATCGAGCCGAAACGCCAGCACGCCCTGGGCATCGCGCAGGTGCGTCAGCACGTTGCGGATCGCCCAGCCGCCGTCGGCCGGCGCCTGGTTCAGTTGCGCCTCCGACAGTCCTTCCAGCAGCGCCGCGACCTCGCCGGGCGTCCGGCGCAGCCGAGTGAGCGCGGCCGCCGGCTCCAGCGCGTCGAGCCAGTAGATGGGCATGAACCGTTGATAGGTGTCGGGCCAGGCGCCGCAGGTCGGGCATTTGGTCTCCGGTTCGCCGAGCAGCAGATGCCCGCAGGTGCGGCAGACGTGGGGATGGGGCAGGATGCTGTAAAGGGGCAGCCGCCCCTCGGCCAGCAGACCGGCGCCTTGCGCCAGGGCAGAGGATGCCTCGGCGGCCACGCCCAGCCAGGCGAGCGTTTCGGCGGTCTGCCGGATGTCGGCGGCCAGCGCTTCCACGTCGGATGGCACGGCGACGCCATAGGCGGCCCCGCGGCACATCGAGTCTGCGGCGGCGCGCGCCAGCTTGGCCAGGTTGTATTGCCCTTCGCCCTCCAGCCGGGAAGCCAGCGCGAGGAGGTGGATCAGGGTATCGGTCCACGCGGATGAGGTGATTTTCATGTCTTGGCGTCTCCTGCTAAGTTGTTTTTGGCTTGCATCGTGCAAGCTGATGCTAAACATAGCACGAGCACCGTTTCAGGAGCGTTTCATTACAGATAGCGCGCCACGGCCATGAGCATCAGCGCCGCGGTCGTCAGGATCGTGCTGACCGTGCTGCTAGTCGCCAGCTTGGCTTGCAGACGCGCCAGTTCCGCCGCCTGCTCCGGCCTGGGCGGGCCGCCGGCGGCGCCGATCTGCCCGGCCAACGTCCCGAGCTTCTGGCTCGTCGGCCCAGTGGAGAGCAGGCCGAGCAAGAAGGCCGCCAGCCCGGCCAGCGAGCCGAGCGTGAGGCCGATGCCCAGCGGGCTGACGATCCAGCCCCCGGCGAAGCGAGACACCAATCCGTAGAGAAGCAGGCCGGCCGCCGTGGTCAGCAGCGCGGCGAGGCCCATCGCCTGCGAGATAGCGGCCATGGGCAGATGCCGCTCGCCCCCCGGCCCGGCCCGGCGCACCCCCGGCAGCAGCACCAAGGCGATCAGCAGCGCGCTGCCGGCCCAGAACGCGCCGGCCACGATGTGAACCAGACGTAGGATGATCAGGATGAACTGCATGGGAATTGACCTCCTGGGTGTGAAGTGAGTGTTTTCATGCGGATGCTCCTTTGCGAGTCATCAGATACGCCGCCTCGCCGGCGATGTAGCCGGAGCCGCAGCAGCGTTCCATCAGCTTTTCGATGTGGAAATGGGGGCCGAAGTCCGCCGCTATCTCGCCCGGCCGCATCGGCCCGCCGCGCAGCAGGCGGTAGAGGGGACGCTCCCACCAGCGCCAGGGCCACTGGTGGACGTAGATCAGGAATTGGCTCTCGGCGTGGGTCAGCGGCAGCACGTTGCGCAGATAGGCGCGGCGGTCATCGCGGCTCAGATCGTCGTACACGCCCCAATCCACCAGCAGGTCGAAGGGGCCAGCCACGTGCTGCAAGTGGGTCAGGTTGTCTTCGGTCCACTGCACCGTCACGCCTGCGGCCGCGCCCCGCTCTCGACACAAGGCGATGGCCGCAGGCGAGTAGTCCGTGCCGGTGACGTCGAAGCCGTGCTGGGCCAGGAAGATGGCGTTGCTTGCCGTGCCGCAGCCCAGGTCAATGGCACGGCAAGGCCGGATGCGACCGCTCTCGACGACCTCTACCAGCTCCCGCCGCGGTCCCAAATCCCACGGCGCGCGCAGGCGGCTATAGAGCAGGTTGTAGAACCATTTCATGCCGTTTCTGCCTCGGCCTGCCGGACAAAGAGCACGCCGGTGACGATAATGATCAGGTGGATGACGATGAAGGGGATGTATCCGCCTGCGCTGAACCCATTGGCGATCAGATAGAGGTCATCCAGCACGCCGTGCAGCAGCTCCAGCCAGACGAGAAGCCAGACTGCGCCGAGGTATCTGCGGGGGGCGCGCGACGCCCAGAGCATAAACGTCCCCAACCCGACGATCTCGAAGGCGAAGGGGGACCAGCCATGCACGAACGCTTTAACGATCGCGGGATCGGCCGGATACGGCAGATTGCCGGCATAGAACGCCGGGTTGATGAACGTGCCGTACAGGTTCGCCATCCCCAGGAGCGAGTAGAGTGCTCCGACGATGATGAGCCACCACTTGAGTTTCTTCATGGGTGTGATCTCCTTTGTAACGTGATACCTGATGATGCGATGCGTGATCACGTTTCGCTCCATCATGGATTACTGCACCGGCGCTTTGAGATACATATATAACGCGGTCAGATCGTCGTCGATCATCTTAGACGCACTCTGCCACGGCATACCTGGCGCCAGTTTGCTGCCGTCGGGCCGCGTGCCGGTCCGCATGACTTGGATGAACTGCTCACGCGTCCAGGTGGCGACGAACGGCCGCGGGTTGGGCACGGCCGGGCCGACCGCGCTGGCTGGAGTGCCGGTCATATCCGGCCCGTGGCAACCGCGGCAGTCGCCGATCGTCGCCGCATACTTGCCGTACTCCGGCGTCGCGCCCCTGGGCGGCGCGGTGATCACGCCCTCGATTGGGGCCGGCGCCGGCAGCATTCCTGCGCCGAAGAAGACAGCCGCCCCCAACAGGTTGATGTGATCGCCGCCCGGCTGGTCGCTGGTCACCGGTTGCTGTGAGCGCAGGAAGGCAATGACCGCTTTGATGTCATCGTCGCTGAGTTGGCGATAGGACAACTGCGACATGAAGCTGAGCAGCTTGCCGTCCTTGCCATAGCCGTTTCGTATGGCGCGGAACAACTCGCCATCGCTGCGGTCCTTCAGCACGCCGCCGGGCGTAAGGTTGCTCGTTACGATCGCGCCGATCGGCATGGGAATCTCGCCGGCCATATCGGTCCCGCCAGCCAGCGGGAACTGCTCCTTCACCCCATGGCAGCCGACACAGCCGAGGCTGGCGATGTATTGCCCGCGGGCGATCTGCGCCGGCGTGCCTTCGATCTTGATGTTCGGCACGGGGATCGAGGTGGCCGCGTTCATCTTGGCGAGACCGATGACGGAGATGACGGTGATGGCGCCGAAGACCAGCGTCAGCAGCCCTGCGGCCAGGCCGCCGGCGATCTTCACCCAGAGCTTCCGGGCGCGAATGGCCCGGTAGCACAGCCAGCCGAACAGCACGGCCAGGCTGACGACGAGCAGCAGGACGAGTAGATTGATGATCATGGTGGCTTCTCCTTGTAAGTCAAACTGGTAGGCTCAGTGATTCGCGGTTTGGGCTTATGCCAAGACGCAGAGACGTCAAGTTAATCCAGGAATACTCTGCGTCTTGGCGACTCTGCGTGAGTTTCGTCAAGCTCTGCGGCGCAACAGCACGAGACCTGACCACACGATCCAGGCCAGCGTGAGCAGCATCCCGATATAGTAGGTCGCCATGATCACCGGGCTGAGGGCCGGGTTGTTCGGTTGCGCCCAGTTGCCGCCGCCGATCAAGACGATGATCAGATCCTCATTATTCGTTCTCGCAGCGAGTTGGATCATGGACGACGGAGCTGCCGTTAGTTCCATTCCGGTTGTGAGGAACCCACCCCGCCACCTACCTGCCGCCACGGAATAGCTTAATCATCCACCGGTCACGCTCAGGAGGAGCAGCGGCAGGAAAAGAGGCGTAATGACCGGATCCGCCAGGTCGTCCCGCACGATGACCGTGACCGAATCGGTCGCCACCCCGCCCTGGCCATCATCGGCACGCACCGTGATCAGATGCGTGCCCGCGCTCAGGCTTGCAGTTGTCAACTGCGCGCCGTTGCCCAACACGCCGTCCAGGTTCGATAGCCACTGCACCTGATTCGGTTCCATGCTGCCGCCATCTATATCATACGCATCGGCCTCCAGGCCCAACGACTGCTGGACGAAGATCGTTGTGTCGTTGGCGGGCTGCACGATGGTCACTTCGGGCACGTGGTTCGGGATGCGGAAGGGCGCATCCGACTGGTCGCTGACCGTGTGCAGGCCATCGCTGACCCACAGCCGGATCAAGCCTTGATCGCCAGCGACGAAGTTGCCGGCGTCTACCGTGACGCTGAACACGCCTGAGGCGCCCCCTGTGGCCCGTTGTTTCGCGGCCTTCTTTTCCGTGGCCGCACTGGTGTACACCACCTGCCATGTAGCGCCATTGTCCGGGCTGTGCTGCACGATGAAGCTGAGCGGGTCGTTGTCGGCGTCGCTGGCCTGCCAGGATAGGGTGATCGTATCTCCGGTCAGCAACTCGCCGCCTTTGGGCGCGGTCAACATGACGGTGGGCGGGTGGGCGCTGGCTTGCACGCTGGCAAGGGGCAGATTGCCCGGCCCCAAGATCTCAACCCGGGTCGCGCCGGCTACGAAGGGCACCAATTCCTGGATGGATAGTAGCTCCACGTGGCGATCCTCCTCTGGCCCTGGCCCTCCGTCAACCTGGCTGGGAGTGAAGGGGTAGCTGGCCAGGCTGCTGCCATGCGTATCTCGCAGCACGATGAGGTAGTCGCCGGGCACCCGCGGCTGGATGTCTGCCGCGTTGGGGATGACGAAGAGCGGCCGGAGTTTGGTGGCGTTAGTCTGAGGATCGATCGTGCCCGCGATCAGGAGACGGTCGGTCAGGTCAGCGCTGCGTGGAGCGGCCGCGGCGGCCACGGGAGCGTTCTGGAACTTGCTCATCAGCCCTTCATAGGTGAAGTCGCTCAGCCACTCGTTGGGGCAATAGGTCATCACGTCGTACCAGGTGGGCGGGTAGATGGCGCGGGTGCTGATATCGAAGCCGTAGAGGGCGGTGTCGCCGACGAATGTCGGGCTGATCCAGCCCTGGGGATAGGGATAAGCGTTGCCCCCCTCCGCGCCGCAGAAGTCGGCGTGGCGGCGGCCATAGGTGTGGGCCAGCTCGTGGCCACCGTACCAGTCGCCATAGGAGCCGTCGAAGTCCCAGCCAAGGCTGCCGCTGCCGGTGGGACCGGAGCCGATGTAGCCGGGCGCAGGCGCGCATCCGCGCATGAAGCCCCGTTGGTCGCTCACCATCCCGTAGTAGCGGGTGCCATATGGATAGCTTGCCGGGGGGGACTGATGATAGGCTCGGTTCCACCACAAGGAGTCGTTGATATCCGTGCAGGTGGGATCGGTCAACGCGCCGCTCTTGGCTTCGGCGTCGCCGTAGTTCTCTGTCTTGTCCCACGTTTTCAGGTCGTTCAGGGGGAAGGCCCGGCGCAACCAATCATACATCTTGCCAGGATCCGCTTTGGGCGGCCAATAAGTCTTGTCATCCATCTCATAGCCCATGCGGTAAGTGATCACATGCACCCGCGGCACTGCCTCGAACGAGACCGTGGTCGAGATGTCGTTGTTGGCGTAGCTCATTTCGAGCGGGTTGCGGTTGCGCCAGTCGGTCACGGGGTTGAGGTAGGCGGTGATCGTGATGGTCCCCTCGCGATAGCCGGACGGCAACTCGAACAAGAAGGCATGGTCGAGCACCCCTCGATCAGGCCACTTCCGCACGCCGATGAAGCCACTCATCTCGTTGATCGGTTTGAGCCAGACTGTATTTGCGCCCCGCTGGACGCGCAATTGCGCAGTGGTCCAGGGATTACCTTCAACTGCATGCACGTGAAAGCGCACATAGGTGCGCTTGTTCACTACCAGGCGCACACTGTTGTTGAGGTCTTGCACGCCTTGTGTCACTTCGATTTTGTCGGCCACCATGTCCCAAAAGGGTGTCTCGGTCGGCACCGGGGTGCGGGTGGGCGTGCGCGTCGGTGTGCGGGTGGGCGTGCGCGTGGGTGTGCGGGTCGGTGTCGACGTGCGCGTGACCGTCCGAGTTGGTGTCGGCGTCGGCGTGCGCGTCACCGTCGGTGTGGCGGTTCGCGTCGGCGTGGCCGTCGGCGTGAAGGTGGCCGTGCCGCAGAGCACCGTGTCGCTGGCCGACGACTGGACCACCACCGGCGGCGTTGCGGAGAGCGTGCCCGTCGCGGTGTTGTTGATCGCTGTGCCGGTCGCCACGCCGGCGTTCACCGTCACCTGAAAGCCGATCGTGACGCTGTTATTTGGCGCGGTCGGCAGCAGGACGCCCTGCCATTCGATGCGGTTCAGGCCGGCGTTGTGGGTCGCGCCGCCGGTGGCCGAACCGGCCACGTAGGTCACGCCGGCCGGTAGCGGGTCACTGATGCTCGCCGCGACGGGCGGCGTTGTGGGGCTCGACGTGTTGGTGAAGACGATCGAATAGGTGATGCTCGTGCCGGGACAGAGCGGGGCCGTGTATTGCGACGTCTTGGTGATCGTGGCGCTGTATCCCGACTGTGCGCCGGCCGGTGCGGCAGCCAGCAGGATGATGGCTGCCAGCAGGAGAACGGTTTGGAACAACATACGGTGACGGAACATTGGTGACCTCTTTACAGGTGGGTTGTGAGCAGCTTGCCACCGGTGGCGCCCGCCTGGGCGAGCAGGCGGGCGCCACTGCTTGCGTCTACTTTGGCGTTGTGCCGGTTGCACAGTTGGGACCGAGCTGGGCCCACGCCCAGGCCGAATTCGCGCCAGGAGATGTTCGTTGGCTGACAACGTAGCCCAGGTTGTTGTGCTCCTTGTCGGTCATGTGCAGCCAGATCACATCGCCGATGGCGATGCCGGCCGGCAACTGGACCACGAACTGGACGGGGTGGCACACGATCAGCGGGTTGCTGCTCGTCATCCAGCCGATGCCGCCGGGCACCAGGAACGGCTCCCATCCCGGCGGGCCGCTGATCGGCTGACCGCCCGGCCAGGGCGGCTGCTGCTCGTCGAAGAAGATCTCCATGTCATAGATCAGCAGGCTCAGCGCCGGGTCCTGCACGTGGACGGTGATGACGACAAAGCCGTCGGCTGTCATGGTGAAGGTGGATGAGATGCCCGTGATTACCGGTTTCCGGGTCGGCGTGGGCGTGGGCGTCTGCGTCGGCGTTGGCGTGGACGTCGGTGTCGGGGTAGCCGTTGGGGTCTTTGTGGGCGTCGATGTCGGCGTGCGTGTCGGCGTAGCGGTGGCGGTCGGCGTGCGCGTGGGCTCGATGTACCTGGTGGCCGTCGGGGTCGGCGTGCGCGTCGGGGGGACAGAGTGGGTCGGCGTCGGCGTCGGCGTCTTCGGCTTGTGGTTGACGAACACGATCAGCTTTTCATACGGCGGCAGCGGGATGTGCAGGGCGTGGCGGATGACCGCGATCACCTGGCCGTCTGATCCGATCACCGGCACGGCGATCGGCTGTGGCGACCGATAGAAGGAGAGGATGGGCGGAATCGCATCGATCACGGCTTCCATACGCACCGGCTCCTGGACAGGCAGCCACGTCTGTCCCCCGTCCAGCGAGATGTCGAAGAAGACGTCGAAGAAGCTGTCGGCGGCGAAGTCGATGCCGGGCGCCTGTTGGACGATGCGACCCAGGGACGGGCGCGTTGGGCTTTCGCGCACCATCAGCGGCCCGGAAGGCGATATGCCGGTCAGGTTCATGGCCAGGAGCTCGGTCTCGATCTCCTGCCGGCCATCCCCATCCGCATCGTGCGGGTCACTGCGCTGGACCACTGTGGGACCGTTGAGCGTGACATGCGCCTGGCCGCCGCCTGGAATTTCCAGCGTCAGAAGCGCACCGGAGGGGAACTCATCCTGGCCGCCCGGCGGGTAGGCGGCTGGCCCGAAGGTGAGCGCGGCCGGATGGGAATCGCCCACCGCGATGGCCTGACAAATCGGCGTCTGCGGGAGGTAGTCTGACCGAACCTCCTCGCGCACCGAGTAGTCGCCAGCTTCCAGGTCGAGGAAGTCGGTCAGGCCGCGTTCGTCGGTGGTCTGCGCCGCCAGCGGTGCGCCTTCGCACTTGGGACCGGCATAGAGGGTCATCTGCCAGTCCGGGATCGGTGTCATGCCATCTGCATTGAGCTTGATCACGATGATCGAGTAGGGCGGTTTCTTCGTCGGTGTCGCAGTCGGCGTCGCCGTCGGCGGGATCGGGCGGGTCGGGGTGGCGGTCGGCGTCGTCGTGGGCGGTGCTTGTTTTGTCGGCGTTGCGGTCGGGGTCGGCGCCGTCTCACCGCACTGATAGGTGTCTTCGGTCTCACCGAACTCGTAGGCGTTCGCCGGGCCGCTGCCATCGGCGGCGGTGGCCGGCTGGCTGCTCAGGGTGATCCGCCACCACAGGCAGCGGTTCGGGTTCGGGTTGTACGGGAGGAAGGCCGGCGTGGTGAAGGTGTACGTCCCCGGACCGGTCAGCGCAAGGACCTGGTTCTGCACGGCCCACTCCGGTGCGGCGACCCCCTGGCACGGCAGCACCGCGCCCCAATCGCCGCTGCGGTCCCAGTCGAACCAAAGATTGACATAAGCCTTGCTGGTTGGCGCGCTGGGCAGCACCGTGACGACGTAGGTCAGCTTGGTCGGGAGACAGTGCGGCAGCGGCGCCAAGGTCACACCATCGTCGGCCCGGTCGAGGTCGGGCGCGTCGCTCGGCGGCTTGAGGTTGTTGACGCCGTCGGCATCGAAGCCGATGTCGGCCTCCTTCTCCGCGGTGATGGCCGGGCCGAGGAAGTAGATCAGCTTCTGGTTGCGGTGCAGTGGCCCATAGGGCGGCGAGCCGGCCGTGAAGACCGTGGGGAAGCGCGCCAGAACGCCGGGCGGCCCCCCGGCCGGATAGGCCGTCATGCCCACGCCGTGACTGTTGGAGCTGTCCGGCGCGTCGCCCAGGTCGGGGACATTCGTCGAGTAGACCCGCACCGACATAGGCAGATAGATGCGGTAGGCGGGCGTGTTGGTGGGGGGAGTCTGAGCATACCCGGTCTGGGTGGCGTGGATCATCCTCACCGGGGCCAGGCCGAGTCCTACGAGCACCGCGAGAATAGTCCATCCAATCCACGGTGCGGCGTGCGCATAATATCTTCGGTTCATACTGGGCCTCCTGATTCATCCGCATGCACTCTTGTGTTGTTAAGCCGGCAGCAATACTCGCCTGACATGCTCCTCCACCGAGGTCAGCCGGATGGGCAACGCCTGGAGCGCCTCCCGCATGTCAATCGCCTTGCCCCCCGCGTAAGCGAGCATCAGCCCGCTGAACGACTGCTGCATGGGGTCGGTCGCGGCCGCGAGTTGGCCCCGCAGCGCTTCGACTGGGACGTGCATGATCTCGAAGGGTTGTCCCCCGATCCGCTCGAAAATTCCGACAACATCCGTCGGACTCAGCGCCTCCGGCCCGCCTAACTCCAGGGTGGCATCCAGCGCGGCGGGGTTGCTGAGCGAGGCTACGGCGAATCGGGCTACATCGCAGTAGGAAATCCAACTGATGGGGTTCGTACCGTCGCCGTAGAGGGTCGCCTTGCGGTTGGGATAGTCGAACCCGAGTGCGGGGCTGAGCCAGACTTCGCTGAAAAAGGTGGGCTGTAAGATGGTGTAGGTGAGGCCGCTGATGCGCAGGCTGGCTTCAACAGCGCGCTTGGCGTCCTGCAACGGGAAGGAAACCGCCGCCGGCGGGAACGAGGTGTACACGAAGCGCCGCACGCCCGCGTCCTGCGCGGCCGCGATCAGGCTCAGGCAGCCGTCTCGATCGGTGGTCTGTGGGGAATTGACACCGGGCTGATAGGCGAAGGGCAGCGCCGACGCTGTGGTGATGAGGGTGCTGATGCCCTGGCAAGCGGTGCGCAGCGACTCAGCGTCGCGCAGGTCGCCCGGCACGACCTCTGCGCCAAGCGCACGCAGGCGATCCACCTTGGCCGGATCGGACGTGGCGCGGGCCAGCGCCCTGACGCGCTTGCCCCTGGCCGCAAGCTGGCCGCAGATCTCGCTGCCGAGCAGGCCGGTAGCACCGATGACAAGAATCATGGCATCCTCCTGGTTTCAATAGGCTGACTCTGCGGGCCAGCATACCAGGCGTGCCGTTCCGAAAGCGTTTGGTGGGGAAAATCACGAGGAGCGCGTTAGCATTGACTCGAGGCCTGGGCCAGGTCAACGGCTGCTTGCAGGCGGCTGCGGGTTTGGGCGATCCGGCCGGCCACCGCACTGGCGTCAGCGGCCTGCAGCTCGGCCAGCACCGCCTCCGGCAGAAGCTGTTGCGAGGGATGCAGCAGGCCGTGCGCATATCGCACGGCGTGGTCGAGTTGGTTGCGTTGCAGCGCGGCCGCCAGGAGCGGCCACAACGCCAGCCAATGGAAAGGATAATCGAAAGGCAGCCCGGCCCACAACGCCAGCGCGGCCTCACCCTGCTGGAAAACGGCCTCGAGATCGCTCTCTCGTTCGGCCAGCCATGCCTGGCAAGCGTGCGCTACTGCGATGTATTCGGGCATCTGGGCTTGCGCGGCCGTCTTCTGCAACTGCGGGACGCACTGGTTGACATCGGCGACAGCGCCCCGGAGCCGGGCGATACACGTGAGGTATGTCAGGCAGCGCGCCTGCAGCGTGATGTCGCCGCTCCGCTCGGCCAGATGCAGGGCGGCTTGCAGGCGTTCCGCCGCGTCAGCCGGCGAGCCATGCCACAGATGCAGAAAGCCGAGCTGAAACAGGATGGCGGGGCTCTGCGCCAGCGCCGACGCCCGCGCCAGCGTCTGCGCCGCCTGGAGATAGGCCCGGCTGGCTGCGCCGGGCGCATAGCGGTCGCGCCGCAGGTAGATCATAGCCGCGGAGATGAAATAGCGTATTCGTTGATCGGCCGTGGCATGCTGCTCGACGAGCACGGTCAGCGTCTCGATCCGCACTGCCGCTTCGTGCAGCCGGTTTTGCCAGTATTGCAGGTGATTCCGGTCAATCTGCAGCTCGATCCATTCCCAGGCCGCAGCGTCCGTCTCGTCAGGGGGACTTGCGTCGAGGGTGGGCTGTTCTCCCAGGAGGTGGTGCGCCTCCTCGAATGCCTGCTCAGCCTGGTCGTAGCTGCGTTCCTCGCGCCAGGCGTTGCCCAGTTTGCGCAGCAGCCTGGCCTGCGCCGTCCGGTCAAGCGCTGTCATTGGCTCCAAGGTTTGTCGATAGGCTGCACGCGCTGTCTCGTATTGCCCGGTGAGGGCCAGGATGTCGCCGAGCCGTTCCCACAACGTCGCGCTCATTTTCCGTTCGCCGGGCAGGCTGCCAAGCAAGACCAGTGCGCGGCGGTAGTAGAGGATGGCGTCCGCGTTGGCGTAGACCTGTTCGCTGGCTTCCGCGGCCCGGCGATAGTGCGCCGCCGCCGGCTCGAGCAGCCCGGCCAGTTCATAGTGCCGGCCGATCTGCCCGCTGACTGCGTCCAGATCGTCAGCATGTAATCGGGCGAGCGCCTGCGCTACACGACGGTGCAGCAGCCGGCGCCGCGCGAGGCTGACGCCGTTGTAAGCCGTCTCCCGGATCTTGTCGTGGCTGAAGTCGTACGCGCCGCCGCCCTGCTCTCGGATGATGCGGCGCTGCCAAAGCTCGTCCAGGCTGGGCACCAGCGTCTCGTCCGCCAGCTCTGCCGCCGCGCTGAGCACATCGAAGTCGAACCGGCGGCCAATCGTCGCGGCCAACTCGGCCAGCTCGCGGCCCGCGGGCGAGAGCTGGCTGAGGCGACGCTCGATGACCTGGCGCACTTTGGCCGGCAAGGGCTGAGGCGCGGCGGTCATCGCCTGGGCGTGTACGGCAGTCTGCTGCTCTTGCCCGCCAGAGCCACCCTGCGCCAGGCCGGCCTGCACCATCTCCACCACGAACAGAGGATTCCCCTCGCTGCCCCGGAACAGCAGGTCTGCCAGCCCAGGGTCGAACGGCCGGCCGGTCACGTGACCCATCAGGGCGGCGGTTGCACCGGCATCCAGTGGCCCCAACTCGATCTCCGTCAGCAGGCCGTCGCGGCGCAGGGCCGCCAGGAGCGCCGCCGACTCTGGCGTGCAGCTCTCGCCGGCGCATTGCGTTGCCACGACGAGCATTGCGGCACGCGGCTCGAAGCGCAGCAGATAGCGCAGCCACTCCACCGTGTCCCCATCGCACCAGTGCAGGTCGTTCAGCACCAGCAAACGTGGCCGGTCGCAGCAGAGCACCCCGCGCGCCAACGCTTCGAACAGCCGGTTGCGCTGCCAGGCCTGGCGCAGCGGTTCGGGGGCGCGCAGCGTCGGATGTGCGGTCAAGAGCTCCGGCAGCAGCCGCGCCAGTTCGGTCAGCCAGACTGGTTCCAGCGGCGGAAGCGGCCGGGCGCGTAACCACGTCGCCACGGGCGCGTAAGGCAGCTCTCCTTCCGCCGCGTAGCCGCGCGCGCTGGCGGTCAGGATGCCCTGGCGCGTCGCCCAGACCTCCAATTCCTCGGCCAGGCGTGTCTTGCCGATGCCAGCCTCGCCCACGATGAGCGCCATCTGCGGTCGCCCCCCGGCCGCCGAGCGCCAGGTGGCCTGCAACTGCGCCCATTCAGCCGTGCGGCCCACCAACGGGAAGCTCGCTGCGACAGACCGCACCGGCGGAGCCACCGCCGCATCGGCATTCAACAGTTGTTCGTGCAACAGGCGCGTGGCGGCATCGGGAGGCACGCCCAGCTCCCGGCGCAGCACGGTGACGCAGGTGTGGTAGATGTGCAGCGCGGCCGCCCGATCGCCGTTCAAGGCATGCAGGCGCATCAAGCTCCGATAGGCCGATTCGTGACAGGGGTCGTGCTCCAGCAGCCGGCGCGCGTGCGTGATCGCAGTCGAGATGTCCTGGCGGTCTTCTGCCAGGGTTATCAACCGTTCCAGCGCGGCCGCGTACGCACAGCGCAGCCGCTCGCGCTCCGACGCAATCCAGTCATCGTAGCAACCGGGCAACAGGTCGCCGCGGTAGAGCCCGACCGCGCGCTGGAGATCAGCCTCCTGGTCGGAGGCGCAGGCTGAATCGAACTCAGCAATGTCGAGCACGCAGGGGCCAGCGATCCGCCACTGCACCGTTTGGCCGTCGGCCAACAGGAAGCGCTCGGCATCCGGCAGCGCGTGTTGCAGCTCGTGGAGCAGGTGCCGCAGATTGGTGCGCGCCTGGGTCTCGGTGGAGTCGGGCCAGAAGAGGAACGCCAGATGCCGGCGCGGCTGGGGCGCGCGGCGGTGGAGGATCAGATAGGCGAGCAGGGCCTGCAGGCGCGGGGTGTTCACGGCGCTGACGTTGAGGCCGTCAGAGGTCAGGCCGAATTCACCCAGCATCTGGATGCGCAGCTCAGGTGACATGCTTTGCTCCAGCAAGACCCAGGGGCCTGCTTGCGATCACGTCGAGAATAAAACTTTGTGCTTTGATTGTCTGCGACTTATATCTCAGATCGTTAGAGGTTTCTGCTCTGACCAGAGGTCTTCGAGGCGCTTGCGACCGGCCGCCAGGGCCTGCTGCTCCAGGAGGCGCGTTGGATCATCTGCGGCATGGGGGTGGTTTCGGCGTCGGCGAAGTAGGTCAACGCGCGCACTGCGCTGGCAGCAAAGGTGCGCACCCGTGCGTACTTCACCGCGGTCACCTCGAACAGCCGCTCCAGAGGCACTCCAGGTAGTAGTGGCCATCGCGAAAAACGATTGCGTGTGGCTCTACCTCGTGGTAGCGCGGCTCCCGTTCGGTCGGCGCGGCCGCGCTGTAGTGGAATCCCAGCCGGCGCCGTTCTGCCACAGCGCGCTGCACCCTCTCCAACACGCGCGGGGCCACTGGCCGCTCGTCCAGGTCGCGCAGCAGGATCGAGATCGCCGGCTGTCGGATACTCTCCAACCGTTCTGGCGGCAGCAGGCGGCGATCTGATCCAGGAACGTACGCACCCGCTCAGCCTCCGGCCCGCCGCTGGTGAAGGTAGTGTAGATGACGGCAATGGCCGCCAGCGCATCGTCGTCCAAGTCCAGCCAGGGTGTCTCGCCCAGGCTGGTCAGGCGGTAACAGCGCAGGGAGCGATCAAATGCTACCTGGATGCCCAAGTGAGTTGCCAGAGCCGCGCGGTCATTCTTTAGGGCGTGCTCCGCAGCCGCAGGCATGTCACTGTACGCCTCCGCTCCCACGGCCAGGCGCACTGCCGCCAGCAGCTCGGCTTTCATCGCCGGCCCGCGCAGCAGCCGGCGAACAATCGCCAGCCCGCGTTGGAGCACCAGCCAGGATGCATTACGATCGCCGCGCGGGCGACAAGGGAATCAGGCATCGCCTCACCTCCGGATTGCTCGCCAGGCATATCGCATCCACCCTTCTTGATCGGGTGTGCCGCAGCGCAGCCTACTCCGGCAGCAGGAGCAGTTGGCCCAGATCACGCGCGCCCTGCACCGCCTGGCCGACGTAGTGATTGTTGAAGTAGACCAGCGTAAGCGGGGCCTGCGTGTCCAGTTCCCGCAGCTTCGGTGTCCATTCACGCAGCTCGGCTGCGCTGTAGGTGTAGTTGTAACGCTCCCAGGCCTGCTCGTGGTTGTACCATTTCGCCGCGTTGCGGCCGTGGAAGCGGACGTACGCCAGCGGCCCAGTGGCGACCGCCACCGGCGGCAGCAGCCCCGTCAGCCGCGGCTCATCCACGCAGCAGAAGCCTAAGCCTAGCGACCGGAGCAGCTCAAAGGTGGCCGGCGTCAGCCAATCGGCAGCGTGCAGCTCGATGACTGCCGGCAGATCGCCCAGGCCCGCGCGCAGCCAGCCCAGGTACGCCCGGTTGGCCGGCGTCGGGTGAAAGGCGTAGGGGAGAACTGGGCCAGGATACACGCCAGCTTGCCGGCCGCGACCAGCGGCTGCAGCGCAGCCACGAACGGCGCGCAGTCGGGGCGCTCCCGCTCGTGTGTGAGACCCTGGTACGCTTTGACGGCAAAGAGGAAGTCGGCCGGCGTCCGCTCCGCCCAGCCCTGCACCAGGCGCACATCGGGGACGCGGTAGTAGGTCGTGTTGATCTCGACCGTCGAGAACGCCCGCGCGTAGAAAGCCAGTTGTGCGCGGGCCGGCAGCCCGGCCGGGTAGAAGGGGCCGCTCCAGTCGTCGTATGAGAACCCGGATGTGCCGATTCTGATCATACGTCCCTCCTGCGCTGCTCCCTGATTATACCACTCGAACCGCTAGGCCCGCAGCGCCTGCACCCCCTGCGCCAGCACGCTGACCGCGGCGCCTTCGCGCTGCAAGCGGCCTGTGACCAGGAGCAGGCGGGCGTTGTGGAGCGTGGCACGCTGCTGTTCGTACATGTCGGGCCGGATAATCACGTTAACCAGATTTGTTTCATCCTCCAGCGTGACGAATACATGCGACTTGGCCGTCGGTGGCGCCTGGCGCACGATCACCAGGCCGGCCACCTTGACCAGGCTGCCCGCCGGCCGGGCTGCCAGCTCCGCCGCGCTCAGCACACCCTGTTCTCGCAACCTGGCCCGCCACAGCCGCAGCGGATGGTCGTCCGGCGACAGGCCCAGCAGCTCGTAGTCCCAACCCAGCGCTTCGCGCTCGGTCAGCTCGGGCAACTCGGCGGGCCCGTCCGGCGCCTCGACCAGCGCGTCCTCCGCGTACTGCAGACCGCCCAGCGCCCACAGCAGTTGCCGCCGCGGCGTCCCGAAGCTGTCCAGCACGCCCGCTCGGATCAGGTCGCCCACCAGCGGCCGCGGCAGCCGCGTCCGGCGGCAGAAGTCAGTCAGTTCGGCGAAAGCCCCACCCTCGCGCGCCGCCAACAGCCGCGCCCGCCCGGCTGCGCCCAGGCCGGCGAGGTAGCGGAGGCCGAGACGAAGCGGGGGAAGACACGGCGACACGGAGACGGGGGGACACGGGGAATAGGTCTCTGCGTCTCCTCGCCCGATGGGCGTCCGCGTCTCCCCATCTCCCCGCCCGATGGGCGTCCCCGTCTCAAGCGTGCAGCCGTCCGCACTGGCGTTCACATCCGGCCGCAGCACCGTGAGGCCGTGACGTTTGGCGTCCCCGACGATCACCTCGGGGCTGTAAAACCCCATCGGCTGATGGTTCAGCAGCGCGCAGTAGAACTCGGCCGGGTAGTGCGCCTTGAGCCAGAGCGTCTGATAGGCGATCAGGGCGAAGCTGGCCGCGTGGCTCTTGCAGAAGCCGTAGGTGGCAAAGCCTTGAAGCTGGCCGAAGACCTCCTCGGCCGTGGCCTTCCCGACGCCATTGGCCTGCGCGCCGGCCAGGAAACGGTCGCGCAGGGCGGCCATCGCCTCGGCTGACCGGCTGCGGCTCATGGCGCGGCGCAACAAATCCGCCTCGCCTGGCGTGAAGCCGGCCAGCGCCATCGCGACGCGCAGCACCTGCTCCTGGAAGATGACCACGCCGAGCGTCTCGGCCAGCGC
>JAPKMS010000397.1 GCA_026645775.1 Anaerolineae bacterium
CTCAACGGCGCCCTGGCGCGCCACCTGTCGGTCGTTCGTCGTTTTCCGACAGCGCCGACCATCGCGCCCCTCGATCTGGGGGGCGATCCGCTGCGTATGCTCGTCGTGTTCGCCGACCCGGACGGCGATTTGACGAAGGCATCCGCCATCCAAAAGGAACGAGCCGCCATCCTGGAAGCGCCGCAGACCAGGCTGGCGAGACGAGACTTGCAGATTGACTTCATCGAGCCCGGAAAAGGGCCTACGCTCGATCAGCTCAGAGAAGCGATCGCTGCCCGCACGTACCACATCCTGCACTACTTCGGCCATGGCCACAGCCTGGGTCAAGGACAACTCGATTTCGAAGGCGCCCGGCGCGGCGAGGCTGCGTGCGTGCGCTGGGAGGACCTGCAGGATGCCTTGCAGCCCACGTTGTCGAGCTTGCGCCTGATCGTCCTCAATGCCTGTGAGCTGGCGCAACCGGGCAAGAACCAGGTCAAGTATACCCCCTTCACCAATCTGGCGGCATGTTTCCTGAACGCCGGCGCGGCGATGGTGGTGGCCATGCAATACCCCATTCGCACCGACACGGCCACCACGTTCACGCATAGATTTTACGAACACCTCGGCGCGCAGGGCTTCGCGTCCGCTGCCGGGGTCGAGACCGCAGTCATCGAAGGTCGCAAGGCTATCCGCAGCAAACAGAACGCGGTGGAATGGATCACGCCGGTGCTCTTCACCAAGATGCAAGACGATACGATCTTTCGCATGCCGAACGCGCGCCACAGCGCCTGCACCGCGGTCAGCGACCTGTATGCACGGGGGTGCTGGATCGAAGCGGCCGAGAAGGTGCAGGAAGTTTTGCAGGCTGACCCGGGCTCCGAGGAAGCGCTGCATTGGCGAGAACAGCTACTTGACAAGGCCGCGGGCATGATCGCACAGCGGGATCCCGCGGGCGGCAAAATCGTTGAAGCCTTGGATGAGCCCGTTCACGCACCCTAAGGAGGCGTCGCAACGATGAGCGAACTCTCGCATCCGGCACGGCAATTGTATCGGGCGGAAAACATCTTCAAGATCGCGAGCCAGCGAGCGGCCGACATGGTCGCGGAACGCTCCCTGTGGCAGAGACTTTCCCGCGGGCGGTCCGCAGTGCTCTCCGGGAACCTCAGCCTCCTGGCGGAAGCCGCCAAAATCTGCCACGAAGCGGGCGTCGATCCCCAGTCGCCGTTGCTGTCGGCAATCCGCGATTTGCAGAAGAGAACCCGGCGGCAGTTGCGAGGCCTGCAGGCCGCCCATGGCGCATTCGTCGTGGCGGCCCTGCTGCTGGGAGCCATCGCCCTTTGGGAGTTGGGTGTTCTGGCCGGGGGGCACTCGCCGACCCTCACAGGACCGCAAGCCGGTGATACCGTTGACATGTCGATCGCTGTGAACGGTTCGTTTCCGCGGGGTTCCCTGCCCTCCGGAACCAATCTCTATCTCCTGGTCAAGCCCCAGGGATTCAACTACTGGCTTCAACCGCTGCCCAAAGTAAATCGCACCGGCTGGCGCGTCGAGAATGTCGGCATCGGTGACAAAGAGGCCGATCGGGGAAAGCACTTTCTGATCTGCGCCATCCTGACCCACCAGACCTTGGCGCAGGGCTGGAACGCGCCCGATCTGCCGGCAGGAGACGCGCACTGCATCGATGTCACGCGCAAGTGACGCAGATAGGCCGATAGGATGACCCTGATTCTGGATCCGCAGCAGATGCAGACAACCCGGAGCAAGAATCTGGCGACCAGCTACGGGCTAACCCTCGTCGTCG
Organism: Anaerolineae bacterium; assembly: GCA_026645775.1. GTDB lineage: Bacteria > Chloroflexota > Anaerolineae > CG2-30-64-16 > CG2-30-64-16 > MO66. Next base: position 1,784 of record JAPKMS010000397.1, read on the forward strand.
GCTTGCCGTTCCCGCGGCCGATCCTGGCTCAGGTTGCGCGGCTTTGGGAACGGGTCGATGCGGCCTGGCCGGGCTGCGTTCGTTGGGTCGCGCCCAGCCATCTGCACGCCACCGTGATGGCGCCGCTGCGCGGCCGCTATCGGGCGGAGCCGCCGTTGCAGCATCATGAACTGCCGGTGGACCTGGCAGGGTTCGTCGAGGAACTGAATCGTTGTTTCACCGCGCTGGAACCGTTCCCCCTCAATTTGGACCGACTGTGTCTGGCGCCGGATGGGCGGCTGCTGGCGCTCGGCGCCGACCCAGGCAATGTGCGTTCGCGGGTGACCGAGCGCCTGGCCCCGTTTGCAGGCCTTGACCGGCCCAAGGCCCTGGCCGGCTGGCACGTGGCCCTCGGTTATCTCCAGTCGCCCGAGACGCTCGCTGCCGGCGGAGAACACGTCCATTGGGAGGCCGACTGGGCCTGCCTCCAAGCCACCTCGCTCGGCGTGCTGGAGGTGGTGCAGGTCTGGCTGGTGCACTATGCCGACCGCATGCTGAGCCGGATCGTGGGAAAGACACCCCTTCGGCTCGGCCGGCCCAATGCCCTGACAGAGGCCAGCTTCCTGACAGCACTGGGCATCCGACAGAGCTCCCCTTGACGTTGGCCGATCGGCTGAGGAGCGCCTGATCTTGCCCACTGCCCGCCAACAGCCACCAGCGCCGCTTAGCCCTTGATCCCCGTCATCGCGATCCCCTGGATAAACAACCGCTGCGCCAGGAAAAAGACGATCACCACCGGCAGCACCACTACCAACGATGCAGCCATCAGATACGCCCAGTTAACCTGGAAGCTGCCGCGGAAAAAGTTGAGGCCCAGGGTCAAGGTGTAGTTGGATTGGTCCTGCAGGAAGATCAACGGCTGGAGAAAGTCGTTCCAACTCGCCTGGAAGGTGAAGATCACCACCGTCGCCAGCGCGGGCGTGGAGATGGGCAGGATCACGTGACGGAGGACCTGGAGGGTGTTCGCACCGTCGATGCGCGCCGCATCCTCCAGATCGGGCGGCAGGGTGAGGAAAAACTGGCGCAGCAGGAAGATGTAGAACGCGTTGCCGAAGAAAGCCGGCACGATCAACGGCAGGAAAGTATCGATCCAGCCCAGCCGGTTGAACAGCACAAACAGCGGCACCATCGTCACCGGGTAGGGCAGCATCAAGGTAGAGATCAGCAGCGCAAAGAAGAAGCCCTTGCCGGGCGCGCGCAGCCGCGCGAAGCCGTAGGCCACGATGGTGCACGACAACAGGTGCCCAACAATGGCGCCCAGGCTGATGATCAGCGTGTTGACCGCATAGCGCCCGAACGGCAGATAAGTCAGCGCCTCACGGTAGTTCGCCCACCGCGGCGGGTTGGGGAGCCAGACGGGCGGGTTGGCCAGCACCTGCCACTCCGGCTTCAGCGACGAGGACAGCATCCAGAACAGGGGCAGCAAAAAAATCACCGCGACCGCGCCCAGCAGACCATAGATGAGCAACCGTTTGGCCGGGATTAGGGGATTAGGGGATGCTCCCCTTCTCGTCTCCCTTAATCCCCCAATCCCGGCCGAAGGCGTCTGTCCGTCAGCAGGGCTTAGGGGATTGGGGGATGCCCCCTTATTCGTGTCCCCCAATCCCCCAATCCCGGCCACTTGTCTCATTACCTGAGCTACTGCGTGACGTCTTCCCATCAGTCGCGGCGCTCCAAACGCCGAACCTGCAGACTGACCTCACCGAAGTTCACGAGCAGAGCAACATCGAGCTTGGTTACGCGTCGCTCCGAGATGGTCTGTGCCACGAACAGGCTCGATAGCTGGCCGCTGACGGCCTTCAGTTCAAGGAGCACTTTGTCTTCCACAAGCAGATCGATGCGGTGGCTGCCGGTGGGCCGTCCTTTGTACGCCACGGTGAATTCCTGCTCGCTCCGGGATTTCACGCCCCGCAGTCCCAGCTCGATCATCAGGGCGTCGCGATAGAATCGCTCTTCCAGCCCCGGCCCAAGGATGCGGTGTACTTCTTGGCAAGCGGCAATGATCTTCTCGGTCAGCTCAATATGCTTCTCAAAACCACGAGACATCTATTGCCTCCTCCTGGGATAGCAAGGATCAGGCGAAAATCCATCTCGGTCACCCCAAATCCCCAAATCCCGGCTGTTCAAAACGCTTGGCGGGGATTGGGGGATTAGGGGAACACCCATCCCGGTCACCCCAAATCCCCAAATCCCGGCTACTCCCGCTTCCCCTCGTAGTACACCCAAAACTGCCCGCTCCTGAATAACACCAACGTCAACACCAGGATGATCACGAACAGCACCCAGGCGAGCGCGCTGGCGTAGCCCATGCGGAAGAACTGGAACGCCTGGCGGTAGATATAGAGGACATAGAACAACGTTGCATCCAGCGGGCCGCCGTTAGTCGCCACAAACGCGCTGGTGAAGGTCTGGAACGTGCCGATGATGCTCAGGATCAGCGCGAACAGGATCGTCGGTGTGATCATGGGGAGGGTGATATGCCAGAACTTGGCGGTAGTCCCTGCGCCGTCGATCTCCGCCGCCTCGTACAGCTCCGGCGGCACCCCCTGCAGCCCGGCCAGATACAACACCATCGCCCGGCCCCAACCCCAAAACGTCATCAGCAGCAGCGAGGGCAGCGCCCAACGCGGGTCGATCAGCCAGCGCGGGCCCTGGATGCCGATGGCGCCCAGCAGCGTGTTCAGCAGCCCACCCTGCGGGTTGAAGATCCACATCCACAGCACCACGTAGGCCACGCCGGCCAGCACCGAGGGGAGATAGAAGATCGTGCGGAACACGCCCACCCCGCGCACCTTCTGATTCACTAGCAGCGCCAGGCTGAGCCCGCCGACCAGCTCCATCGGCACATAGACCAGGGTGTAGATCGTGGTCACTTTCAGCGCTTGCGCAAACAGCGGGTCGCTGGCCATGCGCGCGTAGTTTTCCAGGCCGATCCACTGCGGCGCGCCAAACAGATCCCAGCGGGTGAAGCTCAGGTAAAGTGAGATCGCCATCGGCACGAGGGTAAACGCCAGAAACCCGATCAGCCACGGCGAGATGGTCAGGTAGAAGGTGATGGCTTCGCGACGACGTGAGGACATGGTTTAGGGTAGATTGGGAATTGGTAAATTGGTAGATTGGGAACTGGTAAACTGGGGGACTCCCAAGTTGGCAAACACCGCTCGGCCAACCTACCAATCTACCAATCTACCAATCTACCAACCTACTTCTGCGCCAACTGCTCGTCCAGCGCCTTTTGGGCCTCGGCAGCAGCGGTTTTCAGCACGGTGGCCACATCAGCGCTGGGGTCGATGAGCACGGTTTCCAGCGCCTTGCGCAGCGCGGGATCGGCCGTCTGGCCCCAGTAGGGGGTGGAGACGTAGGCGCGCGGGGCCAGGTGCGACAGCTCGCCGATCCAGACCCCCTCGATGGGATCCTTGCTCAGCCCCGAGGAATCGGCCACCGACTTGACCGCGGGCAGCGCCCAATCCTTCCATACCTCGGCGCCTGCCTCAGCAGCGTAGAACTTCAGGAAGCGCCAGGCGGCCTCAGGGTGCTCGGTATCCGCGGCAATGCCGAAGCCGCCCCAGAACAGTACGCTGACGCGTGCCTTGCCGGCCGGCATCCCGACCACGCCCAGGTCAATGTTGGGATTCGTCTTGTAGCCGGCCTGGGGCCAACGTCCGAAGAGACGCATGGCCGCCTTGCCCTGGTCGAACTCGGTGTTGCC
>JAPKMS010000398.1 GCA_026645775.1 Anaerolineae bacterium
GCTCATATCCTCGTTGAAATAGAGCGGGACGGGGCGCGCATCCACGGGCTGACGGCTCTTGCCGCTGCCCAGCGGCGGACAGCCCCAGGCGTCATCGGCGGCCGTGCGACGCTCATCCCTGAACTGGCCCAGGATGCCGCAGGAATAGCAGTGCTCCCGGCAGTCGTCGATCACGCCGCCTTGCAGCGCATGCGCGTACTCCTGCGCCAGGAATTTCTTGCTGACGCCCACGCTGACCATATCCCACGGCAGCACTTCATCGACCAACCGCTCGCGGCGGGCATACCAATCGGGATCCAGCCCGGTGTCGGCGAAAGCCTGATCCCAGGCGGCCGGGTTGAACTGGTCGCCCCAACCGTCGAACCGCGCGCCCAGCTCCCAGGCGCGCTGGATGACGTCGGAGAGACGGCGGTCGCCGCGGCTCAACACGGCCTCCAGCAGCGTCTCGCGCGGGTTGTTCCACGAAAACTCCAGGCCAGGGCTGCGCAGTTGGCGCTCCAACAAGCTGATCTGGGCGCGGATCGTGGTCTCGTCGGCCATGGGCACCCACTGGAACGGGGTATGCGGCTTGGGCACCAGGGTGCTGACGCCGACGCGCACGCTCGATTTGCGGCCCAACTCCTGGAACCCGATGCGCTTCACCGCATGCGCCAGGTCAGCGATAGCCTGCACGTCCTCCAGCGTCTGGGTGGGATGGCCGATCATGAAATAGAGTTTGAGGGTGGTCCAGCCCCGGCGGAAGACCTCGCGGGCCGCGTCCAGCAGCGCCTCAGTGGCAATGGGCTTGTTGATCACGTCGCGCAGCCGGTCAGTGGCCGCCTCAGGCGCAAAAGTGAAGCCCGAACGCCGCCGCCCCTTCTCCAACTGCTCCATCAGCTCCATGCTGAACGAGTCGATGCGCAGGCTGGGCAGGCCGATCGAAAGCTTCTCATCGCCGTGACGCCGCACGACCTCGCCCACCAGCTCGCCGATATTCGAATAGTCAGAGGAGCTGAGCGACAGGAAACTGACCTCCTCAAAACCGGTGTCGCGCATGACGGCTTGCACCGCCTCCAACACCTCGGCCACTGGCCGCTCGCGCACCGGGCGGAAGACCATGCCCGCCTGGCAGAACCGGCAGCCGCGCGTGCAGCCCCGCTGAATCTCGATGGCGGCCCGGTTATGGACGATGTCGATGAAGGGCACAATGAACTTTGTCGGCGGCGGGGGGAGCGTCGGCACGATACGCTTGACGATCGTTGCGGGCACGTTGGGATCGATGGCCCGTGAACCGGCGACAGTCCCGTCCTCGTTGTAGGAGACTTCGTACAACGCCGGCACGTAGACGCCCTCGATCCGTGCCAGGCGCCGCAGCGCTTCCGCTCGGCTGAGCCCCGTGCGGCGCGCCTCAGTCCAGGCGCGAACGATCTCCACGATGGCTTCTTCGCCCTCGCCCACAAAGAACGCATCGAAGAAGGCGTGCATCGGTTCGGGGTTAAGGCAGGCGGAGCCGCCGGCCAGGATCAACGGCTCATCCGTCCGGTCGGCCGCGCGCAACGGGATCCCCGCCAGGTCCAACGTGGTCAGGACATTGGTGTAAAGCTGCTCGTAAGCCAGGCTGAAGCCGATCACGTCGAACGCGGCCAGGGGCCGACGGCCCTCCAACGCGTAGAGAGCGATGCCCTCGCGACGCATCGCAGCCTGCATATCGACCCACGGCGTGTAGGCGCGCTCGGCCAGCATATCGGGCTGCCCATTCACCGCATCGTAGAGGATCGCCAGTCCCAGGTTGGACATGCCCAGGTCATAAACATCGGGGAAGACCAGCGCCAGGCGGTACGGGATGGCGTCCCAGTCCTTAACGACGCTGTTAAATTCGCCGCCGGTGTAGCGGGCCGGTTTTTGCACAAACGGGAGGATGCGGTCGAGGCTGCGCGAGATGAATTCGGGGCTCTGCATGAAATCTCCTTGGGCCTGCCGGATGGTTTGAAACGATCAAATTGGCAGGGCGGGACTTGAACCCGCTGGTGCATAGTGGCGCATCTGTTGGCAAGCAACGAGCGCACGACCGATTGTAGCACAGGCCCCAACCAGCGGCCAAACGACGATGCCCCATCAGATTTGACAGCGCCCGCCTGCATCCGTATAATCGCCGTCATACGTGTGGCGGATTCGTCTAGGGGCCCAGGATATCGCCCTCTCAAGGCGGAGACACGGGTTCGAATCCCGTATCCGCTA
>JAPKMS010000399.1 GCA_026645775.1 Anaerolineae bacterium
CCGCTCGATGCCGAGCCGGCGGATCACCAGGTTGGTGCACAGGTTGTCAGACAGCGCGATCATCAACAGCAGCACGTCGGCGAAGGGCAGGCGTCGCGTCCGCAGCAGCCATGACAGCCCCGCGCCCTGCACCTGCGGCTCCAGATCCAGCTCGCACATCTCGGAGCGGTTGACGCGGCCCTGGCGTTCCAGGTAGGCCCAGGCGAACAGGATCGGCACCTTGATGATCGATGCCGAGAGAAACAGGTCGCAGTTTTTGATCAACAGGGGTTGGCCGCCGCGCGGCCGGCAGTAGAACGCGAAATCGCAGGTGAGCTCGCTCAGCGCCTCGCGGATCATCTCGGATCGCACCATCGGATCTCCTTGTTGGCTTACAATCAAAGCCCGAGCCGTTCGGCCGCGGCCAGGATGCGGCCTGCCCGCGCCAGGTGCGGCGCCTCGATCAATTGCCCGTCCAGCAGCACCGCGCCTATACGCGCGGGATCGCCATCGGGGGCCAGCGCCATCACGCGACGGGCCCAGGCAATCTGCTCCGGGGAGGGCGAGAATGCGGCGTTGATCGCGGCTACCTGGCTCGGGTGGATGGCGGATTTGCCGACGAAGCCTAGCTCGCGTGCCCGCCCAGCGCCTCGCGCCAACCCTGCCGCATCACCGAAGTCCATGTGCGGCGAATCGATGGCGTCGATCCCCGCGGCCCGCGCGGCCAGCACGACGCGGCTGGCCGCGTAGAGCAGGGGGCGTCCCCCGGGCTCCGGCGCACAGTCCAGGTCCTCGCTCAGGTCGTTGGCCCCGAAGATCAGCGCCGCCACGCCCGGGTGGCACGCAGCGATTTCCGGCGCAGCCTGCACCCCGGCCGCGGATTCGATCATGCACATGATGCGGACGCTGTCGGCGGGCAGCTCTCGCAACGCCAACAGCCGCGCCACCGTCCAGGCCGCGAACCGCACTTCCTCGGCCGAGCCGACCTTGGGCAGCAGCAGCGCGTGGGCGCCGCACGCGGCCAGCGCCAGCAGATCCTCGTACCCGGTGCGCGTGTCGGGCGGGTTGATCCGCACGATCACCTCCGTAGCGCCGAAGTCGATCTCTGCCAGGGCGCGCGCCACGGCGTCACGGGCGAGCGGCTTGTTTGCCGGCGCCACAGCATCCTCCAGATTCAAGATGACCCCATCGGCCCCGCGCGTCGCCGCCTTGGCGATCATCGCCTCGCGGTCACCGGGGATGTAGAGCAGGCTGCGGCGGAGTGTCGGCGTGGTGTTCATCGTGTGGATCCTGGATCGTGAATTGCAGATGGTAGACGGCGTGTCGGCCTGCCTGCGGCCGCTGAGACAGGGCGCATTGTAGCACGGCGGGCGCGGAGCGGCAAACAGATCGTCTGGTCGGGGTGCATTTCACGCTTGGGGCAAAAGCAGCGGAGCCGCTTCGCGTGAGCGAAGGCCCGCAGGCCGTAGTCGAAGGGTGCGGAGCGGTCACAGGAAGGCCGCACGCAAAGCGTTCGACTGGTCGTTCACTGGGGCGCAGGGCCTGGGCGCTTGTGGTATACTGGATGCGCTATGGATTCCCCAAATCCGGTAGTTCGCCGCTTGCGTCCTGTAACCTGGCTGCCATTCATCACCTGGGCGGCTTTGTTTCTTATGCAACTGATCAGCCCGGACCGGGCCTGGAGCTGGCTGCTGGTGGGTCTGGGTACGGTGATCCTGTTCAGTTACCTCTGGGCGCGCTCGCTGTGCTACCGGGTCAGCGGCCAACGGTGCACCTTGGGCACCTGGGTGGTGACCGGTGACCGTTTGTTGGAGCGTTTTACCCTCACCAATGATGGCTGGTTGCCGGTTTTGTCTGCGCGCGTGCGCGACCATTCGGCGGTGCCCGGTTATCAGGTCGATCGGGTTGAGACCGCCGGGTCGGGCGCCCGGCGTGAGTGGACGAGCACCGGGATGTGCCAGCGCCGCGGTGTCTTTCGTCTGGGCCCCTGGGACTTGGAGATGAACGACCCGGTGGGGCTGTTCCAGGTGACGCAGCATTATCCCGCAACCACCACCATCCTGGTCTACCCGCGCGCTTCCTTCCTGCCGCATCTTGAACTGCCCCGCGGCCGTGCGCCGGGCCGCTCCGTGTCTTCCGAACGCTCCGCCGTGGATTCTATGCTGGTGGGCGGCGTGCGGCAGTACGAGCAGGGTGATCCCCTGCGCCGCGTGCACTGGCCGGCCACTGCGCACCACGAAAAGCTGATGGTGCGCGAGTTTGACCGCGAGCCTTCGGGCGATCTTTGGCTGATTGTAGACCTGGATGTCGGGGTGCAGGCCGGCCATGATGCCGAGGCTACCCAGGAGTACGCGGTCATTTTGGCCGCTTCGCTGGCGGCGCGCTATGCGCGGCAGGGCGAGCGTCGCGCGATCGGGCTGCTTACCTCCGGCCGCGCCCCTGTGCTCCTGCCCCCGCTGCGCGGCGAGGCCCAGGTCTGGCGCATCCTGCAGGCCTTGGCCGAGGCCGAACCCGCGCCCGGCACATCCCTGAACGCACTGCTGAAGCAGGCCGGGGCCAGCTTGGGCAGCG
>JAPKMS010000400.1 GCA_026645775.1 Anaerolineae bacterium
GTGGGGCACTGCGTGGCCGGCGCAAGAAGTGGTAGGCATGGCGCCGATGCCGGTTGGCCGCATTGCTGCCACTCGGTTTCTATGGGACGGTGTACTGATTTCCGCCCATGCGACCAATCCGCAGATCTGCTGGGACTGGACACAGTACGTTGCAGCGCAAGCCGAACTGAGCGAAGGGATGCCGGCGCGCCACGCATTGCTGGAGGATCCAGCATTCGCCAACAAGCTGTCACCGGATGTTCTTGCAACATATCGTGCGCTTGCTGATTACACAGATGCACCTATCGCCACGACAAGTCGGCTGGCTGCTGAGGAGCAATGGCTGGCCGAAGCAGCCCAACAGATTCTGCAAGGCGCCGATCCGCCGGCCGCATTGGCAGCAGCGCAGACGAAAGCGGAGGGTTACTGACAACATGACTGCGAAAAGCCGCCAGGCCAATCCAACCACGGTGCTCGTGCTGCTGATACTCACAGTGCAAATCCTGCTGCTTGCTGCTGTCCTCTGGCGGCTAAATCAGATCTATCGAGCGGTGATTGACACGGGAGTCAGCAGTGTCACCGACATCTCGATTGTCAAGGGTGTTTCGGCCGACGATGATCCTGTTCTCGGTTCGCCCGACGCACCCATCACCGTGGTTGTGTTTTCAGACTACACATGCGGGCACTGTCGAGATCTGGAATCGGTCCTTGCCGGAATTCAGAGCAGCAATCCGGATCGGGTTCGTGTGATTGCCCGCGACTTTCCACTACAAGGTGTCGGTTCCGCGTCTTTCATGGCCGCGCAAGCGGCAGAGTGCGCCGACCAGCAAGGCGCGTTCTGGCCCATGCGTGAACAACTCTTCAAAGGACAGCCTGCTTTCGACCGCGGGAGTTTACACAGGTACGTGGCCAGGTTGAGCTTAGACCTTCAGCGCTTCGATGAGTGCCTGGACAACCCGCAAACCCAAGCTGAAGTCCAGCACGATCGCGACGATGGGGTTTCTTATGGCGTTAGTAGCACTCCAACGCTCTTTATCAATGGCTACCGACTTGTTGGGGCGGTTAATCTCGCGAGACTCCAGCAAGCTATCAACGAGGCTCGCTGAATGTATCGTCAGAACGTTCGGCGGTTGTTTGAACAGTACGATCTGGCCGATCTGCATGAACTGCTTCCACGCAAGAGAGAAATGTACAAGCGGCCTGAGTATTCCTGCATCTAATGGTCGGCTTGGAGAAGGCAGTGATTGGCAAACCTGTCGGCCCGCGATATCCGTTTCCGGAGCTATGCTACAGGATCTCTTTCAAAAGTTGCTCGTGAGACAAACTGCGGCAATTCTCACCGGTTGGGTGTAAGTGAGTCAAACTCTCCAAGCGTCTCACGGTTTTCGGAGTTGCGCTGACATGAAGCAACCCAGGGTCCCGTCCCGTTGTTTACTCCTCCTGCTCCTCACCCTCGCCGCTTGCCGCGGCGCAGGCCTGAGCAGCCACCCCATCGAAATCCCTACTTCGCGCGTGATAGTTAGCTTCGGGTGCTTTGAATCCCAGCGAATCGCCTACGAGGAATTGCGCCAGCAATTTGAGGCCCTACACCCCAACACGCAGATCGAACGAGTTTCTTTGGATAGCCTACCCGATACAGCCCCCGTTGAAGGCCGTTATCCGGACGACGTCTGGCAACGCTGGGTCGCCGCGGCCGATACGCTCGCGATGTCGCCAGATTGGGATGCCACGAAGCAGGGCCTCTTACGGGATCTTACGCCGTTCGTGCAAGCCGATCCTGCATTCGCGCCGGATGACTTCTCTGCTGGTGTTTTCGAGAGCCTGCAATGGA
>JAPKMS010000401.1 GCA_026645775.1 Anaerolineae bacterium
ATGCGCGCCAGCTCGGCTCGGTGGATCAGACGCCGGACAATGGAGATGTCCACATCAGCGCTGCGGGCCATTTCCATCATTGCACCATGACTGCTGCAGGCCCTCAACAGATCCTCGTTGTCTTTAATCCCCAGCATCTTGAGTTTGCTTTCCAAGTTGGGATCGACACCGTAGAGTTTATGAATGATGATGCTCATGGTCCCCTCGCTCATGTCCTGGATTTCGTGGCGCGCTCCGCCGATGATTAGCGGCCGCCGAACAGTCCGCCGAGGCCTTTGGCCAGGCTGCCGAGCCCCTGCGGTAATTCGCCGCCCTGCAGCAGTGCGTCGATCTGGCTGGCAAACGGGGCAGGCAACTTGGCTTTGGCGTACTCCGCCACCGTGTCGAGCGCTTTTTGGGCTTGATCCGTGGTGATGCCGGCATTCTTGGCGATCAGTGCGATCAGTTCTTCCATGCTTGATTCTCCGATTGGGTGTAGGATGCAGAGATCGCGGTGCGGAACACCCTAAGAGTCAGGTGTTTGCGATAACAATCTCTGCAATGATACTAGCTTGTCAACCTTACAAATTGCATTAACGGGGCGCGCAAAAGTAATTGTGGGAGCGACGAAGCTCAACTTGCGTGTGCGCGGGGTCAGATGCGCAGTGTCAGCGCTCAGCAGGGGGCGGGGGGCAATGGACCAGTGGCAGGGTGAACTGGAAAATGGTGCCCGTGTCGGGTGCGCTGTCAACCCAGATGCGTCCGCCGTGGAGTTCCACCAGTGCGCGCGCGATCGACAGGCCCAGGCCGGTGCCGTTGGCATTCATGAGCGCGGAGGTGCTGGCGCGGAAGAAAGGCTCGAAGATTTTGGCGCGTTCAAGATCCGGGATGCCCACACCCTGATCGGCCACGCTGACCTGTATGAATTCGGGCTCATCTGATACGGCCAGTTTGAGGCTGATAGGGCTGCCCGGTGGCGAGTACTTGCTGGCATTGTTGATGAGGTTGCCCATGATCTGCGCGACCCGCAGCGGATCACAGAGCACACAGGGCAGGGACGCGGGCGCGTGCAGGTCGAGCGGTTGCGTCCGAGCATCCAGTTGCGGCGACAATTCCGCGATCACCTCGTTGGCTAAAGCCAGCAGGTCGACTGTTTCCAGCACCAGTTCCAGGTGGCCGGTCTCGATGCGCGTCATGTCCAGCAAATCATGCGCGATGTTCAGCAGCCGCGCCGCGCTGGCTTCGACGGTGCCGAGGTACTCTGTCTGCTTCTGGTTGAGGGCGCCTGCATCGCCGTCCAACAGCATCTCCAGGTAGCCGACGATGGAGGTGAGGGGGGTGCGCAACTCGTGGGCCGCGATGGACACGAAGGCAGACTTCAGTTCGTCCAGCCTGCGCAGTTCCGTGTTGGCCGCCGCGAGCTGGAGATTCTGACGGTTTAATTCATCTTGCAGCAGGCGGAGTTCATTGCGCTGCTGCATCAGGCGCTGTTCCAGGCAGCCGATTTCGGTGACATCTTGGATCAGATGAATCAGCCCCGTGATCTGGCCCGTTGCATCCCGACGGGGCAGGTCTACAAGCGTCAGATAGGTCGTCCTGCCATCGGTTTGGGGGTCTCGGTTCACCAAAGGGATCTGCAGCCGGGGCAGTTGATCGGCCAGGATGCCGGCCAGGGCCTGTTCACTGCCCATCAGCTCGGGCACCAACTCGAGCAGCGGGTGGCCCAGCCAGCTTTCGCTCCAATTCTGCAAGATGCTCGCGGCGCCGCTGACCTCGATCACGGTGAGATTGCGATCGGTCACCACGTAGGCGATCTTTCGATCTTGCAAAATGGCCTGGTCATCGGTCGGGTGCACGGCAAAGCTCCGCAGCGGTTCAGGCGACCAACAGGCGTCCCAGGTGCCGGAAAAGCGTTTCCACCTGCGCACCGTTCTTGGCGCTGGTCAGATAGTACGGCGCGGCCAGTTGGGCGGCCAGCTCTCGGACCTGCTCCGCGCTGGCGCCGGCCTGGTCGGCCAGATCGACTTTGTTAGCGGCCAGGATCAGTTGGGCCTGCGGGCTCACGCGGCGCAGCGTTTGGGCGTAATCGTGCAGGCTTGCCAGCGTCTCGGGCCGGGTCAGATCGCAGACGGCGACGGCGCCGGTCGCTCCGCGCATATAGCTGATCCGTACATCATCAAATTCCTCGCTGCCGGCCAGATCCCACAGCATCAGCGTCAGCTCGATGATCTCGTCGCCGCGCGGCACAGCCACGACTTTGCGGCTGACCTTGACGCCGATGGTGCTGAAGTACTTGTCTTCAAACAGGTTGTATACGAATCGGCGCACCAGGCTGGTTTTGCCGACCGCGAAGTCCCCCAGAAGGCAGACTTTTTTACTGAGCGAGATCAACGTTGCGGCTCCTCAACGATCAGTGCGGCTGCCACCCAGCCGAGGGCTCCGGTGCGCGTGCAGCAGACTTGCAGCCAACTGCCCTGCTCATTGCGGGCCACAATGGTGTAGGTCGTCCCGCTGGCCGCGATGTCGGCCACCGGATACTCTAGCCCGGGCCCTTGCCGGATGTTGACCTGATCAATGATCAACCGGCCCGTCGGATTGGGCGTGGCCGTTGGAGAGGGCAATGCGGTCGGGCTAGGCGTGCCTGTGGCTGTGGCCGACGGCGTCGGTGTCAGGGTGGGCGTCGGGCTGGCCGTCGCCGACGGCGTGGGCGAGCCGGTGGGGCCCGGCGTGGCGGTCACGACGATCATCACCGTTTGGCGGGGGCGCATGGCCGCCCACCCGGCGCCCAGGCACGCCGCGATCACGCATAACCCCAGCAAGGCGGCCAATCCAGCCACGATCCGACGTTGCCCGGCGCTTAACCCTTCCCGCGCCGATGGCTGATCCACACCGGCCGTGGCCATGAAGTGGGCCAGACCGGTTCCTGTTGCGGAAAACTGCGCGGCATCGCCGTCGTAATGAATGAGCGCCGCTGAGAAACGATTCTCGAAGCCGATGATCTGATCGCGCATCCGTGCGCGAAAGCCCGCGGGTTCGATCCCTTCGACCACGACCGCGAGATAGGCGTGTTGGGCGACCTCGATGAGGATGCGCAGGGTGCCATATTGGATTTCATCGAGCTGGCCTTCCTGGCCGCGACCAAAAGCATCCTGGGCAAAATCGCGGATTGCGGTCAACATGCCGCTGACCAGGTCCGAGTCGTCTTCGACGTCCGTTTCGGCAACCGGGGCCAGGTCGTTGGAGCGGTGCTCCAGCAGCAGACCGCTCTCGCGATGGATGATGAACGCTTCAACCACACGAAACGGCAGGGCGTCGCGCAGCATGAGCGCGGCTTCAGGCACGCCTGCCATGCGCGCCTGCAAGCGCCGCCCGAAGGAGCGCAGGTTGAAGGTGGTGTGCATCCGGGCATCGAGGGTGCGTGCGAGATCGCGGATAGCTTCGGCGACCGCCCGGCCGATGAGCTGCCCGATGATGGGGTGGAGCGCCTCGATCATCTCATCGCGGTTGTCGCGGATTTTCAGCCGGATGACGTCACCGAGAATGGGCGTAATCGCCGAGACCAGGACGGCGGGGTCCGTGGTTCGTTCCCGCAAATCGGCAACACCCGCCTCCAGCGCGGCGACGCGCTGTTGCTCCGGGGTCACGAGGATGCGCCGCAACTCCTCCAGCGGCGCATCCTCTGCGGCGGCCGGCGGGCTTGCAGGCGTGGCCCCAGTAGGCTGATCCACGGCGCGGGCGGGCTCTTCACCCGCGGGGCTCAGATCAGCCGTCCCCGGTGCGTGCAGTGTCGCATCCATAAAGGCCTCAGTGGCGGGGGCGTTAGCCCTGGTGCTCCAGACCCTTGAGGAGGTCGGCCAGTGAACCGCCGCTCTTGACCTGGTTGCCCAGCTCGATGAAGAGATCGCCCAGGGTGCTGCGATCGGTCTTCTCGCCAGTCAAACGTTGTGCGATTTGGCGCAGCTCTTCGCGCAGATCCGCATTGGCCTTGCGCAGTTCCTGGCGCAGGGCCTGGAGCTCTTCGGTTTGGCTGGCGTTTTGCTCGGCCATCTGCGCCTCGATGCGCACCAGCTCCTGTTTCAGCTCGCTGCGGATTTCGCTGTCGGCCTGGCGCAGTTCCTGGCGCAAGGCCTGCACGCTTTTGGTTTGAGCCGTGTTTTGGCTGGCCTGCTTGTCGGTCAGGCCGTCCAGTTCTTGCTGCAAGCGATCCAGGTCGCGCACGATCGCTTCGAAGCGTTGGTCATAGTCGCGCATCTTGGGGCCGAAGATGATGTCACGGATGCGATCGACCGATTCGGGCTGTTCTGTTTGCGGATGATCCCCCATGGGTTCCTCCTCTCGTGATCTGGTTTTTGTTTGGGGCGGATTTTGCTTCATTCAGGCTGAGCGTGCGGCAGTTTATGCCTCACCTTTTCGCCGGGAAGCTATAACCGACCCCACGATCGGTGATGATATAGTGGGGCCGCGTCGAGTCCGGCTCGATCTTTTGCCGCAGCCGATGCACGTGCACACGCAAGGCGTCTTCAAAGATCTCTTCCAGCGGCCACAGGCGGCGCAGCAGGAAGTCGGTTGTTACGGTGCGGCCGGCATTGCGCATTAACAGGTAGAGCAGTTTGGTTTCCGTGGGCGTGAGTTGCACGGGGTGGCCCGCGATGATGGCGCGCTGGTGAGGAAAGTCCACTGCCAGGTATTCATCCACGGTGGTCACCACGTCTGTCGTGTAGGCGAAGTCCCCGATTCGACGCAGCACCCGCTGGACCCGAGCCAAGAGCTCGCGCGGGCTGAAGGGCTTGGTGACATAATCCTCAGCGTAGCGGCTGATGCTTTGGATGATGGTTTCTTCCTCATCGATCGCACTCAACATGATTACCGGCAGATCGCTGAACTGCTGTACGGCGTCACAGAATTGCAGCCCATTCATGCCGGGCATGTTGATGTCGACGATGGCCAGATGGGGCATGCCGCGCCACCCGATCAGATCGAGCGCCCCCTGGCCGGACGGCGCCGTGGACACCTCATAGCCGGCGCCCTCCAGCTTATCCTTCACCAGTCGCAGGATAGCCGGGTCATCGTCGACGACGAGGATGCGCTGTGTCATTCCTGTCGCGTCGTCGGGATAAGGAGCGTGGGTCATTTGCGTGAACTCTTGCGGGCTAGATTTGGATCGACAAATTATAGCACAGCTTGAGGCGGCCAGGAAATCTCCGTCAACTGGCGAGCCCGGCCGGGCTGGGATGCAAAAGGACGGGGCAGGCCCGCGCCCACCCCGTCCTGCAATTACCGAATCACCGGCGGAGCCCAGCTCACTTTGCCTGCGCCAGGTTCTGCGCTACGAATTCCCAGTTCACCAACTGATCAAGGAACGTCTGCACGAAATCGGGCCGGCGATTTTGATAATCCAGGTAATAGGCGTGCTCCCAAACATCGACTGTGAGCAGGGCGGTCTTACCCTGCGTCATCGGCGTCTCGGCATTGGGCGTGCTGATGATCTTCAGGGCGTCGCCATCTAGCACCAGCCAGGCCCAGCCGCTGCCGAACCGGCCCACCGCGGCGGCCTTGAACTGCTCGGCAAATTTCTCGTAGCTGCCGAAGGCTGCATCGATGCGCTCGGCCAGTTCGCCGGTGGGCCGGCCGCCGCCGCCGGGGGTCATGCAGTGCCAGAAGAAGGTGTGGTTCCACACCTGGGCCGCGTTGTTGAAGAAACCGACTTTTGTGCCGTCCCCGGCGGTCGCCAGGATGATCTCTTCCAGGGAAGCCGCCTCGAACGGGCTGCCGGACAGCAGTTTGTTCAGGTTGTCGACATAAGCTTTGTGGTGTTTGCCGTGGTGAAAGCTGAAGGTCTTGGCCGAATAGTAGGGTTCCAGCGCAGTGTCAGCGTACGGCAGGGTGGGTAGCTCGAAAGGCATGGCGGTTGGCTCCTTTCATCTTTGAACAGGTTTTCGAGATTTGGCCGCGGCCCACGATTCGGGGGGCGTGGCGGGGTTGACAGACGCTATTCTACCGCTTTGTGCTGTCCGTGGCAAGTTGATTGTAAGTTAAATCACGCCTGATCCCGGGCGGCGGGGCGTTGATATTAACCTGCTATTTATCTGGTCTTTACGAAATCTTTACATCTTCGTGGTATGATCCTGAAGCAATGATCGGTTGTTACATCTGCACACGAGGAGGAAGGGTATGAATCGCACGGTATGGATTATCCTGGGTGTCGTGGCTGTGCTCGCGGTCGCGGGCGGCAGTTTCTTCGGCGGCACCCTTTACGGCAAGAATCAGGCGCAATCCGCGTTTGTCGATATCGGGCAAGCGGATGGATTCCCCGGCGGTGCGCAAGGCGGCATTCCGTCCGGCGGCCGGGCTGCCCGTGGCGGACAGGGTGGCATGTTGGTCGGCCAGATCCAGGAAATCGGTGATGGCGTGATGGTGATCACCGGCGCCGATGGTAAGCAGACCCAGGTGAAGGTCACCGACACAACGCTGATCGAAAAGCAGGCCTCGGTGACGCTCGCTGATCTGGAAACCGGCGAAACCGTGATGGTGTCCGGCAGCAAGGCCGACGATGGCAGCATCACCGCACGTTCGGTGCAGGTGGGCGCGATGGGTCTATTTGGCGCCGGCGGAGCGCCCGGGGGGGCGCCGGCGGGCACCCCAGCTCCGTAAACGGTGCGCTTGCGGATATGCTATAATCTGCGTTATCGATGTGGGGCAAGCCGATCGGGGCAGGCGAATACCCTGGCGTAATCCCACAAACAGGGCATCCGGTTGAGCCGAATCGATGCGTTGCGATGCGCATCGGATGAAAGGATGGTTGCTATGCGGAAGGTTCGGTATTTGTTGGTAGGGGTGATGGCCCCGGTTCTGGTCATCGTGTTGGCCGGATGCGGGCTAGTCGGGCCGGCTGTGCGGCTGTTAGGGGGCGCCACGGCCACGCCGATCAGCCGTTCGGTGGAAAAAGTCGTCGTGGTAACGCCAACGCCGGCGCGAGATGAAGCTGCGCCGGCCGTGATCGTCGCTGATAACGATAGCGCGATCCTGCAAGCCGTGTACCGCAAGGTGAATCCTTCGGTGGTCTACATTGAAAATCAGACCCAGGTTTCGCGCTCCGCGAACGCGGCAACGTTGGCGACCAGCTCCGGTTCGGGTTTTGTGTGGGACAACCAGGGCCACATCGTGACCAACAATCACGTGGTGGAAGGCGCCGATCGATTGGAGGTTACCTTCAGCGATGGCGTGGCGCTGCCTGCTGAACTCATCGGCACCGATGCGGACAGCGACCTGGCGGTCATCAAGATTGACCCCGAATTGGTGACCTTGACGCCGGTCGCGCAGGGCGACATCAACGCGGTGCAGGTGGGCCAGCGCGCCATCGCCATCGGCAATCCGTTCGGCCTGGTGGGCACGATGACCAGCGGCATCGTCAGCGCCATGGGCCGCAGCCTGGCCTCGAATCCCGACAATGCGTCCAGCTACAATATCCCGCAGGTGATCCAGACCGACGCGGCGATCAACCCGGGCAACTCCGGCGGCCCGCTCTTGAACGATAACGGTGAGGTCATCGGCGTGAACTTCCAGATCCGCTCCGAATCAGGCTCGGATTCGGGGGTCGGCTTTGCGATCCCGATCAACATCGTGCAGCGCGTGGTGCCGGCATTGATCGATGACGGTGTTTACCGGCATGCCTACCTGGGCATCCGCGGCCAGACCTACAGCCCCGCCTGGGCCGAAGCGCTTGGTTTCTCCACCGATGTGCGCGGCGCGTATGTCGCGGATGTCGTGGCGGGCGGCCCGGCCAGCAAAGCCGGCCTGCAGGCTGCCGACCGTGACACGGATGTCATCTTGGGGCTCGGCGCCTCTGGACCGGTGTATCTGCAAAGCGGCGGCGACCTCATTGTCGCGATCGATGACCAGCCGGTGAAGACCTTCGATGATCTGCTGATCTACCTGGAGAGCTTCAAATCGCCCGGCGACAAGATCGACGTGACGGTGCTGCGGCCGGGCGAGGGCGAGCAGCGCGTGACCATTACCCTGGGACAGCGACCCAGCCAGACGCAGTGAAGCTATGAAACGAGTTCTGGGCAGCCTCCTCCTGATTCCGCTTCTCGGCGTGCTCGCGGGCTGTATGCTGCCGGGTGTGTCGCTCTTCGTCACACCCGCGCCGGCAGCCACCGCAACGCCGCAGATCATCATGGTGGTTGCCACCCCAACGCCCGGCCTGATCGAGGTCGGGGACGAGGATAACGCCGATAGCATCGAGGCCCGGCGCATCGCGATTTACGAGCGCGTATCACCGGCTGTGGTCAACATAACGACCCAGGTGCTGCGGTCGAACTTCTTTTGGAGTGCAACCCCGGAGGAAGGCAGCGGCTCGGGGTTCCTCTGGGACACCGAGGGCCACATCGTCACCAACAACCATGTAGTGGCAGGCGCCCAGCAGATCGAGGTCAGCTTCGGCGGCGATACCAACTTGCAGGCCACGGTCGTTGGCACCGACCCGATCAATGATCTGGCCGTGATCAAGGTGGATTCGGTGCCCGAGGGCGTGCAACCGGTGACGCCGGGCAGCTCCACGAATCTGCAGGTGGGGCAGACGGCAATCGTGATCGGCAATCCGTTCGGGCAGTTTGAGCGGACGATGACGCAGGGCATCATCAGCGCGATCAACCGCACCATTGAGACGGACTCCACCGTGCTGCGGGGCGTGATTCAGACCGACGCGGCGATCAACCAGGGGAACTCAGGCGGCCCGCTGCTGGATTCACACGGGCGGCTGATCGGCGTCAACAGCGCGATCTACTCGCCCACGGGCACATCGGCCGGTGTGGGGCTGGCGATCCCGGTGGACAAGGTGCTGCAAGTGGTGCCGGTCTTGATCGAGACCGGCCGGTTCCCCCACCCGTGGCTGGGGATCGAAGAGCTGGGATATGAGATCTCGCCCGCGCTTGCACAGGCGTTGAACCTGCCGGTGGAAAGCGGGCTGCTGCTGGCCCGTCTCTACACGGGCAGCCCGGCCGACAGCGCCAACCTGCGGACGGCAACCGAACAGGTGATCGTGGGCAACCGGCGCTACCTGGTGGGCGGTGACATCCTCACTGCGATCGATGGCGTCGAACTGAAGGCATGGAATGATCTGAGCGCATACCTGGAAGAAAAGACCGAGGTGGGCCAGGTGGCCACGCTGACGATTCTTCGCAACGGCAAGGAGCTCGCGGTTGAAGTCACTTTGGCCGACACGCCCCAGTCGTTGCAGGGCGATTGATGATGAACCGCTCCATTCTCGTTGTGGATGATGACCGGAAGATCGTTGACCTGGTTTCGCTCTATCTCAAGCGCGACGGTTATGCCGTTCTGGCCGCCCACGACGGCCAGACGGCGTTGGAGCTGGCGCGGCGCAAGCAGCCCGATCTGATCATCCTGGATCTGCTCCTGCCCGAGCTCGACGGGAATGACGTGTGTCGGCTGCTGCGGGCCGAGTCCCAGGTGCCTATCGTCATGCTCACCGCCCGCAGCACGGACGATGACAAGCTCCTGGGGCTAGACCTGGGGGCCGATGATTACGTCACCAAGCCCTTTAACCCGCGTGAGCTGGTGGCGCGGGTGCGGGCGGTTCTGCGGCGCACCGCGCCGGAGCCCGAGCCGGCCGAGGATCTGGTATTCGGCGATCTCACCATCAGCTTCGTCCGGCATGAGGTTTTTCTGGGCGGTCGCGCCATCAACCTGACCCCCACGGAATTTCGCCTGTTGGAAACGCTGATTCGCAACCCCAGACGGGCTTTTTCGCGCGCCGAATTGTTGGACCGGACGTTCGGGTACGATTATGAGGGCGTGGAGCGGACGGTGGATGTGCACATCATGAACCTGCGCCGTAAGATTGAGCCTGAGCCGGGGCGTCCGCGCTTCATCGTCACGGTGGCGGGCATCGGCTATCGGTTCGATGGCGATCCAGCCGCAGGGGAACGCGATGGCGCGTAGTCTGCGCGTCCGCCTGTTGTTGGCCACCATCCTGGTGGTGATCATTGCGGTCGGCGTCACGGCTTTTGTCGCCAGCCTCCGCACCACGGGCGAATTTCACCGTTACGTGGCACAGCGCAACCCGCTCGACGACCGGCGTCTCGCCTACTTTCTGGCGCGCACCTACAGCGTCAGCCGAAGCTGGCAGGGCATTCAGGCCGAGATCGAGCAACTGGGCCAGCTCAGCGAGCAGCGCGTGGTGGTGGCCGATGCCGATGGCAGAATCGTGGCCGATTCAGAGCGCAAGCTGACCGGCAAAACGGTCGAAGAGAAGTGGACGCCGGCCGCTACGCTCAGCCTCGATGGCACGCGGGTGGGCACGCTTTACCTCGACCCCGTCACCGGCCAGGACCTGGCGGGCGTGGCCTTCCTGGCGGCGGTCAACCGTTCGGTGCTGTTCGGTGCGTTGCTTGCCGGCCTGGCTGCCGCTGTGATCACCCTGCCCCTCGCGAGCCGCATCCTCCGGCCAGTGGAGCGGCTCACCGCCGCGGCCCAGCAGATGGAGCGCGGCGACCTCACCGTGCGCGTGCCCGTTGCCTCTGAGGATGAGATCGGTCAATTGGCGCATGCGTTCAATTCGATGGCTGGGAGCCTGGCGCAACAGGAGCAGTTCCGCCGCAACCTGGTCTCGGACGTCGCTCACGAGCTGCGCACCCCGCTGACTAACCTCCGCGGCTACCTGGAAGCCGCGCGCGATGGGCTGCTGGCGCCGGACGTCGGGCTGGTGGACAATCTCTACGAAGAGACGATGCTCCTCAGCCGGCTGGTTGCCGATCTGCAGGACCTGGCGCAGGCCGAGGCGGGCCAACTCAAGCTGGTGCGCCAGCCGGCGGCGCTGCCGGGGATCATCGAACAGGCGGTCGCCATGCTGCGGCCGCAAGCCGATGCCAGGGGCGTGCACCTGAGCGCAGACCTGCCCGCGGACTTGCCACAAGTGGATGTGGATCCTGAGCGCGTGGGTCAGGTGCTACGCAACCTCCTCAACAACGCGATCGCGCACACCCCGGCGGATGGCCTCCTCACCGTCACCGCGCGGGCCGGCGAACGTGAGGTGGCCATCTCAGTGCGCGACACGGGCGCGGGCATCGCCCCGGAACATCTCCCCTACGTCTTTGAGCGCTTCTACCGGGCAGACAAAGCGCGCAATCGTCAGACCGGCGGCGCAGGCTTGGGGCTGGCGATTGCGCGACAACTGGTCGTCGCTCACGGCGGCACGATCACGGTCGACAGCGCGCCGGGTCGGGGAAGCACCTTCACCTTCACTCTGCCGGTGGCCCAAGGCGGCTGAATCTGGCAAAGTCCGTCTGTCCGGTCGCTTGGCGATTTTGTTTACCCGCGCTATAATCTATCCGTTACCCTACTTTGTCACGCCTCCCCCACGTGACCCCTTGTTGGGAGGTGCTGTCATGCTCGCCAAAGTCTACAGTTGCGCATTGGTCGGCCTGGAAGGCGCGCTCGTCGAAGTCGAGACCGACCTTAACCCCCGTTCTCTGCCCTCCGTCACGCTGGTCGGACTGCCCGACGCCGCGGTCAAGGAATCCACCGAGCGGGTGCGCGCGGCCATCTTCAATTCTGGCCTTGCCTATCCACGCGGCCGTCTCACGGTCAACCTGGCCCCCGCCGATCTGCGCAAAGAGGGCCCGGCCTACGACCTGCCTATCGCGGTCGCGCTGCTGATCGTGGCCGAACAGATCCCGCCGGATCTGGAGGGCGCAATCTTCCTGGGCGAGCTCTCGCTGGACGGCTCGGTGCGGCACGTCGAAGGCGTGCTGCCCATGGCCCACGCGGCCAAGGAACTGGGCTACAAGTCGGTCTTTGTGCCGCAGGCCGATGCGCCGGAGGCTGCGCTGGTGGAGGGGATCGACGTCTACCCGGTCGAGACCCTAGGCCGGCTGGCCGCGCACTTCCGCGATTACCACCCCATCGAGCCATATCACACCGAATTCAACCTGGACGACGACCCACCGCCCTACGCCGCCGACTTCATGGACATAAAGGGTCAAGAGCATGTTAAGAGAGCGCTGGAAGTCGCCGCGGCCGGCGGGCACAACGTCCTGATGTCCGGCCCGCCCGGCTCCGGCAAGACGCTGCTGGCGCGCTCCATGCCCTCGATCCTCCCGCACATGACCCCGAGCGAGGCGCTGGACGTCACGCGCATCTACTCCGTCGCCGGCATGTTGCCGAGCGACGTGCCGCTGATCCGCCACCGCCCCTTCCGCGCGCCGCACCACACCATCTCGAACGCCGGGCTGGTGGGCGGCGGGCAGTGGCCGCGGCCCGGCGAGATCAGCCTGGCGCACCGCGGGGTGCTGTTCCTGGACGAGATGCCGGAGTTCGGCCAGCACGGGCTGGAGGTGCTGCGGCAGCCGCTCGAAGACAAGGTCGTCACCATCAGCCGGGCGCAGGGCAGTTTAACCTTCCCGGCGAACTTTATGCTGGTCGGGGCCCAAAATCCATGTCCTTGTGGATATTTCGGCGACCCGGAGCACGCCTGCACGTGCAGCCCCATGCTCATCAGCCGCTACCAGAAGCGGCTCTCCGGCCCGCTGCTCGACCGCATCGACATCCACGTCGAGGTCCCGCGTGTGCCGTTCCAGAAGCTCTCGGACGAGCGCCGCGGCGAGCCGTCGGCCGCGATCCGCGCGCGCGTTGAGGCCGCGCGGGCGCGGCAGACCGCGCGATTCGCCGTAGGGGCGGGTTTGCCCGCGGGGTCCGCACCGGTGCGCGACGGCACGAAACCCGCCCCCGCCGCCGGCCTGACCACCAATGCGGACATGGGTCCCACCCAGGTGCGCGACTTCTGCCCGGTGGACGAGACCGGCCGGCAGCTCCTCGGCGCGGCAATGCGCCAGATGAACCTGAGCGCGCGGGCGTATCATCGGGTGCTCAAGCTGGCGCGGACGATTGCGGATCTGGCGGGGAGCGAGCGCATCCAGCCGGCGCATATCGCGGAGGCGATCCAGTATCGGCCGCGGCGGCTGGAGTGAGGCTCGCCAAAACGCTGTCTCACGAGATAGTGGTTTCTGTCCGACATGGTGCAAACATGGACTATTTAGATATTCTGAATCCGTTGACAAATGTACACTTGGATGATAATATAACCGCAACGCTCAGTATTGCATGGTTACATCATTTGTTGCTGGTTCCTTCCCCCAGTCCGGCAACGGTCGCAAGCCGGGTGTTCCGCTCTGCTCAGACAAGGAGGTCTGATGTCCCGCCACACTTCGCCGTCCCATCGCGCCAATCCAAACGCCATCCCGCAGTTTTCCATTCCTGATGCGCCCACCGCCCAGGTGGCGTCGACATGCAGTGCACGGCGAACCCGCAACTTGGCGTTGGCATTGGTCACCCTGGCCGCGCTGGCCGGCGCCTTCCTACTCACCCTGGCCTACCCCGCGTCCTCGGCGCAGGACGCCCCTGACCTGTGGGTCGCGGCCGCCATGCGCACCCCACGCAACTCGCACAGCCTGACCGAGCTGCTGGATGGCCGCGTGCTGGCCGCTGGCGGTTGGGACGGGACCGCGCCGCTGGCCAGCGCGGAGATTTTCGAGCCGGAACGCCAGGCCTGGACCCCCACTGGCGCCCTGAGCGAAACCCGCGCCTACCACACCGCGGCGCGATTGCCCGACGGCCGAGTGCTGGTCGCGGGCGGCTGGGACCTGTCGGGCCGGCCGCTGACCACCACGGAGCTCTACGATCCGGGCACCGCCGTGTGGCGACCGGGCGCCGCGCTGGCAGAAGGCCGGGCCGGCCATGTGGCTGTGACGCTGGCCGATGGCCGCATCCTGGTGGCGGCCGGTTGTGGCCCCAAGGCCGAGACGCTGGCGACGGCGGAGGTGTACGATGCCAAAGCCGCCGTCTGGCAAGAGGCTGGCGCGTTGGCCGAGGGTCGTTGCTGGCCGACCGCTACGGTGTTGGCGGACGGCCGGGTGCTGCTGGTGGGCGGCCGCGGCGGGGAAGGCCGGCCTGTGGGCAGTGCGGAGCTGTATGACCCGGCCAAAGACGCCTGGACACCGGCCGGGAAACTGCTGACCCCGCGGCTGGAACACACCGCGACGTTGCTGCCCGATGGCCGGGTGCTGGTGACCGGCGGCTACGATGGCAGCGGCTATCTCGCCAGCGCCGAAGTGTATGACCCGGCGACAAATACCTGG
>JAPKMS010000402.1 GCA_026645775.1 Anaerolineae bacterium
GCCTTCAGGGCGTAGACGTTGGCGATGGGGCAGGGATCGGCCACCCGGCCCGGCCCGCGGAACCGGCCCAGCTCCGGCCCGCAGCGGCAGCGCCAGCCAACATCGTCAACCGCGTTTATCAGGTGCGCCACGGCCGCTTGCACGCCCGGCTCCGCCCCCAGGCCCAGCGCCAGGAGCGCGTAGAGCAGCGTCGGCGCGTCGCACAAGACCCAACTCCAGGTATCCGCGCCGGTCCCGCCGAACGCGGGCGCGACGTTGAGCAGGCTTTGCAGTGCGCCGTCCGCCGAACGGTGCGCCAGCACGGCTGCTGCAGCCCGCTCCAGGCCCGGATCCGCCGCGGTCAGGCCGAAGTCGGCCAGCGTGCTCAGCGCGTAGAGCGGATGGCCCGCGTCGTTATGGCGCAGGATCGGCCGGCCCGGCCAGGTCGCAGCCTGGGCGATCAAGCCCTGCACCTGTGGATGGACCAGCAGCGCGGCGCGCGCGGCGCTCACCTCGACATCGTCCTCCGGCCGGCCGAGCAGGTCGCGCAGCGCCCGGTAGCGCGTCCACGGCTCCGCCGAGTCCAGCAGCCATTGAGTGATGTTGTTCATGGCGCCACCCCCTCGGGCAGCAGTTTCTCCAGCTCGTTGCGACACAGGTAGTGGTATGAAAAAAGCCGGCCGTCGCGCACGATGCCGAACGTGCCATACGGGCTGGGCGACTGCGCCTGCACTTCCTGGGCCGTGGTCAGCTCGACCGCGCGCGCCGGGATGCCACGCTCGGCCGCGAACTGGAGCAGCTCGGCCGTGGCGTTCTCGATGTAGGGACACTGCGGCGTGCGGATGACCGTCAGGCCCTCCCCGTAGCGCGCCTGCCGCGCCTCCCAATCGGTCGGGAAGGACGGTTCGGGTGCGCGGAACGTCCCGCCCGCAGAGTCGGGATCTCCGAAGCGATGCACCAGCAGTTGGAAGGAAGGCGGCGCCTGGTCCACCTGGACGAACCCATTCCTCAGGAAGAGCTCCTTGCCCGCCAGCCAGACCCGATCGCTGGCGACCATGACCACACCCTCCTTGCCCTGGCCGCGCGCATCCGCCAGGCAGGCCTGCAGCAAGCGCGTGCCGTGCCCCTTCCCCTTGCCCTGCCCGACGACCCACAGGCAGTGGATAACCAGGTAGCCGGCCGCGTTGACCGCGCGCCAGGCGTATTCGCCGGGGAGGTACTCGATGAAGCCGACGGTCCGGCCGCCGGTCTCGTGCAGCATCTTGATCCGCAAGCCTTCGGCGAAGCGCGCCGTCAGCCAATCCCGCTTCTGCCGGTAGCCGGGCGTCTTGGGCTTGCTCATGTAGCAGAAGAAGCCGAGCCGGTCCACGCTGCCGGCGTCCACGGTGATGATTTCATAGCCTTCTTCCATGATACGCCTCCCCCTTGTTGCAGGTCACACCTGGCCGTACTGCCTCACGATCGCCGCCGCGCGTTCGATGACCATCTGCCGCAGCTCGGCCGGTTCCAACACCTCGACGATCGGCCCATAGGCCAGCACCGTGCTGGCGGCCCACTCCAGGTCGGGCGTCGCCAGTCCGACGACCACCGCACCGTCGGGTTGCAGCTCAACCGCCTCCCACTGGGACCGGTCATCCAGCGCGACCTGGGCGAACTGCGGCGCAAAGCGGAGCCACGCCCGCACCGCCGGCTGGAAAACCATGTCGGTCGCCAGGTAAGCCAGGATGTCGAAGCCGGCCGCGGCGTCAAAGGTCTCGCCGGACAAGATCAATTCACTGATGCGGTCAACCCGGAAGGAGCGCACCGCGCCGCGCAGATGGCAGTGGCCGATGACGTACCACCAGCCCCAGC
>JAPKMS010000403.1 GCA_026645775.1 Anaerolineae bacterium
AAACCACATCAGCACCAGCGCCAGCATGAAGTTCGGCGTAGCCACACCCACGTAGTTGATGACCGTGAACACATAATCCAGGACGGAATTCGGGTGGGTCGCCGAATAGATGCCCGCCGGTATGGCGATCGTCCAGGTAATGACGAAGGCAAACAGCGCCAGCGCGATCGTGAGCAGCAATCGCTCGCCGATGAGCTCCGAGTTCTTGCGCTGATATTCCAGCGAGCGTCCCAGATCGCCGTGCAACAGGCCGTCCAGCCACCGGCCGTACTGAACCATGAACGGCTGGTCGACCCCAAACTGGACCTTAAGCGCGTCGACGGTGGCCTGGTCCATGGATGAACCTGAAGAGGCCAGCGTCGCGATATAGCTGGTGAGGAAGTCGCCGGGCGGCGCCTGCACCAGCCCAAACACGATGATTGAGAACAACAGGATCAGGATCGGCAGCAGCAGCAGGCGTTGAACGATATATCTGAGCATAGGTACGATCCCTTCTCCAGCAGAGGGATGCGGAGAGTCACGGAACCGGGCCGGTTGCCCGGCTCCATGACTCATCCTGACCCTGGTGATCCGCCCTCCTCAGGTCATGTTATGCCAGGCGCTTCAAGGCGCCTGGCATAACATGAGTTTTACTCAGCGAAGAACCAGGTTTCCGGCTTGCCGTTGCCGGGGGTGCGCAGCGCCCAGTCCTTGGTCAGGTTTTCGGGCACGTTGCGCAGCTTGGCATTGACCACGGCCACGCCCTGGTCCATGGCCGTCAGGCCGACGGTGCCGATGTCATAGAGGTTGTCGACCCAGATCGTGAAGATCTCCTTAGCGATCTCCGCTTGCCGGTCGGGGTTAGCGCTCTTGGCCTCATCCTGGAGCTCGACGATCCGCTTCCACCCATCCGGCGGCTCGACGCCTTCCTTGCCGTTGGTGTCGTACCAGGTCTTGAAGAGCGGACCGTAGGTCAGGTTGCCGTAGATGCCCGGCCGGACGTCGAACTTGGTCGAACCGCTGAACATGGTGCCCGCCGAGTCCTGGTTCCACACCTCGGCCTGCAACTCGTTCGCCTGCCGCATCTGGAAGTGCAGGTCGCGCTCGCGCGTCTGGAGGTCGACCCAGATCCCGACCTTTTTCAGGTCGGCTACGGCCAGTTCGGCCACCGCCACGTAAGCGCCGAGCGCCGGGACGGCCGAGAGCTCGAAGCCCACCCGCTTGCCGCTTGGCAGCAGGCGGTAGTCTTCGGCGTCGCGCTTGGTGTAGCCCAGCGCGTCCAGCAGTTTGTTGGCCTCATCCGGCTTGTACTCGGTGTACTTGTGCGCCACCTCATCACCCGGGTACCAGGGACTGCCTGCCTTGATGATGCCCATGCGCGGCTCGCCCGTGCCCAGGAAGATCGCTTGCTGAATCTCCGGCCGGTTGATGGCGTAGGAGACCGCCTTGCGGAAGTCCAACTGCGACCACATCGCGGTCAGCTCCGGGTCCTTGGCATAGGTCAGGTTGAAGACGATGCCGGCTTCTTCGCCGCCCGTGCTCGACCAGAGGAAGATCTTGTACTTGCCGGACTTCTGCTCCTCTTCCTTGAGGACCGGATAGTTGGCCAGGTCGATATGGCGCTCTTGCTCATCGAGCTCGCCTGCGATGGCCGCCAGGTTCAGCGCAGCCTTGTCCGCGAAGAACTTGACTTCGACGGTGTCGAGATAGGGGAGCTGGTTGCCCGCCTGATCCACACCGAAGTAGTACGGGTTCCGCTCCATGATGAAGATCTGTTCGCTGTAGCGGTTCTTCGCCTTCCAGGCCGTCAGCACGGGGCGATCCGGGTTGTCGAACTGATCCTGCTTCAGGTAGAAGAGCTCGCCCCAGGTCTTCACGCCGGCATCGGCGATCATCTTGTCGAGATCCGCCTTGGCGGCGTAGTTGGCATGGAACTGCTTGAGGTAGTGCGCTGGCAGGAACATCGGGTATTTCTTGTCGCCGGCGTCCTGCTGGGCGATTTCCTGAAGGAACAGCGTCTGTGGGGTCGCGAAAGTGAACTTCACAGTCAGATCGTCCACTTTCTCCACCTTGACCGGCGTCCCATCCTTGTTCAGAAGCCAGGACGGCATCGACGGGGTAAGGTCCTTGTTGTTCACCACGTCGTTATAATAGAACATGAGGTCGTCCGCGGTGAACAGCTCGCCGTCGGACCATTTGCCGCCCTTGGGCAGCGTGATGGTCCACTCAGTGAAGGTATCGTTGGGGGTGACGCTCTTCGCGTACTTCATCTCCACGCTGGCCCCGTCGATGGAGAAGCGGACCAGGCCGTCATTGACGATGCGGATCAGGCCGTTGCGATCGGACGGGCCGGTGAAGCCACGGTGCCAGGTGCCGCCGTACTTGCCGACTTCCGGGACCTCGATGACGTACGGCTCTTCGGGCAGGCGCTCGTCAACGGGCGGCAGCGTGCCGGCCTTCACCAGCTCGGCCAGCATGGGCGCTTCGTTGTACTTGCTCGTCGGTTCCGGGACCGCGGTGGGTTCGGGCGCAGCCGGGACCGCCGTGGGTTCGGGTGCGGCCGGAGCCGCCGTGGGTTCGGGTGCGGCCGGGGCCGCCGTGGGGGCAGCCGGCGCCTGGGTGGCGCAGCCTGAGAGTGCAAACGACAGGATCAACACAAGGCTCAGCACCGTGAGCAGGCTGTTACGCCGATTACGAGATGACATACCTTTCCTCCTTGAAAGTGGTCCGTGGTAAGAAGCGAAAACATCAGTGAATGGTTGAGAAATGAGTCGTTTTCGCAGAGCCCCTCCTTTCGACCGTCGGCGTGATGGGTTCCCCGCGCCGAGACGCTGACCGCGCTGTGCTACTGGCCCATGATCGCCTCAGCGCCGCGAATCCACACGTGGGCAGGATCATCGCTCCACGCACCGTAGACCCGGTTGACACCGCACAACGTCCAGATGTAAACAAGCTGATAGCCGGCCGCGGCCACCAGCGGATGATAGCCGCGCGGGATTGCCACGGCATCGCCGTCTTCCACGACGTAGATTTCGTTGAGCCGGTCCGGCCCGTCACCCGGCTCATAGACCCGCTGAAAGCCGTAACCGCCCGCGGGCTTGAAGAGGTAAAAATAGACCTCCTCATAAATCGATTCATTCGGAGGATTCTCGGTATCGTGCTTGTGCGGCGGATACGAGGTCCAGTTGCCGGGCGGAACAAGCGTCTCGGCCATCATCAGATGCCGGGTAGCGGGCGCCACGCTGGTGCCGGGCCGGATCGTGCGCGACCAGTTGGCCGCGCCGGCCCGGTTCTCGGGAATATCGTTGGGGCCGATGAGCGCCACCGGCAGCCCGGGATCTGCCGGCGTCATCGAAACGGCCATATCCAGGGTGGCGCTGAGCGCTGTGAACCGGTAGCGCGTGCCGGGCGGCAGGCAGATCAGGGTCGGGCCGGCCACGAATGGATCGGCGCGCCCGCCCACCTTGTCGAACGCCGCGCCGCCGGCCACTTCAAGGCGGCAGATGCCGGCGATGATGTCGAAAACAGCCTCACGCGCCCCAGTGTCCCCCTCATACGGCCGGCCCCGCACCACGCCCACGCGCCCGAACTCCAGCATCTTCAGGATGCCGTCACCCGGCCCGGCAATCATCGCATAGCCTTCTCGGAACCCAGCGCCCTTCACGAGTAGATTCATGCCTTATCCTTGCTCACGGCGCGCTGGCGCGCACCACTAATTCCGGCTGGAAAACAAGGGTGTTGCAGGCGCCGGAAGCGCACTGCAAGTCGTCGATCAACATTCGGAGGGCCGCCACGCCGATGGCCTGGCGATTGCTTCGCAGCGTGGTGAGTGCGGGCGTCACCAGGCTGGCGAGCAGGATATCGTCTGCCCCGGCCACGGCCACGTCGTCCGGGACGCGGCGCCCCAGCTCGGCACACGCCCGCAATGCCCCGGTCGCGACCAGATCGTTGTAGCAAATCAGGCCGTCCAAATCAGGCCGCGCACTCAGCAGCGCGCGCGCCGCGTGATAGCCGCCATCGATGTCCGGGCTGTCACACCGCTGCATCAGCGCCGGGTCCGGCCCCTCGCCCGCCGCGATCAGCGCCTCGGTGTAACCGCGGACTCGTTCCCCGCTGCTGTGAGACACCTCCGACCCTGCCAGGAGACCGATGCGGCGCCGGCCCAAGCCCAGAAGATGTTGCACCACAACGGCCGCGCCCCGGGCATCATCGACGCACACGCTGCTGCAACCGTCCAGGCTGCGGTTGATGAGAACGACCGCATCATGCCGCTTCACTTGCTCGGCCAGGATCTTCTCGGGCAAGCGTGAGCTGCACAACACGACGCCATCGACGGCACGCTGTTCGAGAGTCCGCAGCAGATCAACTTCACGGGCCGCGTCCTCAACGGCGTTACATAGGAGAAGGCTGTAACCGGCTTCATGGGCTGCGTCATCGGCCCCGCGGCCGATGTCGGCAAAGAATGGGTTGGCGATGTCGGGAACAATCAAGCCAATGGTACCCGTATGGTGCGTGGCCAGGCCGCGCGCGATGCTGCTGGGCCGATAATCGAGCCGGTGGATGACCTCTTGGACACGACGGAGGGTGGCGTCGCTGATCTCGCCTTTGTTGTTGAGCGCGCGAGAAACTGTCTGCCGGGATACCCCGGCCTCACGCGCAACATCAGCAATGGAGACGCGAAACGACATCCTTGTGCCTCGCGAAATGTGGTAAGCGAGACGCCGTTATCGCTCACGGCACCGCTCACGGCCATTATAAACAGAGACCTAACCGATTGTCAAATGTCGAAAAGTGCATATCATCACGGGCTTCACAGCGAGTTTGACGTCGCCGTACCGGCGCAGTATAATCCCACCGGTGATTCCGTGAACGTTGCCGTGAACGCTAACGGCCGGTTTGATACCTGCGCTGCGGCAGGAGATTGATCCGATGATGAGCAAACGAGTGAATATCGCGGATGTTGCGCATGCGGCCGGCGTGTCTGCACAGACCGTGTCGCGCGCGCTGAATAACAAGGGCGAAATCCGCCCTGAGACACGCGACCGCATCCTCGCTATCGTTGATCACCTCGGCTACCGCCCCAACACCCTCGCCCGCGGCCTGGTGACCCAAAAGACTGCCACACTCGGCCTGGTCGTGCCCGACATCGCCAATCCGTTTTTCTCAGAAGTGACGCGCGGCGCAGAAGAAGCGGCCCATCGGGCCGGCTACAGCTTGCTGCTCTGCAATGCGCACGAGGATCCCGTCCGCGAGGTCGAGGCCCTGTACACGCTGGAGGCGCAACGAGTAGATGGCATCGTCTTGTGCAGCTCCCGTCTCTCGGAAGAGACGTTCTGCACACTGATGGCCAGACTCCCCACCGTCGTGCTCGTCAATCGCGAGTCGTCTGAGGGAGACCTGAAATCGGTTCGTGTAGACGATGAAGCCGGCGCACTGTGCGCCACACGGCATCTGCTCCGCAGCGGGCGACGGTCGATTGCTTTTCTGGCCGGCCCCCCGGCCTCACAGGGCGGACAGCGCCGGGCGCAAGGCTATCAACTTGCGCTCTCGGAAGCGGGCGTGCCCGGCGATCCAGCTCTGACCGTCGCGTGCGCACCGCAACTGGAAAGCGGCTACAGCACCGCCCAACAGATCCTCACCAATCACCCGGAAGTGGACGCCTTGCTCTGCTACAACGACCTGGTGGCCGTTGGCGCGCTGCAGGCGTGCGCGGCGCTCGGCCGGCGCGTGCCGGAAGATGTCGCGGTGGTCGGCTTCGATGACATTTTGCTCGCCGGGCTCGTCACACCGCCGTTGACCACCCTCCGCAGCGACAAGCGCGGGTTGGGCGCAGAGGCAGTCCGCCTGCTGCTGCGGAAGCTCGCCGGCTGCACGGATGATTGCGAGAACGTCGTGCTGCAGCCAGAGCTGATCGTGCGGGCCAGTGCACCCGCTGGCCCGGAACAGGAGGAAACGCTGCATGGACCCTTGGAAGCAATTCATCACCGTCGCCCGCGGGGGGACAACTGAGCGGACGCCGGTGGCATTGATTGTCGACAGCCCCTGGCTGCCCGGTTACGTCGGCATCGACACGCTCGACTACTTCCTCCACCCGGATGTGTGGTGGCGGACAAACCGGGATCTGCTCACCCGTTTCCCCGATGTGGCCTGGGTTCCAGGCTTCTGGGTGGAATACGGTATGGCCGTGGAACCGTCGGCATTCGGGGCGCGGGTTATCTGGCATCATGACTCGCCGCCCTCCATCGAACCGCTGCCGGGCGGCCTCGATGCGCTGGCCGGGATGCGGCCGGTCGATCCCTACGAACACGGCTTCATGCCGTTGGCCCTCCAGTTGTACCGGGATGCGCAGCGCCGATTACAGGCCGAAGGTCGCGCGGTGCGGATGGTCGCGGCCCGCGGCCCGCTCGCGCTGGCAAGCTGGCTGCTCGGCATCACCGAGCTGATGGTGGGGCTGAAACGCCAGCCTGAGCGGACGGCCCCGGTGCTGGATGTCCTGACCGAGACGATCATCGTCTGGTTGCGCGCCCAGATTGAGGCTGTCGGCGAGGTGGAGGGGATTCTGCTGTTGGATGACATCCCCGGCCTGCTCTCGCCCAAGGTCTTCGACTCGCTCGCTGCTCCCTACCTGGCGCGCATCTTCGAGGCGTTCGATGGCCTGGTGCGGGTGTACCACAACGATACGCCCTGCCCCCACCTGCTGACCCGGCTGGCCGCGCTGCCGTTCGAGGTCTTCAATTTCAGCCACGAGACCGATATCGTCGCAGTCCGGGCGGCCATGCCGGCACACGTGTTGATGGGCAACGTGCCGCCCCTCGCGGTGATGGCCCGGGGTGCGCCGGACCAGGTGCAGACGTGGGCCCGGGCGTGCATCGAGAAGACCGGCGGCCGCGGGCTGATCCTGTCTGCGGGCGGAGGGGTGAGCCCGGGGACGCCCGCGGAGAACATAGACGCACTGGTGGCGGCGGCGCTTGCGTGATGCCGTTTCGCAAACCAGGTTTCTCGGAGAAACCTGGTTTGTGAAACGAGAAAGGTGGTCGAGACAATGACGAACACGCTCAACAAGCTTGCGGGAATCGATTTGCCGATCTATCCGAACTCCCTGGTGGAGGACGGCGGTGTCACCGCCTTCCTCGGCGGAATCCCGCAAAAGAAAAGGCTGTGCCTGCTGGCGCCAGCCGACAGCACGCGATGGGGGTCTTTCTCCGGGGAAAGCAGCGCTCACGGCGATCAGACTCTGTTGGTGTGCCCGTTGACGCACGCCAACGCGGCCGCGTTGCGCGCCGCGCTGCCGTGGCTGCGCCCCATTCCGTTGGGCCTACGCACGTCCGCGGGGTGCGGCGACCGGCTGGGCCTGGCAACTCCCGGCCACATCCGGGCCGCGAAGGCGGTAGGCGGCGCCATCGGGATGATCTTCGCGCAGCAATCGATCCGCGAGATGACCCGCACCGGCCGGAGTCCCGACGACGTGATGGACGATGCAACATGGGGCATCTTCCAGGAGGGCTGGCGCGAGGGCGTGGGCGCGGATGCCGATCACCTGAAGACCACCGCCGAAATCGATCTGTGCGCGGCCTCCGGGTTCACCTTTTTTACCATTGACCCCGGCGCGCACGTCGATTCGGCAGCGGACACCGACGACGAGGCAGCCATCCGGGCGAAATACGCCGCGCTGCCGTGGCCTGCCCTCTCCACCACGGCCCACGATCTGCGGGTGGCCTACGTCGGCAAACGCATTGCCGTGGAAGATCGCGACCTGGCCCTGGATGACGAAACGCTGCTGCGTGCGGCCGTGAAGTACGGCCGCGCCGTGGCGCACGTGGCGGCGCTGTATCACCATCTCGCTGCGATCCGTCCCGCGGATGCGTTTGAGCTGGAGGTGTCGGTCGACGAGACGGACACGCCCACCAGCCACGCCGAGCACCTGTTCATCGCGCGTG
>JAPKMS010000404.1 GCA_026645775.1 Anaerolineae bacterium
CAACGGGAGGACGGCTATGCCTATCAATAACAAAAAACGGTTAGGCGCATTCCCCACCCGGCTAAAAGGCCGGGTACCCCCTGCGCCGATTTCTGTGGCTGGACTCCCAGCAGGACACCGATCCCGACCTGCGCGCGGCCGGTATCCTGCACCGGGAGCGGCCATGACACAGGTTACCGTTCTGCCGCCAACTTTCAGTTACGATGATGGCGAACAACGCATCGTCGTTGAGCAACGCTACACCGAAGCGCAGGCCCTCATGCGCCAGGGCTTGATCAGCCTGATCGAGGCCGGCGGCAAGCTGGCCGAGATCCGGGACCTGTTGCGGCACAACAAGGCTGGCGGGTTTGAAGCGTGGTGCGCCAGTAGAGAATTACAGCTGCGTGCAGCCTATCGTCTGCTTGATCTACACGCCGCGTTCGGCGGAACCTTGACAAATTTGTCAAGGTTAAATATCGGCACCTCGGTTGCCTACCTTCTGGCCGCCCCCTCCGTCCCCGAGGAAGCCCGCCAGGAAGCCCTGGACCGCGCCGCCCAGGGCGAGCGGATCGGGGTCAAGGAAGCCCGCCAGATCGCCCAGGCGCACCAGCCCGACTGTGCGCCGGTTTGGGAGCTTGAACGGGGGGTGCGCCGCTGGCTGGAGCAGCGCGCTGCGACACCGGAAGCTCAGCTCGCGCTGCTCACCGCGCTCCGCAACCGGACCACCGCTGGCCTGATTGCTCTGGAGGAGCTGCTCACCGGGGGCAACCTGGCCGCGCCCCGGCGCAAGACCGATGTCCGCCAGGCCCTCAACAACATCCTGGAGCAGCTCCGCCAGCTGACCGAGCAGCGCGCGGCGCAGATCAGGGGGCAGGCCGCCGCCCCAGAAGACTCCGCGGCGACCGAGCTGCCGGCCGCGCGCGCAGCCGCAGTCAAGGCCAGCATCGCGCGCTGGCTGGCGGCTACTTATCCGCCAGCCGATCAGGCCGACGCCGTGCGCGCGCTCAACGCTCACTCAGCCGCTGGCCAGGCCGCGCGCGCTGATCTGCTGGACAGCGGGTTCCTGCCCACCTTTTACCAGGAAGTTGATTTGATCACGACGCTGCGCGAGCTGGCGGCCGAGAGCCTGGCTGCCGTAACAACGTCACAACAAGGCGTACCAACGGCACAACAAGGCGTAACAGGCTGCCGCGTCATCTGCGCCGACAGCCGGCAGCTGCTGCGCCACGTCGCACTCAACTCGGCGCACCTGGTGATCACCTCGCCGCCTTACAACGTCGGCGTCAACTACAACGGCTACCACGACGACCTGCCGGCAGAGGACTACCTGGCGCTCTTGCGCACGGTGTTCGCCAACTGCCAGCAGGTCCTGGTCCCTGGCGGTCGCCTCGCCGTGGTCGTGCCGTTCGGCGCCAGTCGCAGCCCCTGGCAGCCGCGGGCCGCCCAGGTGACCGGCCTGCTGACTGCGCTGGGCTTCGGCCTGCGCGGTCAGATCACCTGGGACAAAGGCACGACCGGCAATCGGACGACCTGGGGTTCGTTCCGCCTGCCGACCAACCCGACGCTGCGCGACCGCACCGAGGCGATCCTGGTGGCGCACACGGCCGACGGCAGACTGGCCGTGCCGGAGAGTACCTTGCAGCGGGATGCCAAGGGCACCTATAGCCCGTTCCTGCCCGGTGAGCTGTTCCTGGCGCTGACGCAGGATCTCTGGGCCATTGCGCCCGAGAGCGCCCAGCGCATCGGCCACCCCGCGCCGTTCCCGGTCGAGCTGGCCGAGCGGCTGATCCGCCTTTACGGCTACCCCGGCTGCCACGTGCTCGATCCGTTTGCCGGCTCCGGCACCGTCGGCGTCGCCGCCCGCCAACTGGGCTGCCAGGCGACCCTGCTAGACATTGACGCGGGCTACTGCCGGCTGGCGCAAGCCCGGATTCAGGCGGGCTGAGCGTGTTTGCCGCGCGGGTGTTTCTGGCGCTGGGCCGGTTTTTTTCTTTACGCGGCGCGTTGCGGCGGTGCGGAGGCAGATGATGATCCTGATTGATGATGCCGGTTGGGACTGCCTGATCGGCGGCGTGGTGATCGACTGCTATTGGGTTGAGCGCGGTGCGTTCGCCGCCGGCCAGATCGCGCCG
>JAPKMS010000044.1 GCA_026645775.1 Anaerolineae bacterium
ATCGGGGCCCGATGACGTCTCTGAGTCGGGGCGAGGCATTCCCAGGCCGGTCCGCCGCAACGCGAGATGGCGCGTGATTAACGGCGGCCTTTGGCCGGAATGCCTCGCCTCCACAGTGTGCGGTCGAACTTAGGATTAGCCGGTTGCGCTCGCGACCCAGGAAAACCGGCTGAAGCCTCGATTCCGGATCGCGAATGCCGAAACTTTATCTGACGTGCTATAACTCCGAATGCCCCCGCATCAATCGATAGGAATAGGCCCTGCTATGACCGAGTTTCTCACCTTGCACACCGCCGAAGAGGCCTGGGAGATTTTTCTCGCCAGTTTCAAGCCGATGGTTCACAGCGAGCGCGTGCGAGTCGCTGACGCGCTGGATCGCGTGTTGGCTCAGGCTGCGACTGCCCCCCACGAGCTGCCGACCTTTGTGCGCAGCACAGTCGACGGCTACGCCGTGGCCGCAGTCGACACGCACGGCGCCACCCAGGGCCTGCCGGCCTACTTGGATGTGGTGGCCGAGGTGCCGATGGGCGCCCAGGCCGGGTTCGCGTTGGGGCCAGGCCAGGCCGCACTGGTGCATACCGGGGGCATGGTGCCCGCTGGCGCCGACGCCGTGGTGATGGTGGAGCAAACGCACCGCGCCGGTGGACCGATGTTTGGCGGTGTGGCCCTGGAGCCGGGGTTCGAGCCCTACGCCATCGAGGTCTACCGGCCCGTGGCCGCAGGTGAAAGCTGCATCCAGCCGGGCGAAGATGTGCGCGCCGGCGAGGTGGTGTTGTCGGCCGGCCACACCCTGCGGCCGCAAGACATCGGCGGGCTGCTGGCGGTGGGCATCACCGAGGTGTGGGCCGCGCGACAGCCCCGCGTGGGCATCGTCAGCCAGGGGGATGAGGTGGTGCCGCCCGATCAGGAGCCCGGCCCCGGCCAGGTGCGTGACATCAACAGCTACACGCTGGCCGGCTATGTGCGGCGGGCCGGCGGCATTCCACTGAACTATCCCATCGCCCCTGACCGCGCGGACGCGCTGGACGCGCTCATGCGCCAGGCTTTCGATGAGTCGGATGGGGTGGTGATCACGGCCGGCAGTTCCGTCAGCTACCGCGATCTGACAGCGAACGCCATCAACCGGCTGGGGCAGCCGGGCGTGCTGGTGCACGGGGTGGCGATCCGGCCCGGCAAGCCGACCATCCTGGCGGTGTGCGAAGGCAAACCGGTGTTCGGGCTGCCCGGCAACCCGGTTTCTTGCATCAACATCTTTCAGCGGTTCGTCACCCCCACGATCCGCCTGTTGATGGGCGCCGATCCGCTGCCTGTCCACAGCGTGCCGGCGCGCCTGGACCGCAACATCCCGGCCGCCAGCGGTCGCGCCGATTTCGTGCGCGTGCGCCTGGAGGAGCGGGGCGGGGAGCTGTGGGCCGTGCCGGTGTTCGGCAAATCGAATCTGATCTTCGTCCTGGTGCGCTCTGAGGGGATCGTGGAAGTGCCGCTCAACTCGAACGGCATCCCGGCCGGCGCCCAGGTCACGGTGGTGCTGGATACGTAACCCCAGGAAACGCCGATAGCGCAAAAAACGGGGGGCACGACTGTTGAGTCATGCCCCCCGTTGTGTGGTCCGAGAAGCCGGATGCTCTGGGGAGAGGTCCGGCTTCTCGTGTGATTGCCCGCCGCTCAGCGGATGATCACCGGTACGTAGGTCCGTTTGCGGGCGGCCGGCTCGGCCTGGGCCGTGACTTCGACCGGGCCGTAGCGTTGGCCGTCAGCCGGGTTCTCCAGCCAGTACCAGTACGGCTGCCCCGCGGTCACATCGGTATCCAGATACTCGAAGTTGACCCCGTCGGCCGTCTGCACCGGCTTCGCAGTCACGTTCACTGCGTTGAGCCCCTTGCTGTTGTCCGCGCGCCAGACGTTGAAGCCATCGGGTGCATAGCCCTGGATCGCCCAGGTCAGCAGCACCTGGCTGTTCTCAGAGAAGGCGCCGAACTGCTGCACCTCCAGGCCCGTCGGGTAAGCGTAGCCGAAGTCCAGGGTCAGGTCTTCGACGAAGCTGGTCGTCAGGGTTGTAGTGCGTGATTCGGGCGACGTGCGAGCGTAGCCGTTGAACACCAGGGGCGCCGAAGCGATGTAGGTCCCCGGGATCAGGTCCCCCTTCAGGTAGCCGCCACCGGTCGTGTAGAGGGTGGTATCGACCGGCCGGCCGATGGTATCGACGCCGATGATGTGGATCGGCACCCCGTTCAGGCCGGTTGTCTCGCCGGGATCCTGGATGCCGTCGCTGTCGGTGTCGATCCAGACGAAGTCGCCCAGCCGTACGTTCAACAGGTCGCCGAAGTTGTTGTTGTCCGAGAGGCCCACGCCCTGGACGACAACCAGCACAGGGTTGAGCCGGATCGGCGTCGAGTTGAAGAGCCCGCCCGGGACGGTCTGCTCGACGATGTAGGCGCCCGGCAACAGGTTATCAAAGGAGTAGTTGCCGAGGGTGTCGCTGATGTCGCAGGCGATCGACTGGGGCGAATCCTTGATCCCATCGCGGTTCGCGTCCGCGTACAGGCACACACCCACATTGGCGATCTCTGTTTCGCCCAGGCCCTTGACTTGATTCCGGTCCCAGTCATAGTAGACCTGGCCGCGGATGGTGCCCTTGCCGGCGTAGCCGAAGTCCGCGTCCAGGTAATTCTGGTCTGCCGCCAGGTTCACCATGTGCGGGTTGGCGCCGGCCGTGAAGTCGAAGGCGGTCAGGAACGGGTTGTCGTCTATGGATACCTGCACCTGCACGCAGTAGTGACCAGGCGACAGGTTGACGAACAGGTAACGGCCGTTAGTATCGGTCGTCTGGCTGCCCACCAGGGTATCGCACGCGGCCGCGCCGTCGGTGTACAGCTTGACCACGATGCCCGGGATGCCCACTTCGCCGGTCTCCTGGGCGCCGGAGCGGTTGTCGTCGAAGAACACGGTGTCGCCGATGCTGCTCCGAGGTTTGATGTAGCCGAAGTCGGCGGTCAGGTTGTAGCCGGCCGTGGGCAGCGCCACCTGGTACGGCTGCTTCTGGTTGTTGTTGTCCTGGCCGGGCTGCGGCCCCAGCGCGGTGACTACGTAGCTGGTCAGCACCCCGAAGTCGTCGCTCACCGTGACGGTGTAGACACCGGCCGGCAGGCCGATGAAGCTGTAGTCGCCGCCCGCGCCGGTGGTGGTCAGGGCATACGGCAGGCCGCTCTTGTAGAGCTCGACGGTCACGCCGGCCTGGCCGATATCGGTGGCGGTCGGGTTGAAGAGGCCGTTCCCGTCCGTCCCGATCCAGACCTGGTTGCCGATCACGCCCACGTTCGGGCGGTCGGTGCGGTAGTAGCCGAAGTCCGCGGTCAGGTTGGACCCGCCGGAGGCCAGGTTGATTGGGTAGGGATCGGCCTGGTTGTTGTTGTTAACGCCCGTCGTGCCCAGGGGCGACTTGACATAGTCCGTCAGCACCGCGTTGGTGTCGCTGACGTGCACCAGATACGCGCCGCCCGGCACGCCGGGGAACAGGTAGTTGCCCATGTTGACGTCCAGGATGCCTGACGTGGTCGTGGTGCCGATGATCGGCTCGCCCGCGTTCCAGACCTGGTTGCCGTCCGTGTCGCGGATCAGGGCCACGCTGACGCCGGCAAGGGCCGAGTCACCGAGGCTGAACCGGCCATCGCGGTTGGCGTCCAGGAACACCAGGTTGCCGATACCGCCCAGCAGGGTGTTCGAGTCGTAGCCGAAGTCCGCGTCCAGGTACTGCTGGCCCGCGGTCACCGTGACCGGGTGCGGGATCGCTGTTGTCGCGGCGTAGCCGCCGGGCGGGTTGGTCGGCGCGACGTTGTAAGCGCCGGCCGGCGCCTCGATGCGATAGTTGCCGTTCGAGTCGGTGGTGGCGCAGAGGGGCGTGCCGCCCGCAACCGGGGTGGCGCACACCTGGACGC
Source organism: Anaerolineae bacterium (assembly GCA_026645775.1). Classification (GTDB taxonomy): domain Bacteria; phylum Chloroflexota; class Anaerolineae; order CG2-30-64-16; family CG2-30-64-16; genus MO66. Next base: position 3,936 of record JAPKMS010000044.1, read on the forward strand.
CCGGGATGCCGATCTCGCCGGGCTGCTGGATGCCGTCGCCGTTCTCGTCGTACCAGACGGTGTCGCCGATGATCGCCCGGCCGACGTTCGGGAACCTGACGTAGCCGAAGTCAGCATCCTTGTAGACTTCGCCCGCGCCCAGGCTGATGGACGCCGTAGGATCCGGCTGGCTCTGGTTCACCACCAGGTGGGTCAGGCTGGTCAGCTTGCTGTTCAGGTCGGTCACATCCACCACGTAAACGCCGGGCGGCAGGTTCGGGAACAGGTAGCCGCCGTCGGCATCGGTGACGGTGCTGGCGACCACAACGCCGCCCCGGATCAGGTTCAGGGTGACATTGGGGATGCCCGGCTCGCCGACGTCCTGGACGCCATCTCGGTTGCTGTCGTACCACACGAAGTCGCCGATGGCGCTGGGCCGCGTGTAACCGAAGTCCGCGGTCATGTTCATGCCGGCCGGCGATAGGTTGATCGCGTACGGCTGGGCCTGGTGGTTGTTATCCTGGCCGGGGTTCGGGCCGAGCACGCTGAGCACATAGCTGGCCAGGGCGCTGAAGGAGTCGGTGACCCGGACGGTGTAGCTGCCCGCCGGCAGGCTGGTGAAGACGTAGTCGCCGCCCGCGCCGGTGGTGGTCGTCTCGAACAGGACGTTGTTCTGGTACAGCGCCACGGTCACGCCCGCGATGCCGATGTCTCCGGTGCGGGGATTGTAGAGGCCGTTGCCGTCCTCCTCATACCACACCTGGTTGCCGATGATCCCCACGTTGTGGGTGCCGGGGAGCACGTAGCCGAAGTCCGCCGTGGTGTCCGTCCCGCCGGATGGCAGGCTGACCGCGTACGGCTGCTCCTGGTTGTTGTTGTCCTGGCCGGGGTTCGGGCCGACCGGGCCCGGCTGGAAGTCATCCAGAACGTTCTGCGTGTCGGATACGATCACCAGGTAGTCCCCCGGCAGCAGGCCGGCGAAGGTGTAGTCGCCGTTCTGGTTGGAGGTCACGGTTGCGATCAGCGGCTCGCCCGGATCAATCAGGCCGTCTCCGTCCACGTCACGGTAGAGATCAACGCTGACGCCCGGGATGCGCGGGTCGGTCGGATCAATCAGGCCGTCGCGGTCGGTGTCATGCCAGACGGTGCCGCCGAGGCTGCCCAGGGCCGGGCTGTCGTAGCCGAAGTCCGCGTCCAGGTATTGGTCGCCGGGGCTGACCGTGATGGGGCCGTGGGGCGCCGGCGTGGTGGCCGTGTAGCCCGCAGGCGGATCCGTCGGCGCCACGGTGTACGTGCCGGCCGGCGCCTGGATCAGGTATTGGCCGGCCTGGTTGGTCACGTCACAGAGGGCGCCGCCGCCGCCCAGCGGGGTCGCGCACACCTGCACGCTGGGGATGCCCGGCTCGCCCGGATCGCGGACGCCGTCGCCGTCGCCGTCGTACCAGACGGTGTCACCGATGATGGCGCTGCCGGTCACCGGCACGACCACGTAGCCGAAATCCGCATCGCGGTAGATCTGGCCCGAGGCCAGGGTGATGGCCGGGGTAGGGTCGAGCTGGCTCTGCGGGCCGGTGGTGTGCACCAGGCCGTTCAGCATGCCGTTGTGGTCGGTGACATCCACGAAGTAGACGCCGGGCGGCAGCTCGGTGAAGAGGTAGCCGCCGTCCGCGCCGGTCGTCTCGATGCCCACCAGGGCATCGCTGGCCGGGTTGAAGACACCGTTGCCGGTGTCGCGATACAGGGCCACCGTCACGTTGCCGAGGCCGGGCTCGCCCACATCCTGCGTGCCGTCGGCGTTGGTGTCGTACCAGACGTAGTCGCCGATAGCGCCGGGCAGGATAAAGCCGAAGTCGGCCGTCGGGTTGTAGCCTTTTTCGGGCAGGAGGACCGCGTAAGGCTGGGCCTGGTTGTTGTTGTCCCCGCCCGGGTTCGGCCCGATCTTCGTCACGCTGTAGCCGATCAGCACGTTCGCCAGGTCGCTGACGAGCACGCTGTAGGTGCCCGCGGGCAGGCGCAGGAACGCATAGCGGCCGCTGGCGCCGGTGGTCGTCATGGCAACCGGCTGGCCGTCCTGGTACAACTCCACCGTGACGCCCGGCTGGCCGAAGTCGTTATCTTCGGGGTCGAAGATGCCGTCGCCGTCCGTCTCGATCCACACCTGGTTGCCAAGCGCACCTTCGGGCCCGCCGAAGCCGCCGCCGCTGCCCGTGTAGCCGAAGTCGGCGGTCAGGTTCGATCCGCTGACCGGCAGGCTGACCGCGTAGGGATCCGCCTGGTTGTTGTTGTCCGCGCCGGCCGTGCCGAGCCGCGATTTGACGTAGTCGGTGAGCACCGCGTTGGTGTCGCTGACGTGCACCAGGTAATTGCCGGTGGGGGCAGTGAACAGGTAGTTGCCGTTGTTGGCGTCCAGCAGGCTGCCGGTCGTGACGGTGGCGATGATCGGCTCCCCCGGATTCCACAGCTTGTTCCCATCGGTGTCGCGGATCAGGTCCACGCTGACGCCGGAGAAGGCGCGGTCGCCCGCATCGAAGACGCCGTTATTCTGGCTGTCCAGGAACAGCAGGTTGCCGATGCGGCCCAGGTTCGGGCTGTCGTAGCCGAAGTCCGCGTCCAGGTACTGTTGGCCCGCGACCACGATGACCGGGTGCGGCGCCGGGGTGGTGGCGGTATAGCCGCCGGGCGGGTTGGTCGGCGCGACGCTGTAGGTGCCGGCCGGCGCCTGGATCAGATAGCGGCCGTTGGCGTCGGTGGTGACGCAGAGGGCGGCGCCGCCCACAGCCGGCGTGGCGCACACCTGGATGCCCGGGATGCCGAGCTCGCCAGGCTGCTGGAAGCCGTCGCCGTCAGCGTCGTACCAGACGGTGTCGCCGATGATCGCCTTGCCCGCTTCCGGGTCGCGGACGTAGCCGAAGTCAATGTCCTTGTTGATCTCGCCCACCCCCAGGTTGAGCGTGTAGGGTTCGGGCAGGCTCTGGTTTGCGCTGATGTGCCTCAGGAGGGCCAGCTTGCCATACACGTCGGTGACATCCACCGTGTAGGCGCCGGGCGCCAGGTTCGGGAAGAGGTAGCCGCCGTCCGCGTCGGTGACGGTGCTGGCGATCACCACGCCATCCCGGATCAGGTTCAGCGTGACGTTGGGGATGCCGGGCTCGCCCACATCCTCGACGCCGTCGCCATCCGCGTCATACCAGACGAAGTCGCCGATCGCGCCGGGCGGCACGAGGCCGGCGTCCACGGTCCTGTCGTCCTCGCCGGGCGAGAGGGTCGTGCAGGCCCGGCCGGTGGCCGGGGCCGCGTCGCTGTCCAGCGCGTCGTCACCGCCCTGGTCCGGCCGCGTGAAGACCAGGCCTTGCGGCGCTACGAACTCGACGCAGTAGTCGCCGGGGGTCAGCCGCTCAAAGAGGTAGCTGCCATCCGCGGCGGTGACGATGGATTCCACCAGGCCGCCGGCCGCGTCGTACAGGTTCACCGTGATACCTTCGATGCCTGGCTCATCGGGGCCTTGCGTGCCGTCCCCATTCTGGTCGTGCCAGACGAAGTCGCCCAGGTTGGCCACGGGGGAGAGGCCCGCGTCGCGCGTCAGGTCGTCCTGGCCGGCGATCACCGTGAAGGGATCGGTTTGGCCCGCAGGATCAGGATCGCTGTCCCGGGCGTCGTCGCTCCCCTGGTCTATCGGGCTGAAGACATAGCCATCCGGCGCACTGAACGCGATGTAGTACACCCCGGCCGGCAC
>JAPKMS010000405.1 GCA_026645775.1 Anaerolineae bacterium
GCGCGGCGTTCGGTGTGGGTGGGGCTGGTCCTGTCGGCGCTGCTGGGCGCAGGCCTTGGCGCGCTGCGTCAGCAGATCTTCGCCCAGATGCGCGGGTGGCAGAGCGCCATCGTTGCGATCGCCGGCCTCGATTGGTTGTATCAGATGGTGTTATTTGCGGTGGGAGTGGCGGCGAGCGGCCTGCACTACTTTGCGGCCTTGGGCGAGGGCGAAGGCTACCTGGGCTGGCTGGCGGTGGCTGCATTGATTCTCTGGGTGCTGCTGCGGGGTTGATGGCGATGTCTCTGACGGATCTCTTTCACCAACTGAGCCTCTTGATCGGGCTGCCGGTCGTGCTGCTAGCCGGCGCCGGCGCGGCCATCATCGTGATCGCGCGCGACTGGCGGGTGGCGTTATTGGGCTATACGGTGGTCTCGATCGGTCTGGCGTTGCTGTTTTCGCAGATCATCCCGACGCAGTGGGCGTTGTTGCAGATTATCGTGGGCGGCTTAATCGCGGTGATGCTGTATCTCTCGGCAAGCCAATTGCGTCCAAAGCCCCATGAGCTGGTGCACTGGGAGGCGCGTTGGCCTCGCATGGCCTCGTTGACGAGCTTCCGGGCGCTGACCGTGGGCCTGGCGGCCGCGATTTTTTTCCTGGTGCATGAATCCGTGCAGTTGCCCCAACTCGAGTCCCTGTTCCGCGACGCGTTGTTGTGGCTGGTGCTCATGGGGCTGTTGGGTCTGGCGCTGCACGAGGAGCCGTTGCATGCCGGTCTGTCCCTGCTGACCTTCCTGGGGGGCGCCGAGTTGTTGCTGTTTACGTTGACGCAACGCCGGATGCTGGTGGGAATGATGTTTGGCGGCCAATTGCTGCTTGGTTTGGCAGTCTCGTACCTGGTTCTGGCCCACGGCTTGAGGGCCCGAGTATCTGATGGAGAGGCGACATGATCACGGGCCCGGTCTTGTTGCTCGCGATCCTTGTGATTGCGGCGGTGGCGCTTTATGTGTTGCGGCGCCTGGAATGGGTGGCGTCGTTGCTGGCTGCCGCGCTTACAGCCCTTGTCGCGTTCGCTTTGTGGAATCTGCCGTTGGATGCGCCGACAAGGCTGGCCGGTCGGATTGTTGCCGTGGGCCAGGCGGTGGTCTGGGAGGACATCTCCCTGCACATCACACCGGCTTCGCGCGCGCTCCTGGTATTTCTCTTTGCCACTGCGGCGCTCACCTTTATCTTGGTGTGGCGCACCTACCAGGGCCGCACGTTTTATCCCTTCGGACTGGCGTTGCTGGCGTTATGGAGCGTGGCCGCGTTGTTGCAGCCGTTAACATTGGCGCCGTTTGCCATCGTGCTGGTATCGATTCTGTCGGTGTTTGTCATCCAGGCCGGCCGCGCAGGCGAAACCCACGGCGCCTGGCGCCAGTTGCTCTTCCCGACGCTGTCCATCCCGTTGTTCATCGTGGCTGCCTGGTACATCGACCAGGCGCCCCTCAATCCCGATGATACCACGGCTTATCGGGTCGCGAGCTGGCTGCTGATCGCCGGCTTTGTCCTGTTGTTGCAGCCCGCGCCGCTGCACGTGGCAATCCCTGCCGTTGCCGGGCAGGCGCCGCCTGTGGTGGCCGCGTTCTTGTGGATCGGCGGCCAATCGGTGACGTTGTTCCTGCTGCAGCGTTTCCTCGTCACCTATCCCTGGCTGAGCACCGCGGTGGACAGCGCACGCTGGCTGTTGTGGCTGGGCGTATTCACGGCGGTGCTGGGCGGGGTGCTGACCTTTGCACAGCGTCGCCTGGGGCGCCTGGTGGGCTATGCGTCGTTGTATGATTACGGGATCCTCATCGTGGCGTTAGGGTTGCGCGGCACGGCTGGGTTGCCCACCGCCATCTGGCTGCTGCTGACCCGCACGCTCTCGTTGCTGACCCTTGCCACCGGCGCCGCGGCCATCCGCCACTACATGGCGAGCGATCGCCTGGAGCGTGTCTCGGGCGCGGTCTCCCGGCTGCCGTGGGCCGTGATTGCGATGATCGTCGGCGGGTTTGGCCTGGCGGGCTTGCCGTTGACGGCGCAGTTCTCATCGCGCTGGGCGCTCCTTCAGTTAGTGGCCGAGGAGGATCCACGCTGGGCGTTGCTGCTGCTGTTCGGCGCGCTGGGGGTGGTCCTCGGCAGCGTGCGCGCGGGCCGCGCATGTTTCGGCAGCTTGCCCCTTGCGCCTGTTGAGCGCGAATCGCATAGTGTGGCGTTGCTCTGTGCGGCTCTGGTCTTCTGCGGGTTGCTGCTTGGCCTCTTTCCACAACTGCTCACTGGGCCCGTCGCGGCCGTTATCCTCCCACTCTCCGTCCTGGGACCTTGAATCCTGATAGGTTTTGATAGCGGATTGGTTTTATAGTCCGGTAGTTCTGTGGGCAAAGCGCCAACGAATCAGGCAATCAGGTGACTATGACACAATCCTCACGCATCAGTGGGTTCTATAATCTCTCGCCGTCCGAACGCCGGCAAATCGTGGCCGAGTGGCCGGCGTGGTCGGCCGAACAGAGCGCCGCCGCCGAGGCGTTGCTGGCCGCGCCGGGTGGGTTGACCCTGGAGCAGGCCGACAAGATGGTGGAAAACGTGGTCGGCGCGTACGCGCTGCCGATTGGGGTTGCCACCAATTTCGTCGTCAACGGCCGAGACGTCCTGGTGCCGATGGTGATCGAGGAGCCTTCAGTGGTGGCCGGCGCCAGCTTTGCGGCCCGCCTTGCCCGCGCGGGCGGCGGCTTTCATGCCGAGACGACTGAAGCGCTGATGATCGGCCAGATGCAGGTGCTGGAGGTGCCGAATCTCGAAGCCGCGGCCGCGCGCATCAACAGCCAAAAGCAGCGCTTGATCGACCTGGCCAACAGCACCGATCCCGTGATCGTCAGCCTGCATGGCGGCGCCCGCGATGTCGAGGTGCGCATCCTGCCCGAAAGCCCCGTCGGTCCGCTGCTGGTTGTCCATTTGATTTACGATTGTCGGGATGCCATGGGCGCGAATATGGTGAACACCGCCTGTGAGGCGTTGGCGCCGTTGGTGCAGGAGATGTCGGGCGGCCGCGTCAACCTGCGCATCCTGTCTAACCTGGCAGACCGGCGCCTGGCCCGCGCACGCTGCGTGGTGCCGGCCGCGGCGCTGGAGACGGCCGAGTTTCCCGGCGAGTTGGTGGCTCAGCGGATTGTTGAGGCGTATGCGCTGGCGGCCGTGGACCCCTATCGGGCGGCCACGCACAACAAAGGCATCATGAACGGTGTGGATGCCGTGGTGCTTGCCACCGGCAACGACTGGCGGGCCATCGAGGCGGGCGCACACGCGTACGCCGCGCGCACTGGCAGCTATCGGTCCCTCTCCACATGGTCTTTCGCCCCAGGCGATCCGGGCGCCGGTCCCGCGCTGATCGGCAGCGTCGAACTGCCGTTGGCGGTCGGGATCGTCGGTGGGGCTACTCGGGTGCACCCCCTGGCGCGGCTGGCGTTGCAAATCATGGGTGTGCAGACCGCGCGCGAGCTGGCCGAGATCATTGCCTCGGTGGGCCTGGCGCAAAACCTGGCCGCCATCCGGGCGCTGGCCACCGAGGGCATCCAGCGCGGGCACATGGCGTTGCACGCCCGGCAGATCGCGATCGTTGCGGGCGCCCAGGCTGACGAAGTCGACCGCCTGGCGGCCGCGATGGTGGCCGAGCATCAGATTCGCGCAGAACGCGCCCGAGAACTGCTGGCAGAACTCCGGGTGGGTCGCGCGTGACAAACATTAGATCCGGGGTCGTTCTATTTCGTGTGATTGTTGTTCAGGAGTAAAGTTTCATGTTGAAACCAGATCGTGATGTTGGGATTGTCGGATACGGCGCGTACGTGCCGCGCTATCGTTTGCCGGCCAGCGAGGTCGCTCGCGTGTGGACGGACGGCTCGGGCGGGCTGCCGATCAAAGAGAAGGCGGTGGCCGGCCTGGACGAGGACACGCTGAGCATGTCCGTCGAGGCCGCGCGCAATGCACTGGAGCGCGCCCGGATTGACCCGAGCGAGATTCGCGCCGTGTGGGTGGGCAGCGAGTCACATCCATACGCGGTGAAGCCGACATCGACCATCGTGGCCGAGGCCATCGGCGCGGCGCCCAGCGTGCAGGCCGCCGACCTGGAATTTGCCTGCAAGGCCGGCAGCGAGGCCATCGTGATGGGGATGGGCATTGTTGGCTCGGGCATGGGCCGGTACGTGCTGGCCATCGGCATGGACACCGCGCAGGCCCGGCCAGGCGATGCGCTGGAATATACGGCGGCCTCGGGCGGCGCGGCGTTCCTCATCGGGCCGGCGGCGGAAAGTGCGGCGGTGTATGAGGCCTCGTTGTCGCACGTCACCGACACGCCGGATTTCTGGCGCCGGGCGTATGCCCACTATCCGAGCCACGGCCACCGCTTCACCGGTGAGCCGGCCTATTTCGAGCACGTCACCACCGCCGGCCGGCGGCTGATGGCGGAGTTGGGCACCGTGCCGGCGGATTACAACTATGTTGTGCTGCACCAGCCCAACACCAAGTTTCCGCAGCGGGCCGCGCAGATCCTGGGCTTCACCACCGAGCAACTTAAGACCGGGTTGTTGGTGCCCGTGATCGGCAATACCTACGCCGGCTCATCGTTGATCGGCCTGACCGCGATCCTGGATATTGCCAAGCCGGGCGATCGCATTTTCATGGTTTCCTTCGGTTCCGGCGCGGGCTCCGATGCCTTCTCGATCCGCGTGACCGACCGCATCACCGAGATCCAGAACCGGGCGCCGCAAACCCAGGACTATATCGCCCGCCGCAAAGTGATCGATTACGCGACGTATGTGCGATATCGGCATAAGCTGCAGATGAAGTGATAGGGTGAAAATATGCGAGATGTAGCCATTATCGGTATCGGCCAGACGCCGGTTGAGGAGCACTGGGGCAAGTCGTTGCGCCACCTGGGCCATGATGCGATCATGGCCGCGATGCGGGATGCCGGCATCGAAACTGCCGACGCCCTGTACGTGGGCAATATGCTTTCCGGCGAGCTGGGCGGGCAACAGCACGTGGGCGCGCTGCTGGCCGACTTCGTCGGTCTGCGCGGCATCGAGGCGATGAAGATCGAGGCCGCGTGCGCCTCGGGCGCCGCCGCCCTGCGGGTGGGTTTGATGGCCGTTGCCAGCGGGATGCACGATGTGGTGCTGGTGTGCGGCGTGGAAAAGATGACCGACGCAGTCGGCGATGAAGTGACTTCCGGGCTGGCCTCGGCCGCAGATCAGGAGTACGAGGTGAGCCAGGGCATCAGCTTTGTGGGCCTGAACGCCCTGCTGATGCGCCGCTACATGTACCAGTTCGACATCAAGAAAGAGTACTTTGCGGGGTTCGCGGTCAACGCGCACCGCAATGGCGCCAATAATCCGTACGCGATGTTCCGCAGCCCGATTACCGAGGCCACCTACCTCAAAGCGGGCATGATCGCCGACCCGGTCAACCTGATGGATTCCAGCCCGGTGTGCGATGGCGCCGCCTGTGTGGTGCTGGCTCCGGCCGAGCTGTATCGCTCCAAGGTCAAGGCCCGGATCCTGGCCTCCGCCGTCGCGATCGACAGCCTCGCCATCCATGACCGCCGCGATCCACTGGCCCTGGATGCGGTGACAGTTTCCAGCCAGAAAGCGTATGCCCAGGCGCGCATGACCCCGGCCGACATCCACCTGTTCGAGGCGCATGATGCGTTCAGCATCATGGCGGCGCTGTCGTTGGAGGGCGCGGGCTTTGCGCCGCGCGGCGCGGGTGTGTACATGGCCTCGGAGGGCGAAATCGGCATCCACGGTCGCCTGCCCATCAGCACCATGGGCGGCCTGAAGTCGCGGGGGCATCCCGTAGGCGCCACCGGCATCTACCAGGTCATCGAAGTGGTGGAGCAACTCACCGGCGCGGCCGGTGCTAACCAGGTTAGCGGTGCGACGGTCGGCATGGCGCAGAATATCGGCGGCAGCGGCGCCACCGTGATTACTCATATCCTGGGCGCAGCGTGAGCGTATTCGTTGATTCACTCCTTCGCCTGTCAAAACCTATCAGCGGCCCCTTGCGGGCTCCTGGAAACAATCCTGATAGCTTTTGGAAGGTGAAGCGCGTTACAATGCCTCCGTTTGAGCGAAGAACAACAGCTCATTCCTGGGTGAATGTTTAGGAGGATCTACCTATGTCTATTCCACGCAATTGGCGGACCCGCCAGCAGCGTTATAGTTTGAAAGCCGAGGTCTGTAACGCATGCGGCAACACCATCTTCCCCCCGCGTGACGTCTGCCCGCACTGCGCTGAGCAGAAGCAGAGCTGGACCAACCTCAGCGGCCGTGGGGAGATCTACTCCTTCACGACCATGTACAGCGCGCCGGCAGGGTTTGAGGAATACGCGCCCTACACGATGGCGTTGGTGAAGCTGGCCGAAGGCCCGATGATCACCGCCCAGTTGACGGATGTCGATACTGAAGATGTGAAGATCGGTATGCCGGTGGAGATGGTGACTCGCAAGCTGAGCCAGGATGGCGACGAGGGACAGATTTTGTACGGATACAAGTTCCGGCCGATGCTGCGCCAGGTGGCGTGAGGTAAGAGGCGTATTGAGCTAATCGAGGACACAGGAATTCCAAATACATCTGGAATTCAGGCTTCAGCCGGTCTGATACACGGCTCCGAGAACTCAGGATCGGCTAAAGCTGCTAGTACCGTGTTAAGTTAGACTTTACGTGCCAGGCATGTCGGTGCAAAATCTAACCTGACGAGGCACTAGATTCGGAGTTCCTGATAGCGAACGCGAGAGATGAGTTGCAAAGGCCGCACCCCGAGAGGGCTGCGGCCTTTGCGCGTTTTGTTCTCGCTTCGGCTGATTGTATAATGGCTGCATGGCCAGGGCGTTTCTTCTTAACCTTAGCCTCAACCTTCAACAAGGGGGGTATCATGGGCAAAAGTGATTCAGAAAAGCCTGTCGTCGGCGTGGACCTGGGGGGCACCAAGGTATTGGCCGGCGTGGTGGCGCCGAATGGGCAGATCCTGGCTACGGTGAAGCGTGCAACCAAGCCGGAAGGCGGGCCGGCGGTGGTGGTCGAGCGCGTTTTGAAGAGCGTGCGCGAGGCGGTGAAGGCGGCCGGCCTGGAACCCGATGATATTCTGGCCCTGGGATCGGGCGCGCCCGGCCCGCTGGACCCGGATAGCGGTGTGGTGCTGCATACGCCGAACATGCCGGGGTGGGATAACGTGCCGCTGGCGAAGATGTTGGGCGATGCGCTGAACGTGCCGGCCTTCATCGCCAACGATGTGGACCTGGGCACCTTGGGTGAGTTCGCGCTGGGCGCAGGCCAAGGACACCAACACGTCGTCGGCATATTCGTGGGCACCGGCATCGGGGGCGGGTTGATCTTGAACGGCGAGCTCTGGCAGGGCTGGCGGCGGGCCGCGGCGGAGATCGGTCATACGATCGTGTTGGCCGATGGCCCCTACTGCGGCTGCGGCAACCGCGGCTGTCTGGAGGCGGTGGCCAGCCGCACAGCCATCGAGCGGGACATCCAGGCAGGCATCAAAGCCGGGCGGGAGAGCGTGATCCCCGAGCTGCTGAAAGCCGATGACAAGGGCCGGCTGACAAGCGGCGCGCTGGTGGAGGCACTGCGGCGAGGCGATACCCTGGTGGCCGAAGTGCTCGGACGCGTCCAGTTCTACCTGGGCCTGGGGATCGCATCCGCAGTTAACTTCGTGGATCCTGAGATGGTGATCCTGGGTGGCGGCGTGGTTGAGGCGTTCGGCGATGAATTCCTGGAGCCGATCCGCCGGGTGGCCTACCAGAACTTCATCAACAAGCGCGGGGCGCGGGACGTGAAGATCGTGCCGGCCAGCCTGGGCGATAATGCCGCCTTGTTAGGCGCGGCGGTGTACGCACGGCAGCGGCTGGAGCGCATCCGGAAATAGGGATGCGGGTCGCAGGGCCCGCTGTTTCGGGCCTGCGTGCGGACAGGAACCGGTGGAGCCGTCTGGATCTGTGCTCTGAAAGGCAACGGCGAGCGCACCAAGTGGTGTGCTCGCCGTTGCGCTGTGTCGGTTTGACGAAGGGGTGCGGCTACCGGCGTGATTCGCTGTCATCGCGCACGAAAGCAGAGAGCAGGATGCTGACGATGCTGATCACCAGACCGCCCAGGAATGCGGCCCAGAAGCCGTTGACGTAAAAGCCCAGCCCCAGGGCTTGCGACAGCCCGCCGGTGATCAACAAGAGGATCGCGTTCAGCACCAGGGTGAAGAGGCCCAGGGTCAGAATCTGCAACGGGCACGTCAGAAGCGCTAAGATCGGCCGGATGACGGCATTGACGACGCCAAATACCAACGCGACGAGCAATAACGTCGTCCAGCCGCCCTCGTGGGTGATGCCCGGCACCAGTCGGCTAGCGGCCCACAGCGCCGCCGCATTGATCAGAACACGCATCAGAAAACGCATGATATGTTACCTCCGGCGATGTCGTTGAGCAGTCTGCTCAACCTTCATCCTCAATACGCTGCCCGCAGCGAAAAGTCGCGCCCCTCTCGTCGCTGGGCCAGCGCCCTCACTCCATAAAGATTTCGACGCGCTCATTCTCCTCGTCATTTTCCACTTCGACGATGCGGCCCTGGATGCCATCTTTGATCGCCTGTTGAATGGCGCTGGTGTCCATACCGGCCATTTCGGGCGCGAAGCGCGCGCCCATCTTCAGGCCCACGTCCACCAGGCCGGTGGGGATGCTGACATTGACCTTGGCGCGGCCGGTGGCCCGATCGGTGACCCGGATGCGCAGCCAACGCGCCTTGGCAGTGTCCGGCCGGCCTTGCGGCTCGCGCAGCGTCTCCAACAGCCGGGCGCCTTCCTCGGCTGTGATCTGCTTTTCCGAGATCATCTTCAGGATTTTCATGCGTTCTTCAGGGGTTGCCATAAAGCCACTCCTCACCGTTTATCGGCCGGCGTTATCGCGCGGCGCATCGTCACCAGGTCGCGCTGGATGCGAAATCCGGCGGCCCCCAGTGCGGCGACACCTTCGCTGTGATCACCGCTGTGTTCAACCAGGACAGGCCGCCAGCTCGGTCCGGCCAATGAATGCAGGCCGCGCACCACCAGGCTGTGCTCCAGTGTGCCGCGTGCTTGGGGAAGCACGGCGAACCGCAGCGTGTCGGTGCTGCCGGCCAGGTTGGCCACGCTTTCCACGACGCCCATTAACTGCTGGCCCTGCCAGGCCGCCCAGCGCTCAACGCGACAGAACCCGGCCCACCGGGCCAGCCATTCGCCGGCCACTTTAGCCGGCCCCAGCCGATAGCGGCCAGCATCAAGCGGTTCGGCCCATTGCGCCAGCGGCGGCCGGGCCGCTCGGGCGAGCTCCCACCATTCCGCGCCGGTCAGCGTGCGCAGCGGTTCCAGCGGCACGGCGGGATTGAGCGGGGGCAGCGGATTGGGCCTCATCGGCAGGCGCCAGACCCCCTCGCGGCACACATCGGTGAACCCCAGGCCGAGGTAGAGCTGATGAGCGACCGGGTTATCCGCGCGGACCTGCAGCAGCGCCCAACTGCCGCCGTGCCGGGCAACCTCGTGCAAGGTCTCGGCCATCAGCGCCTTTGCGATGCCGCGGCCGCGATGTTCTGGCGCCACCGCCACGTTGCTGATCCGCCAGCGCAGGCCGCCCTGATCGACGGGCTGCAGGCTGACGTTGCCGATGACATGGCCATTCTCTGTCCAGACGTAGCCCGACACATAGTCGCTGAACAGCGCCTGGCTGATCAGTCCGCCCAGGTAGGGGCTGAGCCGTCCGGCGAACGCCATATCGCGCAGCGCGCTCCGGCCGCGCGCGTCCAGCTCATCCGCGAACACCTGGCCTACCAGATCAGCCACCTGGCGCATGTGGCGGCCGGGATCGAACGGCTGCGGACCATCGCGTGCAGCATCGGTGCGCCCAAAGACGTACACGGCCATCGTCAGGCCTCCAACGCTCTCAGCAAGGATTCGGCCTCTTCTGGCGTGATTTTGCCCGCTTCCACCATTTTCAGGATCGCAAGCTGTTCATCGGCCGTGGCCGTGGCCGCCTTCTTGGAACGCTCCGCCGGGGGCGGCGGTGTCGGCGGCGCGGACGGGCGGGCCGCACGGAAGCCGCGCCGGCTCCAGTTCACCTCGCCCGTATCCACATTGATGCCCGCCGAAGCCAGCGATGCTGTGACCTGTTGGCGGATTCGCTCGCCCAAGCCGCTCAGATCAGCCGCGGGGTGGGTCGGCCCAGGATTATGCGCAGCGCGCTCTGAATGCGGGATTGCATCGGCTGTGCCGGCGCGCGTGATCCGCAAATCGCCGCGGCCGTTCAAAGTGATCTGGCTTGCCCCCTGACCCACCGTGGCCGAAAAAGCGGGTGTCCCATCGTTGGCAGGCGTCAAGGGGACGTCGGAGCGGACCCGCCCGGTCGCGCGCACCGAGAGCCGCACATCGGCATCATCGGGCAGATGTACGTGGAGATCGCCATGGGCCGAAACCGTATAGCTTTGGGCGTGGGCGAAGGGACCGTACAACACCCCATCGCCGCGCACCTGGGCCGCCGAGAGCCCACCCGCCAGACCGGCGGCGCGAAGATCGCCCGCCAGAGCGGCCAGGGTCGCCATACCGGTCACTTCGCTCAAGCGCGCGTCACCGTCGGCGCTGCCGATTTGCAGTGTCCCGCCGACTTTCTCGGCCGAGAGATCGCCATGCACGCGGCCCAGGCGTATATCGCCCGTGCCATTCAACCGCACATCGCCGGTCACGGCGTCGACGGCCAGCCGTCCGCCGCTGAAGCGCAGGTCTCCGTCGCACGTGCCCAGCAGGTGCAGCTCACCGACCCCCTCGGCGCGCACATCGGCGTCGGCGCGCAGGAGCAGCGTCTTCCCGGCCAGCGCCTCCAGCCGCAGATCGCCGTGCACGGCTTCGAGGCTGAGATCACCGGCCAGCCCCTGCACCCGCAGATCCCCCAGCGCTTCCTTGATGGTCACGGCCAGGGTGTCGGGCGCCACCAGCCGCACCACGCTCCCGGTGAAGCGGGTTGTGCGGCCTTCGGGGATGAACTGCGGCTCCGCCTGTCCATCGGCCGCCGCGTAGGTGATCTGGATCGCGGTGGCGCCGGGCGTGCCGCGCACAGTTGCATCCGGCGCCATAGTCCCGATCACCAGGTGACTGATCCCTTCCGCTGGATAGCTGATATGGTCACTCATCTTGCTGCCTCTATCATAACCCCTGCAACTGTTTGATCGCCGCGGCGGAGGTGATCTTGCCGGCGGCCAGGTCATCCAGGATCACCTGGCGTTGTTCGGCTGCGCGAGCCTTTTCCTCGGCGGGGGGCAGATCGCGCACCTCGTAACCCATCGCCCGGATCGCGTCGTCCAGCCGGCTGCGCACCGTGGGGTACGACAGCTTCAACTCTTGCGCAACCCAGTTCAACTTGCCCTCGCAGCGGACGAAAAGCTCCACGAAGGCGCGCTGTTCGGGCCCTAAGGCTTCTAAGCGGCTGAACTGAAAGCGGCCTTCAACGGCCGTGTCGCACGCGGGGCAACTGAGCCGGGCCACGACCAGTCCTTCGCCACACGCCGGACATTTGGATGGAGTTGGATACATCATATAGCTCCCATGCGTACTTTGGAGAAACCATGTCTGACTGTAGCACTGACTTGATTTTTTGTCAAGAGGCTTGAATTAGATTTAGATCATGTTGAATAAAATTCATTAATCCTGTGATGCAAAAATGCCGGCGCAAACCCGACTCCCGTGGGAGCCTGATTTGCGCCGGCACATGGCTTGCAGCTTCTCAATAGTCCGGGGGCAAAGTGCCTGGCACTTTGCCAGGCACGCGATGGCAAGCCCCTACAAATTGAGAGGATACCGTGGCTTGTTACCTGGCCCGCGTGTCACCGTTCCGGGGCACGTGTTAGACCTTCCGGTACTCGCCGTCCACCACATCCTCGCCGCCGTCGCTGGGGCCACCCTGTGCTCCGCCGCCGAAGGGATTGCCACCGGGCGGTGGTGTCTGCGGGCCGGACTGTTGATACATCTTGGCGCCGACCTTCTGCCACTCGTCCATCAGCTTATTCGTCCCCTTCTCCAACTCGTCGGCATCAGCGTTACGGTCCAGCGCGGCCTTCAGGATGTCCATTTCGGCCTGGAGGGCCTGTTTGTCGGCGTCGGACAGCTTGTCGCCGTTGTCCTGGAGGAACTTCTGCACCTGGTAGTGGGCGTTGTCGGCTTTGTTGCGCGCCTCGATATCTTCTTTGCGTTTGCGGTCCTCTTCAGCATGGCGTTCAGCATCCTTCACCATCTGGTCTACCTGGTCTTTGGCCAGGCCACTGGAGGCGGTGATTTTGATGCCCTGCTCGCGGCCGGTCGCCTTGTCTTTGGCGCTCACGTGCAGGATGCCATCGGCGTCGATGTCGAAAGTAACTTCGATCTGTGGGACGCCGCGCGGCGCGGCCGGGATGCCGGTGAGCCGGAAGTTGCCCAGCAGCTTGTTGTCGCGCGCCATCGGGCGCTCGCCCTGGGTCACGACAATCTCCACCTCGGTTTGCATATCGCTGGCAGTGGAGAAGATCTGCGATTTCTTGGTGGGGATGGTGCTGTTGCGCTCGATCATCGGCGTCGCCACACCGCCCAACGTCTCGATGGACAGCGACAGCGGCGTCACATCCAGCAGCAGGATGTCCTTCACCTGGCCGCCCAACACGCCGGCTTGAATCGCTGCGCCGATGGCGACGACTTCATCCGGGTTGACGCCCTTGTGTGGCTCGCGGCCGAAGTACTTGCGCACGGCTTCCTGCACCGCGGGCATCCGGCTCATGCCGCCGACCAACACCACCTCAGCCACGGCGCTGGGCTGAAGTTTGGCATCTTCGAGCGCGCGCTTGCACGGTTCGATGGTGCGTGCGATGAGGTCGCCGGTGAGCTGTTCCAGCTTGGCGCGGGTCAGGTTCATCTGCAGGTGCTTGGGACCGCTGGCATCGGCGGTCACGAAGGGTAGATTGATTTCGGTCTGCATCACCGTCGAAAGCTCGATCTTGGCCTTCTCGGCCGCTTCCTTCAGGCGCTGCAAAGCCATGCGATCGCTGCGCAGGTCGATCCCCTGCTCGCGCTTGAACTCGTCGGCGACCCAGTTGATGATGCGCTGATCGAAGTCATCACCGCCCAGGAAGGTGTCGCCGTTGGTGCTGAGCACCTGGAACACGCCCTCGCCCACGTCCAGGATGGAGATGTCGAAGGTGCCGCCGCCCAGGTCATAGACCGCGATCTTCTGATCGACTTTCTTGTCCAGGCCATAAGCGAGCGCGCTGGCGGTCGGCTCGTTGATGATGCGCTTGACATCGAGGCCAGCGATCTTGCCGGCGTCCTTGGTGGCCTGGCGCTGGCTGTCGTTGAAGTACGCCGGCACGGTGATGACCGCCTCGGTGACCGGCTCGCCCAGGTATGCCTCGGCATCGGTCTTGATCTTCTGCAGGATCATGGCGGAAATTTCGGGCGGGCTGTAATCCTTGCCGCCCATCGCCACCCACGCGTCGCCGTTTGAGTGTTCGACGATCTTGTAGGGCAGGATCTTGCGCGCCTTTGCCACCTCAGGATCGGTGTAGCGCCGGCCCATCAAGCGCTTGACGGAGAAGATCGTGCTGTCAGGATTCGTAATCGACTGGCGGCGCGCCACCTGGCCCACCATCCGTTCATTGTTTTTCGGGTTAACGGCCACCACCGACGGGAACAGCCGCGAGCCTTCCGCGCTCGGGATCACCACCGGCTCCCCGCCTTCCATCACGGCAACCACCGAGTTGGTGGTGCCCAGATCAATACCGACGATTTTGCTCATAGAAAAACACTCCTTGTGTGAGAATTGCGATTTTGGGGGATTAGGGGGGATTTACGTGCTGAAGGTTTCGATTCCAGCCCCAAATTCCCGGTCCCCGCTCCCTATCTTTAGCCTTTTGCCACTCTGACCATGGCGGGCCGCAATACCCTGTCGCTCAGCTTGTAACCGCGGGCCAACTCGGCGATCACCTGGCCGTCTTCGAATCCTGCGGCCTCTTCGTGCGTGACGGCATAGTGCAGTGCGGGATCGAAAACCTGGCCTTCGGTCGGGATAAACGTGACGCCTTCGGCTTCCAGCACGCCGTAGAGCTTGCGCTGGATCATCCGGAACCCGTTTACCCAGTCGTTGGCGCCCTGGTCTGCCGGCATCGCAGCGATCGCCCGGTCGATGTCGTCCACGACGGGGAGGAAGGCCTCCAGCACGCGCGCCGTCGCAGTGGATCGATATTCTTCCTGCTCGCGCTGCATGCGCTTGCGGGCGTTGCTCATGTCGGCCACGGCGCGCCGCCAGTTGTCCAGGTATTCAGCGGCCTGCGCTTGGGCCTGGGCCAGCGCGGCTTGCAGTTGGGCCACCGTGAAATCGGCGGCCGGCGGGATCTCCGCGGCCGGTTCTGGTTGGATGGATTGCTCGATATCGGACATAAGGTGCTTGTGACTCCTTACAAACCGGACGCGACCCCTTGCGCCTTTGCGACGCGGGGCCGCGTCCGGGCGGTTTCTACTCGTACCACTCGCTGACCAGGTCGCTCATCAGGCGCGAAACGAGGCGCACGGCGCCGATGGTGCGGTCATACGTCATCCGCAGCGGGCCAATCACGCCCAGCAGGCCGCTGGCCCCGCCCTCCACGCCGTAACGCGACAAGATCAGGGCCAGGTCAGAAAATTCGTTCCAGCGTCCCTCGCCGCCGATCAAGACCTGCACGCCGCCGATCTCCAGCGGCTGCGCGGCCGCGGTGACGATCGTGGCCAGCGAGGGGCCTTCCAGCGTCTGCACCATCTGGCGCACCTGGTCGCCCTCAGAGAACTCTGGCTCGTCCAGGATGTGGATCAGTCCGTCGCGATACAGGTGCTCTTCGGCCTGTCCGTCCACAGAAGCGATCGCCTGGCCGATGATGCGGGCCACCTGGCGGCCCAGCGCGGGCAGCTCAGCGGCCAGGGTGTTGATCTGGCCGGCGGTGAGGCCTTTGAATTGCTCGTTGAGCTGGTTGGACAGCCGGCTCAGCGTCTCCTGTTCCACCGGTTCATCCAGGGTCAGCATCTGCTGCTTCACCGTGCCGCCCATCAACACCAACACCATGAGTACGACGGTGTCGCGCAGGCTGATGAGCTCCAGATGCTTGAATTTGCTCTGGAACGAGCGCGGGGAAGTGGCCAGCGCGGCCTTGCGCGTCGTGTGCGCCAGGACGGCGACCGCCAGCCGCACCCACTGATCCAATTCGACGCGCGCCTGGTGGAATTGGTGGCGGATCATCAACTGCTCGGGCATGGGGAGCTCGGTCTCGCCCACCAGGTATTCCACAAAATAGCGATAGCCCTGCTCGGTGGGGATGCGCCCGGCGGAGGTGTGCGGATGGGTGAGATACCCCATCTCCTCCAGCGCGGCCATCTCGTTGCGGATGGTAGCCGCGCTGATGCCCAGCCCGTAGGTCTCCACGAACGATTTGGAGCCGACCGGCTGGCCTTTTTCGCTGTAAGAGCGGATCACCAGGCCCAACACAGCCTGGCGCCGCAGCGTCATCTCATTGATCATCGCCCTTGTGTTCCTTGGATTAGCACTCTCGATAGGAGAGTGCTAAAGCAGTATGTGCAATGATAGCATGAAGGGGGGGAGGTGTCAAAAAGAGGCCAGACGATCGCCTGGCGCCGGCGCGCTTACGGCGCAGTCTGGGGGGCGCTCGTCTGCAGCCAGCCTCAATAGGCGGCTTTGTCCATGAAGGATTTGAACGCCGTGCGCAAGATAATCTTGAAGTCGAGCCACAGGGACCAATTCTCGATATACCATAGGTCGTACTTGGTGCGCTCGGCGATGGAGGTGTCGCCGCGCAGGCCGTTGACCTGGGCCCAGCCGGTGACGCCGGCCTTCTCGCGGTGCCGCTCCATGTAGCGGGGGATGCTTTGGCGGAATTGTTCGACATAGGCCGGCTGCTCGGGGCGGGGGCCGACCACGCTCATGTCGCCCATGAGCACGTTGATGAATTGCGGGAATTCGTCGATGGAGGTCTTGCGGATAAAGGCGCCGACGCGCGTTCGGCGCGGGTCGTTCTTAGTGGTCCAGCCGGGGCCAAAGCGTTCGGCATCGGCGCCCATCGAGCGGAATTTAAGCATCTTAAACGGTTTGGCATCCAGTCCCATGCGCTCCTGGGCAAAGAAGACCGGGCCGGGGGAGTCGAGCTTGATGGCCAGCGCGGTCAGCATCATCAGCGGCGCGGCGGCCAGCAGGAAGGCGCCCGAGAAAGCCATGTCCACCGCCCGCTTCAGGGTGAGCTTCCAGCCGCGCAAGGCGACGTCGCGGATGGTCAGCAGCGGCAGCCCACCCAGGTCGCTGATGGTGACCTCGGACGCCATGATCTGGAAGACGTCTGGGAAGACGCGGATGCTGACCTTCTCGCGTTCGCACTGGGAGACGATGCCGACCAACTCCTCATGCGTGGATTCGGGCAGGCCGATGATGACTTCAGCGATGCCGTGGCTCTCGATGATCTGTGGCAGTTCGTCGACCGTGCCCCACACCGGCAGCCCCATCACCTTGGCCGGCGGCGCCGACAGCGCGGGGACGCTGGCCCGGCCGGATGCATCATAGCTGGCATCTGCAAAGCCGACCACCTGATACCCCAGCCCAGGCGTGTGCTGGATTTTCTGCAGGATCATGCGGCCTACTTCGCCCGTGCCCACGATCAGCACACGCTCGGCGCCAATCCCGCGGCGCTGCAAGATCCGATGGATGCGGCCGTGGATCACCCGGCCCACGGTCACCGTGACGATGGTCAGCGCCCAGGCAAACACGATCATTGACCGCTGGTATTGCAGCGTATCGCGCAGCACGAACGAGATGAAAGCAATGGTGATCAGCGTCGCCACCGTCACGGCGCCGAACAGCCGATACACCTCATCCACCAACAGCGCCGCGTGGCGTCGATGGTAGAATTTATAGAAGAAGAACACCGCCAGCGTGTTGACAACCTGGATGCCGGCCAGCGGTAAGTAATCCGTAAACGCGCCGATCTCTGCCCCGCGCGTCCAGACCCGGATCATGTACGCGCTGAAAAATGCCAGCGCGCACATGACTGCGTCGACCAGCATGAGGCTGAGGATGAACAGGAACCTTGAGCGTCTCATCGTGGCGCCCCTTGAGCTTGCCCTGCCGGGTTACGATACTGGCCGCGCAGACGGCGCATGAAGAGATCCAGGCCGCCGAAGAACCACACGCCGCCTCGGATCAGCCAGTCAAGCCAGAGGGGCGTTGTTGCCCGATAGTGCTTGTTGTAAAAAATGGTCATGGCCCGGTAGAACTCGACCCGTGCCTTGTAGGAGTGGCGGCTGGCCGCCTCTTTGATGTGCAACACCGTCACCTGGGGGTTATACCACACCTCCCAGCCGGCATCGGTGATGCGCTTGGCCCAATCCAGGTCCTCGCCGTACATGAAGAACGTCTCGTCCAACAGCCCGGCTTGGGCGATCGCCTCGCCGCGCACCAGCATAAACGCACCGACAATGGCATCAACGGGGGTGACGAGATCCGGGCTCAAATAGGACAGGTCGTACCGCGCAAAGCGCGAGCTGTGCGGGAACAGTCTGTCGAGCTTCAAGAGATGATACAGCGAAGTAGTGGGTGTGGGGAACGAGCGCCGGCACGCCTTATCCAGCGAGCCATCCCGCCGCACCAGCTTGGGACCGGCCGCTCCGGCCCGTGGATGGCTGGCCATGAAGGCAAGCATCTCGCTCAACGCAGCCGGGGGCAGCACGGTGTCGGGGTTGAGGAGGAGCGCGAACCGGGGCAGATCTGCCAGGCCCGGCGTGGGGTCGACGCCAAAGCCGAACGCACGCAGGCCCTGGTTGTTCGCAGCCGGATAGCCCGCGTTCTGCCGGTTGGCGATGACGCGTACCGCGGGGAACTCGGCGCGCACCACGGCGACGCTGTCATCGGGCGAGGCGTTGTCTACGACACAGACAGCCAGACGCAGGCCGCCGGTGCTGGCGAAGACCGAGCGCAGACAATCGCGCAGCAGCGCCGATGTGTTGTAATTAACGATGACGATAGCCAGGTCGAGCGGGTTGGATGGCGTGTCGTTCATAGGCGAGCGGCATTATAGCATGGGCGCTGCCGCGGGGTCAATTGCCCTGGCGCGGTGTTCATGATACAATTTGCCGCGTAGAAGCTACAATGTGTAACCTGGTTGGAAAGCGGAGAGGTCTCAAATGAATGCTGTGTGGCGACTCCTGATCGGGCTGTGTCTGGCGTTGACGACGCTGGCGGGCTTCTCGGTTTCGCCCGCGCAAGCCGACGGCTGCACCGAGTTGTTGACCGATGGCGGTTTTGAGACCGGCGGCGTGTGGCAGTTGGGCGCCAGCCCGGTGATGCCGGAATATGTGACCTACACCCGGCATAGCGGTTATCGTGCGCTGGCGTTGGGCATCACCTCCGGTGGCAACCAGACGAGCTTCTCCTCGGCGCGCCAGATGGTGAGCATCCCCGCCACCCCCGCGCAAGTGACGCTTTCCTTCTGGTTCTACGCCATGACGACCTCGGCGCCCACCACGGACTACATGGAAATGGTGCTATTGAACGCGTCCGGCAGCGTGATCCTGGCCAAGCCGTGGTACTCGCACAACGACAGCCGCCTGTGGAACCAGATCAGCTTCGACTTGACGCCCTGGCGCGGCCAAACGGTGCAGCTCTACTTCAACGTGTACAACGACGGGTTGGGCGGCGTCGCCGCCATGTTTCTAGATGATGTCTCGCTGGCAACCTGCACCGGCAGCGGAAGCACGCCGACCCTGACACCCGCCGGCACGCTCGTGGCGGCCACATCCACGGCCACCGCCACCCCTGCCTGCATCGAGGCGTTGGCAGACGGGAAGTTCGATGGCGGGCTGGCAAGCTGGCAGGTGGTGGGCGATTCGGCGGGCGCCGCGCCGGTCGGCAGCCCGGCCCGCAGCGCGCCCTATGCCCTTAAGCTGGGTTCGCTGGACCTGAACTTGAACAGCCTCACCACGGTGCGCCAACTCGTCAATGTGCCCACCGGCTATCCGCAGGTGCTGCTCGACGTGTGGGTTTACCCGCAGTCGCAGGCGGGCGCGGGCGCCGATTACCAGCAAGTCGCCTTGCTGAACGCATCCGGCGGGCTGCTGTTCGTGCCCTGGCAGGTGCAGACCAACAATCCGGCGTGGGCGCAGTTGACGTTCAACGTCTCCATGTTCGCGGGACAGACGGTGTTTGTCAGCTTCAGCGTCAACAACGATGGCGTCGGCGGGCGCACGGCCCTTTACGTCGATGATGTGCGCCTGACGTCGTGCCTGCCGGCCCCCGCGGCGACTGCCACGGCAACGCATGCCGCCCCTACGCCCGCGGCCACGCCTGGGCCGACGGCCACCGGCGCGGCGCCCTTTCCCACCGCTGTGTCGCCGGGCTGCGTCCCGCTGCTCAGCAACGGCGGCTTCGATGCCGGGGTGTCACCCTGGCAGCCGGCCCCCAACCTGCTGCCCGCACAATGGGTGAGCTCGCCTGCGCGCACCGGTTACGCCCTACAGCTCGGCACGCAGGGCCAGAACCTGTACAGCTACTCATCGATCCGGCAAATGGTCACCGTGCCCTGGGCGCGCCCGCGGGTGCTCATCGAGTTCTGGACGTATACCTGGGCTGAGTCGTTGGCGGGCGCCGATCGTCAGCAGTTCTCGTTGTTGAAGCCGGATGGCGCCCTCTGGGCCACGCCCTGGAGGGTGTTGGAGAACGCGCAGACGTGGCAGCAGCACCTCTTCGATGTGATCGGCCTTGGGGGGCAGAGCTTTGCGGTGTATTTCAACGCGTTGAACGACGGCGCCGGTGGCCGCACCGCGCTGTTTGTCGATGATGTCCGCATGTGGGCGTGCACCGCCGGCGCATATCCTGCGGAGCTGGCCGCAGCCTCGGCGCCCGCAGCCGCGGCTGCGATTCCGGGCCCGCGCGCCTTGTCCGGCGAGCAAGCGGCCCCGCAGGCGGCGGTCAGCCCCGATGTCACGCACGTCGCGGTGGCTCCGGTCGCACTGCTCTATGCCGGCACGCCGGTGGCCCAAAACTCCCCCCAGCGCACCACAGCCGCCACGCAGCCCGGGCTGCTCAACGGGCTGCAACTGCCATCGCTGACGAGGCTGCTCCCGATCATCCTGGGTGCGCTCGGCCTGGTGCTCCTGGCGTGGTGGCTCAATCGCAAGTAGCATCCATCGATGCCCAACAACCTTCTCGCGGGTCGCCCGGATCGCAGCGCGTCCCGCGGCGGGGTTGCACATAGACGACTGAAAGGTTAAGCATGGAACTGACACTCTATCGAGATGAGACGGGATTCGAGGCGTTGCGGGAGGAGTGGAATGCGCTCCTGCAGCGCAGTCGATTCGATACCATCTTTCTGACCTGGGAATGGCAGACCACGTGGTGGCGCCATCTGGGGAGCCAACGCGGGCCGCTCACCATTCTGGCCGCGCACCAAGCTGGTCGGCTGGTCGGCATCCTGCCCTTGTACAGCGTCCGCGAGGGCGAGATGACGACGCTCTACGTTGTGGGTTGCATCGAAGTGTCCGATTACCTGGATTTCATCGTGGAAGCGGGCCAGGAGGAGGCGGTTTACGCGGCCTTCCTGACCTGGTTGGCAGGCCCTGAGGCGCCGGCTTGGGATGCGGTGGACTTGTGCAACCAGCCAGCCCCGTCATTGGCGCACACACGGCTCGTTGAGATGGCCACGGCTGCGGGTTGGTCGGCCGCGGTGACACAGGAGGACGTCTGTCCCAAGATCGTGCTGCCTCGCCCCGACGAATACCCCACGCCCGAATTCCCGGATGGCTGGGAGCTCTACCTGGGCCGCCTGGATAAGAAGGAGCGCCACGAGATCCGCCGCAAGCTGCGCCGCATCGAACGCGAGGCGCCTGATGCGGCCCTGCGCTTCGTCACCGCCGGCCCTGAGGTGGCCGCGGCGGTGGAAGACTTCATCGCCCTGCACCGGCAGAGCAAGGCAGCCAAACATACCTTCATGACCGAGGAGATGCAGGCCTACTTCCGCGCCATGGCCCAGGAATCGGCCGCGCGCGGCTGGCTGCAGCTCTCGTTTCTCGACATCGGCGGCCGCCCCGCGGCGACCTATTTCTGTTTCGACTACGGCGGCGACATCCTGGTGTACAACTCCGGGTATGATGCGGCTGCTGTGCCGCAGCTCAGCCCCGGTTGGGTCCTGCTGGCGCAGTTGATCGAACACGCGATCGCGCTGGGCCGCACGCATTTCGACTTCCTGCAGGGCAACGAAGACTACAAGTATCGGTTCGGCGGCCAGGATACGCCTGTCTACCGCACCCTGATCCGCCGCGCATAGGCGCTGGCGCAATGTGCATGGAGAGCAAAGAATGCGTGTGATCGCGGGCACGGCAAAGGGCCGGACCCTGGCGGCGGTGCCGGGCGACAGCACCCGGCCGATCACCGATCGGGTCAAATCGGCGCTGTTCAGCATCCTGACCTCGCAGGAGTTGGTGACGGACCGGCGCTACCTGGACTTGTTCGGCGGCACCGGGGCCGTTGGCATCGAGGCGCTGAGCCGCGGAGCGGCGCAGGCTGTTTTCTGTGAGCGCGACCGTGTAGCGCTGCGCACGCTGCGCGGCAACCTGGAGACGCTCGGCCTGGCTGAGCGCGGGGTGGTCATCGGCGGAGACGCCTTCGCCTATCTCGAACGCCCCGTGCAGCAGCCGTTCGACGTGATCTACATCGCGCCGCCGCAATACCAGGGCTTGTGGCTGCGTGCGCTGGCTGCCGTCGACGCACACCCTGAATTGTTCACGGCGGACGGCCGGGCGATCGTCCAAATCTTCCCCAAGGAGTGGACGGAGCCCGGTGTGGTCAACCTGACGCTGCTCGACCGCCGTCAATACGGCAGCACGGCGCTTTACTTTTTCGGCCGGAAGGTATAGCAGATGGAATCACCGACACCCGCTTCTGCGCCCATCAGCCGGCGGCAGGCCTGGCTTATGGCCAGCCGACCGCGCACCCTGCCCGCCTCGGTCGCGCCGGTGATCCTGGGCACGGGATTGGCGATCCAGGCCGGCGCGTTCCGGCCGCTGGCCGCGCTGGCCGCGCTGGTCGCCGCGCTGCTGATCCAGATCGGCTCCAACTTCGCCAACGACCTGGGCGACTTCCACCGCGGCGCCGACCAGGTGGGCCGCGTCGGCCCGACGCGCGTCACCACCGCCGGGCTGCTCACGCCGCGACAGGTGAAGACCGGCATGATCATCGTCTTCGGGCTGGCTGCGCTCTGCGGCGTCTACCTGATCGCGCTCGGCGGCTGGCCGATCCTGATTGTGGGCGTCCTCTCGATCCTGGCGGCGATGGCCTACACCATCGGCCCCGCGCCATTCGGCTACTACGGGCTGGGCGACCTCGGCACCTTTGTCTTCTTCGGGCTGATCGCGGTGGTGGGGACGTATTACGTCCAGGTGGGCGCGGTGACCCCGGCCGCCTGGCTGGGCGGCGTGGCGATGGGCTGCCTGATCACCAATATCCTGGTGGTGAACAACATCCGCGACGCGGACACCGACCGGGCAGCCGGCAAGCGGACCCTGGCGGTGCTGTTGGGCCGCCGCGGCGCACGGATCGAGTACATGCTGCTGCTGGCCGTCGCGTACGCGGTGCCCGTGGTGATGTGGCTCGGTTTCGGCATGACGCCCTGGGTCATGATGACGGTGCTCACGCTGCAGCTTGCCCTGGCGCAGCTCCGCGCCGTGCGCACGGTGCTGGGCCCGGCGCTCAACAAGACGCTGGCCGGCGCCGCGCAGTTGGCGGTGCTGTACGCGCTCGCGTTTGCTGTCGGGGTAGCTTTGTAAGAACCTGTGACAGAAAGGTACCCATTCAACCGAAGTGGAGCGTCCTGAGCGGTTTTTTCGGGGAGGTCAGCCATGTCGATCGACACACTGAAGAATGGCGTAGGTGGGGAAATTGTCATCTATCAGCAGCCAGGCGGCACAGCGACGTTGGACGTACGCCTGAGTGGCGAGACACTCTGGCTAACGCAGGTGCAGATTGCCGAGCTTTTCCAAAAGGAACGCTCGGTGATCACCAAGCACCTGCGCAACATCTTCGCCCAGGGTGAGTTGGAACGAGATTCAGTAAGTGCATTTTTTGCACATACTGCCGCTGACGGCAAGACCTATCAGGTCGAATACTTCAACCTGGACGCGATCCTCTCCGTCGGCTACCGCGTCAACTCCCGTCGCGGCACGCAGTTTCGCATCTGGGCCACCGGGGTGCTGCGCGACCACCTGGTGCGCGGCTACTCGGCCAACGCGCGCCGGCTGGCGGAGCTGCGGCAGTCGCTGCGGCTGGTGGAGCACGCGCTGGAAGCGAGCCCGGTCTCGGCGGACGAGGCGGCCGCGCTGCTGCGGGTGGTGACGGATTACGCCTATGCGCTGGATCTCCTGGACGATTATGACCATCAGCGGGTGGCGGCGCAGGCAACGCACGCGGGCCTGGCGGTCGGCATCAGCTACGACGAGGCGCGCGGGGTCATCGCCCAGTTGCGCGAGAAGTTCGGCGCGTCCGACCTGTTCGGGCTGGAGAAGGACGACAGCCTGCACAGCTCGCTCAACGCGATCCTGCAGACCTTCGACGGGCATGACCTCTATCCGAGCCCCGAGGAGAAGGCCGCGCATTTGCTGTACTTCCTGGTGAAGAATCACAGCTTCGTGGACGGCAACAAGCGCATCGCGGCCGCGCTGTTCCTGTGGTTCATGGAGAAGAACGCCATGCTTCGCCGCGCCGACGGAACCCGCCGCATCGCGGACAACGCCCTGGTGGCGATCGCCCTGCTCATCGCGGTCAGCGAGCCCGCGGAGAAGCGCGTGATCATCAGCATGGTCGTCAACCTGATCAACGGCCGGAATTGAGAGCGGAAAGCCCAACCCTCCGCGTTGTTCCGCGCTCGTCCGCGTCCCATTCTCGGGTCAACTGCCGCACCGCCCCTGGATCAAGCCACGCCAGGCTGCGCACCTGAACGGCGACCGCGCCCGCGGCGAAACAGGCCCGGGCATCTTCCGGCCGCGTGATGCCTCCCGCCGCCACCAGCGGCACCCCCAGGTTCAGAGCGCCCACCGCGCGTAATGCATACAGTGTAAATGGGAACGCCACCGGTCCTGCCACCGGCCCTTCGACCAGGCCGCCATCCGGCGTCAGTCCGGCCGCCATTGGCGCTGTGCCGATCACCAGGGCGTCGGCGCCGGCGCTGGCACAGGTGGACGCGAGCGCAACCGCGCGCGACGTGGGCAGCTTGACCAGGAGGGGGAGCGTCGAGGACCGCCGTGCCGCGCCGATCCAGGCCGCCGCGTCGTTGCGGTGGGCGATCTGCGGCAGTTGCAGCTCCAACCCGGCTGCGCCGGACTCTTCGTCCAGGGACGCAGCCAGCCGCCCCCAATCCTCCGGCGTGCTGGCGGCCAGCGCAACGATCACCGGCACGCCCAACCGTCGCCAGGCGCCATCGTGATCTTGTAGCACCCGCCGGTAGCCGGGATTGTGATCGCCCGTTGTCAACACGAAGCCCCCGGGCGCCTCCGCCAATCGCGCGGCGGCCAGTCCGCGTCGCGGCCGCCACGTGATCGGCGGCGTGATGATCGCGCCGAACAGATCGGGCGTCACGCCCGGCGGCCACGCGTCAGCGTAACCCACCGCGCCGCTGCCGGCGATGAGGGGCGAGGCCAGGGCGAGGCCCAGTTTGTTGTGGGGTGCGAGTTCAATCATGGGTCAGGGATCAGGTGTCAGGGATCAGGGATCAGGGGATCCCTCAGTTTCCAGCTTCCAGCTTCAAGTCACCACATCCGCCAAATCGAACACCGGCCCGCGCAGACAAACGCGACGGCGGCCGCCGGCCACATCCGCCACGCATGACTGGCACGCGCCCGTGCCGCAGAGAAACGTCGCGGGGTAAAGGGCCTGGGCGAAGCCCCGGCTGATGTCGTAGCGTACGCCCCTCACGGCCGCGGCCAGTTGGCTGTAGAACGCCAGCGGCGCGGCTGTCACCGCCGCATCCGCCCAGCCGAGCAGGCCGGCGAGCAGATCGGCCCACTGACCGGCGGTGCTGCCGCCGTCCGCCGTGATCGCGTGATACTCCACGGCCGCGGGCAGCCGCGCCGGGGGGATCAGCTCGCGGGCCGTGCGAGCCTCCATCGCCAGCGCCACCGATAAGCCGCGCGCCTCGGCCAACGCCACCACCGGCAGCAGCGACCAGGCCTCCTCGCCCACGCCGACGCAGAGCACGTTACGCACGCCGGGCGGCACCAGGTAACCGACCCCGACCGGCCCCAGGCAATCGATCTGCGTCCCCACCGGCGCGGCGCGCAGCCAGGCGTGGCCCCAATCACCGCCCGGCGGCACGCGCACCGTCCAGGTCTCATCGTCGATGGCGACCGGGTAAAACGTGCGGCGCAGGTACGGATCCAGCCCCCAGCCGCACTTCACCAGCACCGCCTGGCCCGGTGCGAGTGCGCGCGCCAATTCCGGCGCGTGCAGGACGATCTCCTGGGCCGGGCCGAGGGTTGCGCGAGCGATGAGGGTGGCGGTGGTTTGAAGCATACACGGGCCTGGGATGCGACATCCCTGTTCTCACAGCGAGAAGCGGCTGCAGCCGCTGTTTGTGCACGCCGCTTAAGCCGCTGAGGCGGCTTCTCATGTTCAGGGGTGGTTTGCAACCACCTGATCATTGCTCCTTTCGGCGCAGAGTATATCACGGCATTGACTTTGTGCGAAGGTGTTACGTCCTGCTATAATCCCCCCTGCACGATCCGCAATTTGCTACCTCTGCACTGCCAGGAAGAAGGAAGAATCGCGATGTCCGATCAAGCCAACCGCACTGCTCCTCTGCCGGATGTCCCTGAACTTGAAGTGTCAGGCGCGTGGGAGCGCGTCTTCGAGGGCGCCGCTGTGGCGGTGCTGGAGGCCGCGCTGCCCCAGTACCTGATGCCGCGGCGTTGGTTCGGCGCCAAGACCCGCACCATTCGCGGCATCCGGGTCGTCGAGACGATCCCCATCCTTCCGATGGCCTATCTCGTCCTGATGCGGGTGGACTACACCGCGGGCGAGCCGGATACCTACGTGCTGCCGACGGCTTTCATGGCCGGCGGAGCAGCGGAGACATTCCGCGGGGAGCGACCCGCGGCCGTGATCGCCGCGCTGCGCACGGGTGGGGACAATGGCATCCTCTACGATGCCGTCTGGAACCCGGATTTTTGCCAGGCGCTGCTGACGGCGATCGTTGAACACCGGCAGTATGGCGGGCATAGCGGCGATGTGGTGGCCACGGCGACCCGTGCGTTGCCGCACCTGCGCGGCGATGCGTCCCAGGTGCTGCCGCCGGCCGTGCTCGGGGTCGAGCAGAGCAATACATCGATCCGTTTCGGCGAGCAGCTCATCCTGAAGCTGTATCGGCGCCTGGAAGTCGGCATCAACCCGGATCAGGAGATCGGCCAATTCATCACCGAGAATACGGCGTTCGGCAACGTGCCGCCGGTCGCCGGGGCGCTGGAGTTCCGCCGCCGCGAGCCGGCCGGCGGGCAGCCGATCACGCTGGCGCTGCTGCAAGGGTTCGTGCGCAACCGCGGGGACGCGTGGCGCTACACGCTCGATTCGCTGGCCGACTACTTTGCGGCCGCGCGGGAGTGGGACGAAATGGACCTGGCCGCCCTGCCGATGTCCAACGCGCCGCTGCTGGAGCTAATCCGCAGCGACATCCCGGCTGAGGCCGAACAGCGCATCGGCGCGTACCTAACATCGGCGCGGCTGTTGGGGCGGCGCACCGCCGAGCTGCATCTCGCGCTGGCCTCCGCCCCCGCGGACCCCGTCTTCGCCCCCGAGCCGTTCACGGCCGAGTTCCAGGACACCCTGCACCGGAGCATGCGCGAGCTGACCGACCGGATCATGGCGTTGTTGCGAGCGCGGTTCGATACGTTGCCCGAGGCCGGCCGGCCCGATGCGCGCCGGGTGTTGGCGCTGGAGGCGCAGATCGCGGCGCGCTTCGATGTCCTGCTGGCGCAGCCGATTCACGCGGCCCGCTCGCGCATCCACGGCGACTACCACCTGGGGCAGGTGCTCTACACCGGCGCAGACTTCATGATCATCGACTTCGAGGGCGAGCCGGCGCGGCCGCTCAGCGAGCGGCGGATGAAGCGTTCGCCCCTGCAGGACGTGGCTGGGATGCTTCGTTCCTTCCACTACGCCGCCTACGCCGCCTATTTCAGCCTGGACCAGGACGGCGCGCCGCCGCCCAACCTTGAATATTGGGCGCGTTTCTGGCACCTCTGGGTCTCGGTCGCGTATCTGAAGACGTATCTGGAAATCGTGGATGGCGCGACCTTCCTCCCCAGCACCCCGGATGCGCTCAAGCTCCTGCTGGATGTCTATCTGGTGGAGAAGGCGGTGTATGAGCTGGGCTACGAGCTCAACAACCGGCCGGACTGGGTGTCGATCCCGCTGCAGGGCATCCTCCAGACGGTGTAGGCAACGCGTTCCTGCGACAAACGGAGATAGCATGAGCCAAAGACGCCTCTCCCTCCGCACCTGGTTTGTCCTGGCGGCCCTGGCCACAACCGGCCAGATCGCCTGGGCGGTCGAGAATAGCTGGTTTAATACCTTCGTATACGACGTCCTCACGCCGGACCCGCGGCCGGTGGCGTGGATGGTGGCCGC